>NZ_JAOPWR010000237.1 GCF_025965585.1 Pseudonocardia sp.
CGGGGCGGCCGCGGTGGTGGCCGCGCCCCGGCTGACCGCCGACGCGCTCGACGCCGGCGCGCTCGTAGCGTCCGTCGCAGGGGAGTGGACCGGCCCGGCGATGGCGCCCGTGCGGTTGCTGCCCGACCGGATCGACCTCGACGCGCTCCCGCAGGCCGGGCCGGGCGAGACGGGCATCCCGATCGGGGTGGACGAGGAGCGGCTCGCCCTCGTCACGCTCGACCTCGCCGCCGAGCCGCACCTGCTGTGCTTCGCCGACGCGGAGAGCGGCAAGACCACCCTGCTGCGGCTCGTGGCCCGCGGGATCGTGGCGGCCCGCACGCCCGAGCAGGCGCGCATCGTGGTGGTGGATCACCGGCGCGGCCTGCTCGGACGGGTCCCGCCGTCGCACCTCATCGGCTACTCCAGCACGCCCGAGGCCACCGCCGCAGCGGCCCGTGAGGTCGCCGAGTCCCTGCGGCGCAGGTTGCCGGGGCCCGATGTCACGCCGCGGCAACTGCGCGAGCGCAGCTGGTGGACCGGGCCGGAGGTGTACGTCCTCGTCGACGACTACGACCTCGTCGCCCCCGGGGGCGGGGTGGTGCACCCGCTGCTGCCGCTCGTGGAGTTCCTGCCACAGGCCAAGGACGTGGGCCTGCACGTCGTCGTGGCCCGGCGCAGCGGCGGCGCCGGCCGGGCCCTGTTCGACCCGTTGCTCGGCCGGCTGCGCGAGCTGGCCGCACCCGGCCTGGTCATGAACGGCAGCGCTGACGAGGGCGCGCTGGTCGAGTCGGTCAAGCCGTCGCCCCAACCCCCCGGCCGCGGCACGCTCGTCGACCGCAGGCGCGGGGCCCGCCGCCTGCAGCTGGCCTGGCTGCCGCCCGACGGGGAGGGGGAGCCGTGACGCCGCCGTGACCGGCGAACGCGTCGCGGTCCAGGTGGGCGGCTCCACGGTCCGGGTCGCGGTCGCCCCGCTGCGTGCCGGTGCGCCGACGCTCCTCGCTGAGCAGGAGGGCCGCGTCCTGCAGCGGCCCGACCAGCTCCACGGTCTGCTGGCCGGGCTGCTCGACGCGCCGCTCGCCGAGCTGCTGGTGGTCCATCCGGCGGGCTGGCCGGCCGAGCGCGTCGCGGCGTGGCCGGGCATGTCCGTCCCGGCGCCCGTCGCCGCGGCCGGCCTCGCCGCCCGGCTCGTTCTGGACGTCGGTGGCGCGGGGGCCGAGGCCGCGCTCGTCGAGGGTGGCCGCGTGCTCGCCCGCCGCCGCCGCCCGGTGGGCGGTGCGCGGATGGACGCGGCACTGGCACCGCTGCTCGGCCCCGACCGCACCGCGGCCCGTCGCGTCCGGGAGGCGTTGTCGCTGCTGCCGGTCGCCGACGGGATCGACGCCGGGCAGCTGTACGACGTGCTCGCGCCCCTGCTGGACGACCTCGTGGCGCTGGTGCGGTCCCTGCTCGCCGTGCGGGCCGCACCGGTTCTGCTCATCGGCGGGGTGGCCCGCTCGCCGCTGCTGGCCGAGGCGCTCGATGCGGCGGGCGTCGCCGACGTCGTCGTGGCGGCCCGTCCCGACGCGGCCGCGGTGCTGGGCGCGCTGGACCTCCCTCGCGTGGGGAAGCAGCGGCCTGCGCCCGGCACCACCCGCGGGCGGTCCGGCCCGGGCGACGCTCCGGCGGCCCCCGTGCCTCGCGCGACCGGTCCACGTCCTGCACCGGGCCCGCTCGGCACCTGGGCCCCCCGGGGGCTCCTGGGCACCGACCCGACCACGCACCGGGCGCTCCCGACCATCGGCCCGGCCGCGCACCGGTGGCTCCCCCCACCTGGCCGTCGCGACCGGCGTCCGGTCCGGAGGGTGCTCGGTGTCGTGGCGGCGCTGGCCACGGCAGCGGGCCTGGTGTGTCTCGGGCAGCTGCTCCGGGCGGCACCGGACGCGTCGGGGGCAGTGCCGTCCGGGGTCCTCGTCCAGTACGGCTACCGGTTCGACGTCCCCGCAGGCTGGGAGCACAGCGGCGGCCTGCCGGAACGACGCCGGAGCCTCCTGACGCCGGTCGCCACGCCGGAGGCCACGGACCTCATCGCGGTCGAGCGCACGCCCCTGGGCTACGACGCGGCCGCCGAGCCCGAACGCGCCCGTGCCGAACTGCGCGCCACCTACGACGCGGCCGTGGCCACGGGCTCCGCGCTGTCCGGCTACGGCGCGGAGCAGGTCGCCGGCCGCGCGGTCACCGCCTACCGACAGGCCGACGGGGAGGCGGTCGTCGCGTGGTTCGTCCTTCTCGACGAAGACGCGCAGCTCTCGGTCGGCTGCCGGCACACGCCCGCCGCGGAACGGGCGGTGCGGGCCGCCTGCGAGGTGGTGGTCGGCTCGCTGCGCCGGGCCTGACGTTCGCACCCGCGAACCGTCCGGCGGAAACGCCACGCCGCCGGTGCGCGGCCTGCCACCGTCGTCGGCACGAGATCGGGACGACACGCAGAAGGGGTGATCCGGATGGCTGGAACGGTCGACGGGTTCGGCACGACGACGGAGGAGATGGCGAGGGCGGGCGGGCACGTCCTGTCGGTGAACGCGGCTGTGCAGGGGGAGCTGGGCACGCTGCGCGGCAAGCTCGGCCCGCTCGCCGGTGCCTGGACGGGCAGCGCCGCGGCCGAGTTCGCGAAGCTGATGGTCCGGTGGGACGCCGACGCCAAGGCGCTGAACGAGGCGCTGCGCACGGTCGGCGAGTCCATCCAGGGCTCCCGCGCCACGTACCAGCAGCAGGAGGACGCGCAGGCCGCGAGCATGTCCTCGATCACCGCGGCGCTGGGCTGAGGAGGCCACGATGCCCACGTCCGAGATCAAGGTCACGTTCAGTGCACTGGCTGCGGCCCAGGCCGACGTCGCCACCACCGCGTCGCGCATCACGGCACAGCTGGAGGACCTCAAGCGGTTCCTCGCGCCGATGGTCGCCACCTGGCAGGGCCGGGCGGCGGAGGACTATCAGGTCAGGCAGCGCCAGTGGGACGCCGCGGCCTCCGACATCGCCGCCGTGCTGGCACAGATCGGGGCGGCGCTGGGTGCCGCGAACGACGGGTACCAGCAGGTGGAGCGCGCCAACGCGGCCCGCTGGAGGTAGCGTCGGCGGTCGACCGGGCGGGGGCACCCGGCAGTTGGAGGGGGCGTTTTGACCCTGCTCCGGACCGGCGGGTACCCTCGTTCTTCGATAGTGCGGCGGGTGGAAACCCCCAGTTGGTTGTGGCGAGTCGTGTAGCAGCGATTCGCACCGGCTCTGCTCGGTTGACCGTCGGGCTCGAGCTCGACGCCCTCCGCACCCACCGCACCAGAGGAACGTTCCCCGAGGGCTTCGCAGCGCTCGGCGAGCACACGACATTGACGAGGTAGGTCCGTGCCCACGTACAGCCCGAAGCCCGGCGAGATCACCCGCGCCTGGCACGTGATCGATGCTACGGACGTGGTGCTCGGCCGCCTCGCCACCCACGCTGCCACCCTGCTGCGCGGCAAGCACAAGCCGACGTACGCGCCGCACATGGACACCGGCGACTTCGTGGTGATCATCAACGCGGAGAAGATCGCGGTGTCGGGCAACAAGCGCACCGACAAGTTCGTCTACCGCCACTCCGGCTACCCGGGCGGTCTCCGCCAGCGTTCCGTCGGCGAGATGATCGAGAAGCACCCGGACCGTCTCGTCGAGAAGGCGATCACGGGGATGCTCCCCAAGAACAAGCTCGGCCGTGCCATGAGCAAGAAGCTCAAGGTGTACGCCGGCCCCGAGCACCCGCACGCCGCGCAGAAGCCGGAAGCGTTCGAGATCACCCAGGTTGCCCAGTGACTGAGGCGGCCGGCACCGAGTCTGTGGAAGAAGGACAGCCCGTGACCACCCCCGAGCAGCCCGAGGTCGAGGCCGTCGAGGAGGCCCCCCTCGAGGCCGAGGCCGCCGAGTACGTCGAGGACGTGCCCGCCGACGACTTCAGCGACGTCGAGGTCGACATCGACGCGCCGGCCATCCCGGCCGTGTTCTCCGACCGCCCGATCCAGACGGTCGGCCGCCGCAAGGAGGCCGTCGTCCGCGTCCGCCTCATGCCGGGCACGGGCCAGTTCACGCTCAACGGGAAGTCCCTCGAGGTCTACTTCCCGAACAAGCTCCACCAGCAGCTCATCCGTGAGCCCCTGGTGCTTCTGGAGAAGACCGAGCGCTTCGACATCTTCGCCAACCTGCACGGTGGCGGGATCTCGGGCCAGGCCGGCGCCCTACGCCTGGCCATCGCCCGCGCGCTGATCGAGGCCGACTCCGAGGACCGCCCGCCGCTCAAGAAGGCCGGCTTCCTCACGCGCGACCCGCGCGTCATCGAGCGCAAGAAGTACGGCCTCAAGAAGGCCCGCAAGGCGCCCCAGTACAGCAAGCGCTGATCTTTTGGGCGAGCGACGTCTCTTCGGTACCGACGGCGTTCGCGGACTGGCCAACGGCGAGCTCCTCACTCCGGAGCTCGCCGTTGCCCTTTCCGCGTCCGCCGCTCGGGTGCTCGGTGAACGCGACCGGTCACACCGGCCCGTCGCCGTGGTCGGCCGTGACCCCCGCGCGAGCGGAGAGATGCTGGAGGCCGCGGTCGTCGCGGGCCTGACGTCGGCGGGTGCCGACGCGCTGCTGGTCGGGGTGCTCCCGACCCCGGCCATCGCGTTTCTCGTGGGTGCGGTCGGCGCCGACCTCGGCGTCATGATCTCCGCGTCGCACAACTCGATGCCCGACAACGGCATCAAGCTCTTCGCGGCGGGCGGGCACAAGCTCCCCGACGCGATCGAGGACGCCGTCGAGGCCGGCATCGACTCGGCGGCCCCGCGCCCCACCGGGGCCGCCATCGGCCGGGTCCGCGGCCTGCCCGATGCCGCCGAGCGCTACGTCGAGCACCTGCTCGCCGCGACCCCCGCCCCGCTCGCCGGGCTGCGGGTCGTCGTGGACTGCGCGCACGGGTCCGCGTCCGCCGTCGCTCCCGAGACCTATCGCAAGGCCGGCGCCGACGTCATCGCGCTCCATGCCTCCCCCGACGGGCTCAACATCAACGACGGCGTCGGTTCCACGCACCTCGGCCCGCTGCGGGCGGCCGTGCGCGAGCACGGCGCCGACCTGGGTATCGCCCACGACGGCGACGCCGACCGCTGCCTCGCCGTGGACGCCACGGGCGCCGTGGTCGACGGTGACCAGATCATGGCCACCCTCGCGGTCGCGATGCGCGACGCCGGCGAGCTCGTCGACGGCACGCTCGTCGCCACCGTGATGAGCAACCTCGGCCTGCACCTCGCGATGCAGGACGCCGGGATCACGCTGCGCACCACGCAGGTCGGTGACCGCTACGTGCTCGAGGAGCTGCGGTCGGGCGGGTTCAGCCTGGGTGGCGAGCAGTCCGGCCACGTCGTGATGCCCCGCCACTCCACCACCGGCGACGGGCTGCTGACGGCGCTGCGCCTGATGGCGCGGATGGCCGCCACGGGCTCGTCGCTGGCGGAGCTGGCTTCGGTGGTCACTCCGCTGCCGCAGGTGCTGCTCAACGTCGTGGTGGCCGACAAGGCCGCCGTCGCCGACTCCGCCGCGGTGCGCGACGCCGTCGAGGCCGCGCAGGTGGAGCTCGGCGGCACGGGCCGGGTGCTGCTGCGGCCGTCGGGCACCGAGCAGCTCGTGCGTGTCATGGTCGAGGCCCCCACCACCGAGCTGGCGCAGTCCACTGCGTCCCGGCTCGCGGAGGTCGTCGCCGTCGCGCGATGACCTGCCGGCGAGTTCGCCCGTTCGCCCGCGGCCGGTGGGGTGGCTGCGGCACCATCGACGGATGACGCCCTCGGTGCACCTGCGTCCCGACCGCCTGCGGCTCCACGCCCGGGAGGCCGCTGACCTCGCCGAGACCCTCCAGGCCGCGCTCGCCGCCCGTCCGCCCGATACGGAGCTCGACCACCTCGCGACGGTGCTCCGGCGAGCGGTCGGGGAGCTCGTCGAGCTCGGAGACGCCCTTGTCGAGGCGGCTGCCGCGGGCGAGGTGGCCGACCGGGAGGCGGCCGACGGCATGCGCCGGGCCGGACGCGACGCATGACCGCGCCGGAGCAGCCCACGGGCCACGACTGGTGCTCCGAGCTGGCCGCGACGCTCACCGCTGCCGCGCGCCGTGCCGGGTTGCTGGCCGACCGGATCGCCGAGGACTGGGGCGACGTCCACGGCCGGGAACGGGCGGGGCGAACGGCGCTCCTGCAGCGCGAGCTGGGGCGCTCGGCTGTCGACGCCGCGGAGCTGGGCAGCCGGCTCGCCCCTGCGGCTCGAGACGTCCCGCCGGTCCTCGCGACGGCGCTGGCGGCGCTCCACGGCGCGGCCCACAGGGCAGCTCGGTCCGGCGCCGCCGACATGCCGGGAGCCCACCTGGGCGGCACGGCAGGCACCCGCGTGGACGAGGACCGCGGGATGCGGCTCGCGGAGCTGCCGCCGTCCGGGTCCTTCGGCTGACTGACCGTCAGCGGGTGACGAGGGTGGTGCCGGGGACCTTGCCGTCGACCAGCGACGCCACGCGGTCCTCGTCGCACAGCTTGGTCAGCAGGAACGCCGTGACCAGCGCCTTCGTCAGGCGGCGCACCTTCGCGTCGGGACGGCCGGCGAGGATGAGGTCACTCCAGTGCCGGCCGTCGAGGAAGCCCGTGTGGGAGGCCTTCGGCAGCGTCCGCAGCCACATCGGCCCGCCCGCGGCGGCGGAGATGGGCTCCGCGTGCCCGGCGGCCGGCGCCACCATGTCCCTGCCTGCGGCGATGTGCAGGGCGGGCACGGTGATCTCGCGGGACGCGTCCAGGGCGGACGGGCGCGTCTGCGCGGCCGCGATCGTGACGACCGCGGCGACGCGGGGATGACCGACCGCGGCGAGGAGTGCCGAGCCGCCGCCGATGCCGTGGCCCATGATCGCGGTCTGCCGGGAGTCGACGCTGATCCGGCCGTCGCCGAGCCGGACGCCCGCGCAGACGTCGATGGTGGTGCGCAGGTCGGCGGCGAACCCGGCGTTGCTGGGCAGCACGCCCTTGTGGCTCGACGGCGCGGCGGCCACGATCCCCCACGACGCGAGGTGGCGCAGCAGGTCGGCGTACCGCTCGACGGGCTGCAGCCAGTCGTGCCCGAACGCGACGGCGGGCAGACCGAGGCCTTCCTCCGGCGCGAAGACGATCCCCGGGATGCCGACCATGCCCAGGTCGCCGCGCAGCACCGGATGCGGCCCGGGCCGCGACAGCACGTCGAGACCCTCCTTGGCGTTGCGCAGCGCCGGTGGCCGGGGGGTCGGGCGGGTCCTGGTCACAGCGGTGACCGTAGTACTGCGGATCTCCCGGGGCCCGTCCGAGCCCGGGATTCGTCTCGATCGGGGGAGTGGGCTCCTCGCTCGACACGACCCGGCCGCGTTCGACGGCCTATCGTCGCGCCGGTGAGAGGCGTCTGGACGGCGGAGCAGATCCGTGACACCGAGAAGGTGCTGCTCGAGCGCACCCCCGACGGCGCGCTGATGCGCCGGGCCGCGTTCGGCCTGGCGGTGGTGGCGCGGCGGATGCTCGGGGCGGTGTCCGGGTCGCACGTGGTGCTGCTCGTCGGCGCCGGCAACAACGGTGGTGACGCGTTGTGGGCGGGTGTCGAGCTGCGCCGTCGCGGAGTCGGGGTCACTGCGGTGCTGCTCTCCCCGGACCGCGCGCACCCCGCCGGTCTCGCGGCCCTGCGCCGGTCCGGCGGACGGATCGTCGCCGCCGGGGACGCAGGTTTCGACACGGCGGTTGCGCAGGCCGTCGCGGGCGCCGACCTCGCGCTCGACGGCATCGTCGGGATCTCCGGGCACGGCGGGCTGCGCCCTCCGGCGGCCGAGGTCGTCGCGACCGTCGAGGAGGCCGGGGTCCCGATCCTCGCGGTGGACCTGCCCAGCGGTGTCGACGCCGACACCGGTGCGGTGGACGGCCCAGCCGTGACAGCGGCGGCGACGGTCACGTTCGGCGCCCTCAAGCCGGTGCACGTGCTGGCTGCGGCCCGCTGCGGCCCGGTACACCTCGTCGACATCGGGCTCCTGCCGCTCCTGCCGGCGCCGCACGCCCACGTCCTCGATGCCGCCGACGTGGCGCAGCGCTGGCCGGTGCCGGGGCCGACCGACGACAAGTACACCCAGGGGGTGGTCGGCATCGCGGCCGGCTCCGCCACCTATCCGGGCGCCGCGGTGCTGGCCACCGGGGCCGCGGTGCTCGCCAAGAGCGGGATGGTGCGGTTCGCGGGTAGCGCGGCGCCCGGCGTCCGCGATCACTGGCCCGAGGTCGTGGCCGTGGACCACATCGCCGACGCCGGCCGCACCCAGTCGTGGACGGTCGGGCCGGGCATCGGCACCGACGAAGCCGCCCGTGAGCTGCTGGCCGCCGTGATCGAGCGGGACGTGCCGCTGTGCGTCGACGCCGACGCGATCACGCTGCTGGCGCAGCACGACGACCTGCGCGCGGGCCTGCGCGGACGACCCGTGGTGATCACGCCGCACGCCGGGGAGTTCGCGCGCATCGCGGGGGAGGTCGGCCCGGACCGGATCGGTGCCGCCCGTCGCGCGGCCGCGGATCTCGGGGTGACGGTGCTGCTCAAGGGCCACACCACCGTCGTCGCCGATCCGGACGGCCGCACGCTCGTGCATCCCGCCAGCACCTCGTGGGCGGCGACCGCGGGCTCCGGCGACGTGCTCTCGGGCATCATCGGTGCGCTGCTGGCGGCCGGTCTGGAGCCGTGGTGGGCCGCGGGGTGTGCGGCGTTCCTGCACGCGCGGGCGGCCGAGATCGCGGCGAACGGGGCGCCTTCCCCGGCGTCGGCGCTGCAGGCGGCGATCCCGGACGCCATTCGTTCCCTGAGGTCCGGCTGACCTACGGTGCGACGTCGAGGCGATCGCCGCACGATGGTGACGCTCGGCTCGCGGACTTCCTGTACCTGTCCATCCGGATGAGAGGATGGATGGTGTGGACGATCCGTCGGGGGCCCCGCGTGCTGAGGCGCTCGTGGACCTCGCGGCCGTCCGGCACAACGTCGGGGTGCTCCGCGCCGCCGCCCCGGACGCCGCGCTGATGGCGGTGGTCAAGGCCGATGGCTACGGCCATGGCGCCGTCGCGGTGGCACGCGCCGCGTTGGAGGCGGGCGCCTCCTGGCTCGGCGTCTGCACCCTCGAGGAGGCCCTCGACCTGCGCGCGGGGGGTGTCACTGCGCCTGTGCTCTCGTGGCTGCACCTCTCTGGTGAGGACTTCGGGCCGGCGATCGCGGCCGGCGTCGACCTCGCCGCGTCCTCCCGGGAGCACCTCGCGGCGATCGTCGCGGCGGCCCGGTCGGCCGGGCGGCCCGCGCGGCTGCACCTCAAGGCCGACACCGGGCTGTCGCGCAACGGCGTGCAGCCGCAGGAGTGGCCGGCCCTGCTCGACGACGCGGTCAAGGCCGTCGGCGACGGCACAGTCGAGGTCGTCGCCGTCTGGTCGCACCTCGCCCACGCCGACACCCCCGATCACCCGACGCTCGACCGGCAGGCCGCCCTCCTGACCGACGCGTGGCAGGCCGCGCGCGACCGCGGGCTCCACCCGATCCGCCATCTCGCCAACTCCGCCGCCACGATGACCCGCCCGGACCTGCACTTCGACCTCGTCCGCGCCGGCATCGCGGTGTACGGCCTCGACCCGCTCGACCGGCCGGTCGCCGACAGCCCCCTGCGGCCGGCGATGACGCTGCGCGCCCGCGTGGTGCTGGCCAAGCGGGTGCCGGCGGGCGAGGGCGTGTCCTACGGCCACGAGTGGACGACGCCGCGCGAGACGACGCTCGCGGTGGTGCCCCTGGGCTACGCCGACGGGGTGACGCGGTCGCTGAACCGCCACGGGCGGATGCGGGTACTGATCAACGGAGCCGTCCGGCCGGTCGTCGGCCGGGTGTGCATGGACCAGATCGTGGTGGACTGCGGCGACGCCGACGTCCGGGAAGGGGATCACGCGGTGCTGTTCGGGCCCGGTGACGACGGGGAGCCGACCGCCCAGGACTGGGCGGACGAGATCGGCACCATCCACTACGAGGTGGTGACCGGTGTGCACGGCCGCCGCGTGACCCGCACGCTCGCTGGTGCGGCATGGTGAGGCCGCAGGTCTGGGGCGCCATCGCCGGTGCCACCGGTGCGGTGGCCGCCACCGGCGTCGCGGTCGGGGTCGCGGCCCGCAAGCGCTCGCAGATCGTCACCGCCCACCGGCGCCTCGCCAAGGAGCTCTCGGAGGGCGACGACCCGCTCGGTCTGGTCCCGCCCGGCGAGCCGTCCTCGGTCACCGCCGACGACGGCGTCCGCCTGTCCTGCGAGGAGATCGAGCCCGCCGACGGGCGCGCGTCGATGACCGTCGTGCTCGTGCACGGCTTCGCCCTCGACCGGCGCACCTGGCACTTCCAGCGCCCGATGCTGGCCGAGCTGGTCGATCCGAGCGTGCGCGTGGTGCTCTACGACCAGCGCAGCCACGGCCGCTCGGAGCGGGCGCCGCGAGAGAGCTGCACGATCGAGCAGCTCGGTCACGACCTCGACGCCGTGATCCGCGCGCTGGCCTCCGAGGGGCCGCTGGTGCTGGTGGGGCACTCGATGGGCGGCATGACGATCATGGCGCTCGCCGAGCAGCGTCCCGAGCTGTTCACCGACCGCGTGGTGGGCGTCGCGCTGGTGTCGACGTCGGCGGGGGAGATGGCGAGCGGGGGCCTGCCCGGCGCCCTGCTCTCGCGCAACAACCCGCTCGTCCGCGGCGTCGGGCTCGCTGCGCGTCTGCAGCCCAGGCTGGTGACGGGTGTGCGGCGGATAGCGGGCGACCTCATCTGGTCGATCACGCGCAGCTTCGCCTACGGCGACCGCAGCGTGGCCCCGTGGCTGGTGGACCTCGTGGACACGATGATCAGCGCCAACGCGGTGGACGCGCTCACCGACTTCGTCGACACGGTGGGCAGCCACAACCGCATCGCCGCGCTCCCGGGCCTGTCCACGTGCGAGGTGCTGGTGGCGGCGGGCGAGGCCGACCGGGTGATCCCGTTCTCCCACGCCGAGCGGATCGCTGCCGAGCTCCCCGACGCCACTCTCGTGCGCTTCCCCGGAGTGGGGCACCTCCCGATGCTCGAGCAGCCCGAGGCCATGGACGCGGCATTGCTGGACCTGCTGCAGCGCTGCGTCGCGAAGCGACGGGGTGGGCTGCGCCGGCTGCGGAGGCGGGCGTGAGCGAGCCGGCGAGCTCAGCAGCAGCGGCCCCATCGGTGCCGCTCGGCACCGAACTGGAGCTGCCGGACACCGCCGACACCGAGGCGCTCGGCGAGCGCCTGGCCGCGGGGCTCGGGGCCGGCGACCTCGTGGTGCTGTCCGGGCCGCTGGGTGCGGGCAAGACCGCGTTCGTCCGCGGGCTCGGGCGGGGGCTCGGCGTGCAGGGGCCGGTGACGTCCCCGACGTTCGTGATCGCCCGCGAGCACCGGCCCACACCCGATGGCGCCGGCGTGCCGCTGGTGCACGTCGACGCCTACCGGTTGGGTGGGGCCGCGGAGCTGGACGACCTCGACCTCGACACCGACCTCGCCGAGGCCGTGGTGGCCGTCGAGTGGGGCGAGGGCGTGGTGGAGCGCCTCGCCGAGCGGCACCTCCTCGTGCGGCTGGACCGCCGGCCCGACGACGTCCGGGTGGCCGTCGTGACGTGGGAGAACGCCGCGGGATGAGCGCAGGCATCGACACCGTGATCTTCGACTGGGGCGGCACGCTCACCCCGTGGTTCACCGTCGACGCGGCCGAGGGCTGGCGCACCTACGCCCAGGCCGCGCACGCCGACGACGCCGGCCGGGCCGCCGAGCTCGCTGCTGCGCTGCTGGCCGCCGACGACGCCCGCTGGGCGCGGGTGCGCGACAGCCACGACGCCTTCACGGTGGCCCACGTGCTGGCCGACGCGGCCGCCGAGCACCATCCCGGCGGCATGCGCGCCTACCGCGCGTTCTGGGAGCAGGCCACGGTGACCGATCCCGAGGCCGCCCCGATGCTCACGGCGCTGCGCGAGCGCGGCCTGCGGCTCGGCGTGCTCTCCTCCACCTCCTGGCCCGGCGACTGGCACGAGGAATGGCTGCGCCGCGACGGCGTGCTCGACCTCTTCGACGCCTGCGTGTGGAGCAGCGACCTGCCCTTCACCAAGCCCCACCCCGCGGCGTTCCGCGCCGCGATGGACGCGGTGGGCGCCACCGACCCGGCCCGCTGCGTGTACGTGGGCGACCGTCCCTACGACGACATCAGCGGCGCCAAGGGCGCGGGCATGCGGGCGGTGCTCGTGCCGCACTCCGACATCCCCGCCGTGCAGCAGGTGCCGGTGGACGTGCATCCCGA
>NZ_JAOPWR010000492.1 GCF_025965585.1 Pseudonocardia sp.
GCGGATCGTCCTGGCGCGCGGCCGGCGCCGTGCCGGACGGGCCGGCCGAGTGCTGATCCGAACCTGCGTCGGCGGCCTCCGGCACACCCGCGGCGGTCTGCGGTGTGGCCGCGACGGACCCGTTGTCGTCCTCGGCGCTCCTCGGCGCGTGGCGCTCGTCGCTGCGCGCATGCGGTGCGGGAGGCACGTCAGCGGCGGGAGCAGGAGCGGCGGGCTCCTGCTCCTCGCGGGCACTGGGCCGCTGGAACCGCGGCGGCGGCGCGTCGCCCCCGGCCTCGCCGGGCGGCAGCGGGCCCGAGGCGATGTCGTTGCGACGCTCGAGCCGTTCGAGCCGCTCGAGCAGGCCCGGCTCGGCGGTGGTGGCCGCGGGCAGGAGCATGCGCGCGCACAGCAGCTCCAGCAGCAGGCGTGGCGCGGTCGCCCCGCGCATCTCGGTGAGCCCGGCGTGCACGATCTCGCCGTAGCGGGTGAGGGTGGCCGCGCCGAGCCGCCCGGCCTGCTCGACCATGCGCGCCAGCTCGTCGTCGGCCGCCTCGACGAGCCCCCGGTCGACCGCCTCCGGCACGGCTTGGAGCAGCGTGATGTCGCGCAGGCGCTGCAGCAGGTCGGAGGCGAAACGCCGGGGGTCGTGCCCGGCCTCGACGAGACGGTCGACCGCCTCGAAGACCGCGGCCCGGTCGGACGCGGCGAGCGCGTCGACCATGTCGTCGATCAGCGACACGTCGGTGACGCCCAGCAGCGCCACGGCCCGCTCGTACGTGACGCCCTCGGGGCCGGCCCCGGCGAGCAGCTGGTCGAGCACCGACAGCGAGTCGCGGGCCGATCCGCCGCCCGCGCGGATGACCAGCGGGTACACCGCCGGCGCGACCGTGACACCCTCCTCCGCGCAGATGCCCTCGAGCAGCTTGCGCAGCGTGCCGGGCGGGATCAGCCGGAACGGGTAGTGGTGGGTGCGCGACCGGATGGTGGGCAGCACCTTCTCCGGCTCGGTGGTGGCGAACACGAAGACGAGATGCTCCGGCGGCTCCTCCACGATCTTCAGCAGCGCGTTGAAGCCCTGCGTGGTGATCATGTGGGCCTCGTCGACGATGAAGACGCGGTAGCGCGACTCGGCGGGGGCGAAGAAGGCGCGGTCGCGCAGCTCGCGCGTGTCGTCCACACCGCCGTGCGACGCGGCGTCGAGCTCGGTGACGTCGATGTTGCCCGGGCCGCCGGGCGCGAGCGACACGCACGACGCGCAGACCCCGCACGGATCCGGGGTGGGTCCCTCCACACAGTTGAGTGAGCGGGCCAGGATGCGCGCGCTGGAGGTCTTGCCGCAGCCGCGCGGGCCGGAGAAGAGGTAGGCGTGGTTGATACGCCCGGCCGCGAGAGCGGTGCTCAACGGCTCGGTGACGTGCTCCTGCCCCACCACCTCGGCGAACTTGGCCGGGCGGTACTTGCGGTACAGAGCCAATGCCACGCCGCGAGGCTACCCACCACCACCGACAAGCGGGTGGGAGGGGAGAGACGAAGGCGGACCCCGCGCACCCGCCAGAGCCCGTTGACCCTTGCTGCCTTCCGGCCCTGGGGGAGTTCACAGGATGGACGCCGCGCGGGGTCCGTGGGCAAGCATAGTGCCCCCGCGAGCGGCCGCGACCACCCGGCTATGCTCGTCGCGCTGGAGGATTCGCCTAGTGGCCTATGGCGCACGCTTGGAAAGCGTGTTGGGTGCAAGCCCTCGGGGGTTCGAATCCCCCATCCTCCGCCAGAGTCGACGCCCGGGTCCCCGTCAAGGGGCCCGGGCGTTTCTCGTCGGTCAGCCGCCCGCGCGGTCGAGCGCCCGCAGCCAGATGCCGTTCTTCGTCTGCACGAGCTGCAGGGAGCGCGGGTCGACGCACGCCCCCTCCGTGCGGTGGCCGTCCCAGAGCTCGATGTCGTCGAAGACGCCCCCGCAGCCGCCGGTGCGCAGGCAGCAGTGAGCCCGCTCGACACCGACCCACGACGAGCCGCAGCAGGACATGCGAAGGAAATGCACGCGCGAAGGTTACGTGGCGCCGCCGGCGGCACCGCCGATGGAGTGATCCGGGCGACAGACCGGGTCCTCCCGTGGGTCGGAGCCGATGGGCTGTTCGGCGCAAGTGGGTCACGTTTGCGTGACGACGGCGTGAAAGGAGCTTCGTCCGGGCACTCCCTGGAAGCGGATCGTCACGTGCGATCCCCGGGGCACTCAACTGGAGGAAGCCGTGACCATCACGGGAATCATCAGCGCGATCATCGTGGGCGCGATCATCGGAGCACTGGGCCGGCTGGTCGTTCCGGGTAGGCAGCCCATCCCGATCTGGCTCACCATCGTGGTCGGCATCGTGGCAGCCTTCATCGGGGCCTTCATCGCCAGTGCCATGGGGTACGCGAACGCCAACGGCGGTATCCCCTGGATCGAGATCATCATTCAGGTGATCGTCGCCGCCGTGCTGGTGGTGCTCACCGCGAACCTGTACGGCCGTCGCTCCGTCCGCCGCTGACCCGAGGCACCCCGGAGGCCGGGTCCGTCCACGTGGACGGACCCGGCCTCCGCCGTTCCCGGGCTCGCCTTTCCCGATCCGAGGTCCGATCGGGCGACCACGGCCCGCAGTCCGGCGATGGCGAGCCGGCACGGGCCGCGCCGAAGCCCAGCAGCAGATCGTGGCCGACACCACCACGTCCGTCGACGGGCTCTGAGCGCGAGGATGGCGGGCGTGATCCCACCGACCTACGCCGACGTCGAGTCCGCCGCCGCCCGGCTGCTCGGCCACGCCCACCGCACACCGGTCCTCACGTCGAGCCGC
>NZ_JAOPWR010000510.1 GCF_025965585.1 Pseudonocardia sp.
CGGCGCCAACCGCACCTTCCTGGTGCCGGCCGTGCTGGCGCAGGTGCTGCAGGCCGGTCCGGACGCCGTGAAGCTCTTCGGAGCCCTCAAGACCTACACGTACGGCGCGTCCCCGATGCCGCTGCCGCTGCTGCGCGCCGCGATGGAGGCCTGGCCGGACACCGACTTCATGCAGGTCTACGGGCTGACCGAGGTGGCCGGTGTCGCGACCCACCTGCTGCCGGGGGCCCACCACGACGCCGAGCACCCCGAGCGGCTGCTCTCGGCCGGCCAGGCCATCCCGGGGATGGAGATCCGGATCGTCGACCCGGGCACCCTGGAGGACCTGCCGAGCGGTGAGCACGCCGAGATCTTGCTGCGCACACCGCAGCTGATGAAGGGTTTCCTCGGCAAGCCGGAGGAGACCGCCGCGGTGATCACCGAGGACGGCTGCTTCCGCACCGGCGACAAGGGCAAGCTCGACGACGGCGGCTTCCTCTACGTCCAGGACCGGCTCAAGGACATGATCATCAGCGGTGGCGAGAACATCTATCCCGCCGAGATCGAGCGCGTCCTGGCCGAGCACCCTGCCGTCGACGACGTGGCGGTCATCGGCGTGCCCGACGAGCGCTGGGGCGAGGTGCCCAAGGCCGTCGTGGTGGCGGCACCGGGCGCCACCGTCGACCCGCAGGAGCTGCTCGCCCACTGCCGCGCGCACCTGGCCTCGTTCAAGTGCCCGAAGTCGGTGGACGTGCTCGACGAGCTGCCGCGCAACCCCACGGGCAAGGTCCTGAAGAAGGACCTGCGCAAGGCGTACTGGGAGGGCATGGAGCGTCAGGTCGTCTGAGTCAGCTCTCCGCCCACTCGGCCAGCACCCGCTGCGCGTCGCCGGTGACCTGGCGGTGGAACGCGGGCCCGGGGTCCCCGGACACCGGGTCGATGTTGATCACCATGGCGCCTGCCGCCCGGGCCAGGGGGGCGAGCCAGGACGCCGGGGCGACCCGGCCCGAGGTGCCGACGGCCAGGAACAGGTCGCACGTCGCCGCCGCCCGCCGCGCCGCGGCGAGCGCGGCCTCGTCGAGCGACTCGCCGAACAGCACCACCGCCGGGCGCACGAGCTCGCCGCAGCGCGGGCAGCGCGGACGGGGGTCGCCGGACGCGCGCGCGGCCTCGACGGCGGGGCCGTCCCACGTGCACAGCAGGCAGCGCGCCCGTCCCGCCGACCCGTGGATCTCGATGGCGTCCACCGAGCCCGCGGTGTGGTGCAGCCCGTCGACGTTCTGCGTGATCACCTCGGCCCCGACCGCCGCGAGCGCACGGTGGGCCGGTGTCGGGCCCGCCTCCTGCGCACGCTCGTGCATGCCGCCCCAGACCTGCCACATGAGGTCGACGTTGCCGGGGACGTACTGGGCGTGCATGGCGCGCTCGACGTCCGGCGCGATCGTCCACAGGCCGTCCGGCCCGCGGAACGTGCCCAGCCCGGCGGCGACGCTGATGCCGGCACCGGTGAGGGCGACGATCCGGTCGAACTGCGCCCGCGGCGGCAGCCTCTCGCCCGCGGTGCTCACGAGCCGAACCCGAACGTCGTGATGGCCGGGAGGTCGCCCGCGTGCAGCCCGTCAAGGACGAAGCGCTCGTGCGGCACCACCGGGTCGGGCAACGCGTCGAGCGGGCACCAGCGCAGGTCGGCGGCCTTCGCGGTCTCGAGCAGGCGCGGCTCGCCGGTCCACGTGCGGCAGGTGAAGAAGAAGTCGACGCGCTCGTCGATCGGCTGCCCGTTGTCGTGGGTGCGGTGCATGGTGGTCAGCGGTACGAGCTCGGTGGGCACCACACCGATCTCCTCCTCCGCCTCCCGTACCGCCGCGGCCAGCACGGACTCCCCCGCCTCCACGTGCCCGGCCGCCGCCGCGGCCCAGTGCCCGTCGCGGTAGCCGGTGTTCTGCCGCAGCTGCAGCAGCACCTCGGCCCCCCGCACGAGCAGGACGTAGGCGGCGGGGACGACCTGGAAGCGCACACGTCGACGATAGGTCGTGCGCTGAGAAAGTGCCCGGAGCACCGCCTTCCGCGCACGCCTCACCCCGGCAGCGCGGGCGCTCACGTCGCCACACGGGGCCGGGAGGCCCAGCAGAGCCGGGCGTGGAGTCGGCTCCTCCACCACCGGGATCAGGCCGGCGGCCGGGGCAGCCAGGCGGTGAGCAGCATCCGGACGGGACGGGAGCCCTCCGGGCGGAGCGAGGGGGATGCTGGGCGCCCGCAGCGCCTCCTGCTCGGTGCTCCGTCCGGGCGAGTTCTCCGTCACGCGAGTCAACATCTCTTCAGCAAGATTCCTTGCGCAAGGTTTCAGATATACCGCCGGACGAGCATGCTCGCCGCATGGCGATCCGGCTCGCAGGTCAGCTCACGGCGGCGCTCGACGGGCTGCGCTACGAGCCCGTCGACAAGCGGATCCGCGTGCTCCACGGCGGACGACGCGTAGCCGACACCGTCGGGGCCGTGCTGGTCTGGGAGCCGCACCGGGTGGTGCCGCAGTACGCCGTTCCCGTCGCCGACGTCACGGCCGACCTGCGCGTGGCCGGACCCGATGAGGGCGACCGCCACGGCCCCGCGTCGGTGCCGGGGGGACCGGGCGGCCGCGAGGTGCTCACCCCCGCCACCGGCTTCGGCGTGCACACCGCCGACGGTGTCGTGCACTCGCTCCACCTCGGTGACGACGTCCTGCGCGGCACGGCGTTCCGTCCCGCCGACCCCGACCTGGCCGGCTACGCGGTCCTCGACTTCGCCGCGTTCGACACGTGGCTCGAGGAGGACGAGGAGATCGTCAGCCATCCCCGCGACCCGTTCCACCGCGTCGACGTGCGGCACAGCTCGCGCCACGTCCGCATCGAGCTCGACGGGCACGTGCTCGCCGACAGCACCCGCCCGTCGCTGGTGTTCGAGACGTCGCTGCCGGTGCGCTACTACCTGCCCGCCGAGGACGTCGACGCCTCGGCGCTGCGCCCCAGCACCACGACCACGGCGTGCGCGTACAAGGGCGTCGCGTCCTACCGCGACGTGGCGCTCCCCGACCGGACCGTGCCCGACCTGGTCTGGACCTACCCCGCCCCACTGCCCGACGCGGTGCAGGTGACCGACCTGCTCTGCTTCTTCACCGAGCGCGTGGACCTCGTCCTCGACGGCGTGCGCCACGACCGGACGACGAGCATGTTCTCCTGAGCCCGCCCACTACTTGACTCGCGAGTAACTTCTGCGTTAGAGACAGCCCATGAAGCTCTCGACCCAGGTCCAGTACAGCGACGACCCGATCAGCAGCGCCGAGGCGGTGGTCGCCATGGAGCGGGCCGGTCTCGACGTGGCCTGGGTCGCCGAGGCGTACAGCTACGACGCCGTCTCGCTGATGGGCTTCCTCGCGGCGAAGACCGAGCGCATCGAGATCGGCTCCGGCATCCTGCCGCTCTACAGCCGCACCCCGACGCTCACCGCGATGACCGCCGCGGGTCTCGACGCCCTCTCCGGCGGGCGCGCGATCCTGGGCCTCGGGGCGTCGGGACCGCAGGTGATCGAGGGCTTCCACGGCGTCCCCTACGACAAGCCCGTGGGGCGCACCCGCGAGATCATCGACATCTGCCGCCAGGTCTGGCGCCGCGAGAAGATCGACCACCAGGGGATCTACACGATCCCGCTGCCCGAGGGGCAGGGCACCGGGCTGGGCAAGCCGCTCAAGCTGATCAACCACCCGCGGCGGGCCGACATCCCGATCTGGGTCGCGGCGCTGGGCGACAAGAACCTCGAGATGACCGCCGAGCTGGCCGACGGCTGGCTGCCCCACGCGGTGATGCCGGAGACGATGAACGAGGTCTTCGGCCCCGCGCTGGAGGCCGGCTTCGCCAAACGCTCCCCCGAGCTCGGCCCGCTGCAGATCACCGGCGGCGGCATCCTCGCGCTCGACGAGGAGATGTGGGAGCCCGCCCGGCAGGCCGCCCGGGCCATGTACGCGCTCTACATCGGAGGCATGGGCGCGCGCGGCAAGAACTTCTACAACACCGTCTTCCAGCGCCAGGGCTACGAGGCCGAGGCCAAGCTCGTCCAGGACCACTACCTCGACGGCAGGAAGGACGAGGCCGCGGCGGCACTGCCCGCGGACTTCATCGACAAGGTCACGCTCATCGGCCCCGCGGGGCACGTGAAGGAGCGCATCGCGGCACTCGCCGGGGCAGGCGTCACCCACCTGCACGTGAACCCGGTGGGCAGTGACGCTCCGAAGCTGATCTCCCAGGTCAAGGAGTGGATCGTCTAGGTGGCCTCCCCCCGGGATCGATGACGGCGGGTGACCACTTCACACTGTGAGGTGAACTGCCGCCAGCACCCGGAGTGGAGCGTCCGTTGCCCGACCTCTCCATCGAGGTGTCCGATCGGCCGATGGGGCCCGATCAGTACACCTACGTCGAGACGCACGCATGGTGGCTGGGCACGTTCGGTTCGCACAGCCACCTCACCGAGCATCGGCTGCGGCAGTGGGTGCCCGCCCGCGGCGACCGCGAGTGGGTGCTCGAGCGTGAGCTGACCGGCGAGCAGCAATGGCTCGTCGGGTCGGCGGAGCAGGCGGCCGACGACGGCTTCGACCTCCGCGACGTGGCGCCGGTCGGCCGCTTCCGGGCGGTGCACGGCCTGTTCCACCTCGGCGGCGGGGACGACGGCGAGGGCTTCTGCGGCACACCCATGGGGGCGCCGCGGGGCAACTGGCAGGCACCCACCCGCGAGTTCTTCGCCCTCCTGCCGCGCGACCCCGACGCGCTGTACGCACGCCTGCGCGAAGAGAACCCGGGCGACTGGTTCGGCCCGTTCGCCGCGGGCGTCACGGTGCTGCGCACCTGCCTGGTGCCCGCCGACCTGCGCGCGCCCCTGTACCTCGCGCTCGCGCGGCTGCCCGACGTCACGGCCGCCGAGGGCGTCGACGACGTCGACGGGCGGCGCTGCCTCGCGCTCGTCCACGACGCCGGCCGCACGCGGACCGAGCTGATGATCTCGCCGGAGGACGGCCAGTTCGCCGGCGAGCGCGACACACTGCGGATGGACTCCCGCTGCGGGCTGCGGGCGGGCACCGTGATCAGCTCCACGGCCGCGCACACCGCGGTCGTCGACTCGGAGGGCGACCTTCCCCGCTGAGCGGCGGAGGTCGGGGCTCCACGCCGAGCGCCGTGCTCCTACCGCAGGGGCTGCTCGGGGCCCTCGCCCTCGCGCTTGCCGAAGATGCGGCGCTCGCTCTCGTCGATCCTGACGTCGTTGATGCTGGCCTCGCGGCGGCGCATGTAGCCCCCGTCGTCGAACTCCCACAGCTCGTTGCCGTAGGAGCGCCACCACTGGCCGTCGACGTCGTGGCTCTCGTACTGGAAGCGGACCGCGATCCGGTTGCCCTCGAAGGCCCACAGGTCCTTCCGCAGGGCATACTCCAGCTCGCGGTCCCACTTGCCCTTGAGGAACGCGGCGATCTCGGCGCGTCCCGTCACGAACTGGTCGCGGTTGCGCCAGACGGAGTCCTCGGAGTACGCCGCGGCGACCTTCTCGGGGTCTCGGGTGTTCCAGGCGTCCTCGGCGGCCTGCACCTTCTTGCGGGCGCTCGCCTCGTCGAACGGAGGGAGGGGAGGTCGGGGGGTCACGGTGGGGTCCTCTCGGTTCGCGGCGATGGAGAACCGTCGTTCTCCGACGGCTGCTAGGCTAGAGAACGTTGGTTCTCGGCGTCAAGGAAGCACCGATCGAAGATGGATGAGGACACTGCGCGCACCCGGCTGCTCGACGCTGCCGAGACGCTCTTCTACGGCCGCGGCATCCATGCGGTGGGTATGGACGACGTGCGGACCGCGTCCGGCGTCTCCCTCAAGCGCCTCTACCGGCTCTACCCGGCGAAGGAACAGCTCGTGATCGCCTACCTCGAGCGACGGGACACGCGCTGGCGGGGTCGCCTGGCGGCGTCGGTGGCCGAGCAGCCGGATCCGGTGGGGCGCCTGCTCGCGGTGTTCGACTGGCTGGGCACGTGGTTCGCGGAACCGGACTTCCGCGGATGCGCGTGGATCAACTCGTTCGGCGAGATGGGCACGACGTCGCCGGCGGTCCTCGCACAGGTCCGCCACCACAAGGCCGCGTTCCACCGGTACCTCGTGGAGCTCGTCACCGCCGCCGACCGGCCCGCCGCGCTCGCCGACGAACTCCTGCTCCTCGCCGAGGGAGCGATGGTGACGGCGGGCGTCTTCGCCACCGTGGAGCCCGCGGCGCGGGCGCGTGCGGCGGCGGCGCGGCTGGTCGGAGCCCCACACGGGATGCGAGGCGGACGTGAGGAGGTTGCCCCGGAGTCCCGTGCCCTGCGGATGACATGAGGACTAACCTTGAGCCAGTCCCCCGGCGATTGACGATGCGATCCGATCAAGGCGGTCCACAGCGTGTCCAGCAGCAGTACCTCGAGCACAGCCGATCAGTTCGGGCCCAACGAATGGCTCGTCGAGGAGATGTACCAGCGCTTCCTGGACGACCCGACGACCGTCGACCCGGCATGGCACGAGTTCTTCACCGACTACCGGCCGGCCGAGACGCCCGGCGAGGTGGCCACCACCAGCAGCGGCAGCAGCAACGGCTCGCGCCCCGTCGTCGCGCCCACCCCCACGGCCGAGCCCGCGGAGCCGACCGAACGGCGCCGCACGGCCGACCGTGAGGCCATGACGCCGCCCGCGACCGCCGCCGACGGCTCC
>NZ_JAOPWR010000252.1 GCF_025965585.1 Pseudonocardia sp.
GCGTGCGCGATCGCCTCCAGTGCCGCGTCCAGGGCGAGGTCGACACCGCCGCGGCCGAGCTTGCGCCCGACCTCCGACTGCCCGATCCCGGTGATGACGACCTTGTCGTCGACGAAGCTCATGACGCGTGCCCTCCGGTGCTCGTGGGCCGGAACACCGGGACCCACACGTCGTCGTGGTGCTCGAACTCGACCTCGACCTCCATCCCGAACCGCACGTCCGCCGGGTCGCAGTCGACGATCTGCGTGGTCAGCCGGGTGTCCGGCTCCTCCGCCAGCTCGACGAGCCCGACGACGTACGGCACGGGGAACGCCTCGCCGAACCACGGGTGGTGGTTGACCGTGTAGCTGACCAGCGTCGCGCGCCCGGAGACGGCCTCCGGGGCGACGTCGCGGCTCCGGCACCGGAAGCAGGCCGGGGCCGGTGGATGGAACCAGCGGGAGCAGGCGTGGCAGCGGTGGATCCACAGCTCGCGCTCGGCGCCCCCGGTCCAGAACGCCGCGGAGTCCGCCGTGACCTCCGGCAGCATGCGGAAAGCGGGTCGCGTCATCGGCCATCCCTTCTCGGACCCGGCATCGACGCCGGACCAACACTTCGTCAGAAACCTATCCGTCGGGTCGCCCCTCGACAACGTCCGGCCAGCATTGAGGCCCAGACCCAAAGTTGAACGCAGTTGTCAGAACTCGCCGCGCGGACCTACACTCCGGAGACCGGCGGCGAGGCACGGTCCTGGGTCCGCCCCGCCGGACGTCATCTGCGAGGAGCCACCATGCCCGAAGCCGTCGTCGTCTCCGCGTGCCGCACCGCCATCGGCACCTTCCGCAAGGGGACACTGGCCGACACCAGCGCGTTCGACCTGGCCCACACCGTCGTCGAGGCGGCGGTGAAGCGCAGCGGCCTGGCCGCGGGCGACGTCGACGACCTCGTCCTCGGCGAGGCCATGTACGGCGGCGGGGACATCGCGCGGCACGCCGCGGTCACCGCCGGCCTGGTCGACGTCCCCGGCGTCGCGCTCAACCGGCACTGCGCCTCCGGGCTCACCGCCGTCGCCATGGGCGCGGGCAGCATCCGCGCCGGGATGGACGACGTGGTGATCGCGGGCGGCGTCGAGGCCCGCTCCACCGCGCCGATCTCGCGCTTCCGGCAGCCCGGCACGGACACCTGGGACGAGAACTGGATGTCCCCCAGCCACCCGGACCGGGCAGACGCGCCGAACAAGGACATGTCGATCACCGTCGGCTGGAACGCCGCCCAGTCGGCGAACGTCACCCGCGAGGAGATGGACGCCTGGGCGTACCGCTCCCACCAGCGCGCCGTCGGGGCCATCGACGAGGGCCGGTTCACCGACGAGATCGTGCCGATGAAGGTCCGTCGGGCCGACGGCACCGAGACCGTCTTCGAGGTCGACGAGCACCCGCGCCGGGACACCACGCTGGAGCGCCTGGCCGGGCTGAAGGTCCTGCACCCCGAGATCGACGGCTTCAGCATCACCGCCGGCAACAGCTCCGGCATCAACGACGCGGCCGCTGCGGTCACGCTGACCTCGGACCGCGCTGCTGCCGAGCGCGCGCTCACCCCGCTCGCCGTCGTCCGTTCCTGGGCGTCCGTGGGCGTCGATCCCGCGGAGACGGGACTGGCCCCGGTCCGCGCGATCCCGAAGGCGCTGCGCCGGGCCGGGCTGACCGTCGCCGACGTCGACCTCTTCGAGATCAACGAGGCCTTCGCCGCGATGTGCGTGGCCACCACCCGCATCCTCGACATCGACGAGGAGATCGTCAACGTCAGCGGCAGCGGGTGCAGCCTCGGCCACCCGGTCGCGGCCACCGGTGCCCGGATGGTCACCACGCTCGTCCACGAGCTGCGCCGCCGGGGCGGCGGCATCGCCGTCGCCGCGATGTGCGCGGGAGGCGGGATGGGCTCGGCGATGGTGCTGGAGGTGGCCGCGCCGTGACCACTCCCGCCTCCACTCCGACGAGCACCGACGCGCCGGTGCTCGTCGAGCGCCGTGGCGCCGTCACCGTCGTGACGATCAACCGCCCGCACGCCGCCAACTCCCTCGACGGCCCGACGATGTCCGGCCTCGGCCGCGCGTTCGCCGAGGCCGAGTCGGACGACGCCGTCTCGGTGGTCGTGCTCACCGCCGCCGGGGACCGCATCTTCTGCGCCGGGATGGACCTCAAGGCGTTCCTCGCGGGCGGGATGGAGGTCGACGGGCCCGGGCTCGACGTGCTCACCGGGCGCGTCTACCCGAAGCCGGTCGTCGCCGCGGTCAACGGCACCGCGGTCGGGGGCGGCCTGGAGCTCGCCCTGGCCTGTGACCTGCTCGTCGTCTCGGAGAAGGCGAGGTTCGGCCTGCCCGAGGTGTCCCGCGGGCTGATCGCCGCCGGTGGCGGCACCCGGCTCCCCCGCCGGATCCCGCTCGCGCACGCCCTGGAGCTCGGCCTCACCGGAGAGCTGGTCGACGCCGAACGCGTGCGCGAGATGGGCCTGGTCAACCGGGTCGTGCCCGCAGCGGAAGTGCTGCCGAGCGCCCTGGCCCTCGCCGAGCGCATCACCGCCAACGGTCCGCTGGCCCTGCGCGTCACCAAGGAGCTCATGTACGCCGAGATCGGCGACCCGGACCGCGACGCCCTCGCCGCGGCGGTCAAGCCGGTCTTCGACAGCGACGACGCCCGCGAGGGGGCCCGCGCCTTCGCCGAGAAGCGGGCGCCCCACTGGACCGGACACTGATCCACGCCCACCCGATCGAGTCGAGTCGAGTCGCAGGAGACACGCACATGCACCTCGGGATGCTCCTCGAGATGGCCGTCGACGGCATGGCCGAGCGCGTGGCGCTCGGGTCCCGCGCGGACGGCCTGACCTTCGCCGAGTTCGGTGCCCGAGCCCGGCGGGTCGGCGCGCTGCTCGCGGCGCAGGAGGGCGAGCGGGTCGGGCTGGTCGACCTCAACTCCGACGCCGTCCCGCTGACCCTGTTCGGCGCCGCGCTGGCCGGCAAGCCCTACGTGCCGGTCAACTACCGGCTCACCGACGCCCAGCTCGGCGAGATCGTGCGCCGCATGGCTCCCGCCACCGTGATCGTCGGGGAGGGCGTCGCGGAGCGGATCGGGCCCGTCGAGGGCATCACGCTGCTGCAGCGCAAGGAGCTCCTCGACGTCGCCGAGGACCCGAACGCCCCGCAGGCCGACGGTATGGACGGCGACCCGGACGACATCGCGGTCCTGCTGTTCACCAGCGGCACGACGGGTGAGCCCAAGGCGGCGGTCCTGCGGCACCGCAACCTGACCGCGTACGTCCTCTCGTCGGTGGAGTACGGCGGCTCCGCCGAGGACGACGCCGCGCTGGTCAGCGTGCCGCCGTACCACATCGCCGGGGTGTCCGCGGTGCTGTCGAACACCTACTCCGGACGCCGCGTGCTGCGGATGGAGTCGTTCGACCCGCGCGGCTGGGTGGAGCTCGCCCGGGCCGAGGACGTCACGCACGCGATGGTCGTGCCGACGATGCTCAACCGGATCCTGGACGTCGTCGAGGCGGACGTCGCGACGGGTGGCGTCGGCCTGCCGTCGCTGCGGTCGCTGTCCTACGGCGGGGGCCCCATGCCCGCCGCGGTGATCGAGCGGGCGCTGCGCGTCCTGCCCGAGGTCGGCTTCGTCAACGCCTACGGCCTGACCGAGACCTCCAGCACGATCGCGGTGCTCGGACCCGAGGACCACCGCGCGGCGTTCGCGTCCGACGACCCCGCCGTCCGCGCCCGGCTCGGCTCGGTCGGGCAGCCCCTCCCGTCGCTCGAGGTCTCCGTCCGGGACGTCGACGGCCTCGAGGTCGGCCCCGGGACCCGCGGCGAGATCTGGGTCCGCGGGGAGCAGGTGTCCGGGGAGTACCTGAGCCACCGCGGCACCGACGCGGACGGCTGGTTCACCACCCGGGACGCCGGGATGCTCGACGACGAGGGGTACCTGTTCGTCTACGGGCGCCTCGACGACGTGATCGTCCGCGGCGGGGAGAACCTCTCCCCCGGCGAGATCGAGTCCGTCCTGCTCGAACACCCCGCCGTCGCCGAGGCCGCCGTGTTCGGCGTGCCGGACCGGGAGTGGGGCGAGAAGGTCGTCGCCGCCGTCGTGCTCGAGCCCGGGGCCGAGGCGACGGAGCTCGCGCTACAGGCTCACGTCCGGGCGCGGCTGCGGTCCACCCGGACGCCCGAGCACATCCAGCTGCGGGCAACGCTGCCCCACACGGAGACCGGGAAGCTGCTGCGCCGGACGCTGCGGCGCGAGCTGAGCGCGGTGCTCGGCGCCGACGGTGGCTGAGAGCGGCGGCGCCGGCCCGCTCGGCGGCGTCCGCGTCGTCGAGCTGGCCGGGATGGGCCCCGGCCCGCACGCCGCGCTGCTCCTGGCCGACCTGGG
>NZ_JAOPWR010000553.1 GCF_025965585.1 Pseudonocardia sp.
CGTCGGGCCGGTGGAGGCCGCGGCGCGGGTCGTCCGGGGCGCGGTGCCGGAGGCGGTCGCCACGGAGACCTCCGCCCGGCGCACCGTCCACCGCGTGGCCGCCGACCTGGAGGCCGCCGCGGCAGCCGGCGTCCGCCTGCTCACCCCCGAGCACGACCAGTGGCCGCACTGGGCCTTCGCGGCGTTCGCCGCGTCGGGTCTCGACGAGCTGGCTCCACCGGTGGCGCTGTGGGTCCGCGGGCCACGCGCGCTCGACGAGCTGTGCGACCGCGCGATTGCTGTCGTCGGGGCCCGGGCGGCCACCGGTTACGGCATGCACGTGGCGGGAGAGCTGGCGGCCGGAGCGGCGGATCGCGGGTTCACCGTGGTGTCGGGTGCCGCCATCGGCATCGACGGTGCCGCGCATCGGGGCGCGCTGGCGGCCGAGGGTCCCACCGTCGCGGTGCTGGCCTGCGGACCCGACCGCGCCTACCCCGTCGCGCACGAGGTGCTGCTCGACCGGATCGGCTCCCATGGCCTGGTGGTGAGCGAGTACCCGCCCGGTTCGGTCCCCGGACGGCACCGCTTCCTCGTCCGCAACCGGCTCATCGCCGGGATGGCCGGCGGCACCGTGGTCGTCGAGGCGGGCCTGCGCAGCGGGGCCCAGCGCACGGCTGCCGACGCCCGAGCACTGGGCAGGCCGCTGATGGCGGTGCCGGGGCCGGTCACGTCCGGGCTCTCGGCCGGGTGCCACCGCCTGATCCGCGACGGTGCGACGCTCGTCACCCGCGTCGAGGAGGTTCTGGAGGTGGCGGGCCGGATCGGCCTCGACCTCGCCGACGAGCAGGCGCCCGGTCCACAGCGGCCCACCGACGGGCTCAGCACGGCGGCCGCCCTGGTGCACGACGCCCT
The DNA here is from genome assembly GCF_025965585.1 of Pseudonocardia sp. Taxonomy (GTDB): domain Bacteria; phylum Actinomycetota; class Actinomycetes; order Mycobacteriales; family Pseudonocardiaceae; genus Pseudonocardia. Next base: position 892 of record NZ_JAOPWR010000553.1, read on the forward strand.
GCCGGCCCGCGGGGCTCGCGAGACGGGCCGCATCGCGGTCGACGCCGGCGTGCCCCTCGGGGCGGTGCGGGCGGCGCTCGTCGACCTCGAACGGCGCGGCCTCGTGGAGCACTGCGAGGGCCGCTGGCGCCGCCGCCCGGACGCGGAACGGTGAGCGCTGCGACGGCTCGCCGCCGCGGCCCGCCCGGATCGGCATGTGGAGGGGCGCGGAGGGCGTGGCGGTGCTTGACCCGCCTCCGCGCACCCCGCACCGTCGACCGATGGCCCAGCCCGAGCTCGCCCCCCGTGTCGCCGAGGTGCTCGACGAGTTCGTGTCGCACCTGGAGCTGGAACGCGGGCGCTCGCCGCATACCGTCCGGGCCTACCGCGGGGACCTGAACGGGATGCTCGCCGGGCTGGACGATCTCGCCGAGCTCGATCTCGCCGTGCTGCGCCGGTGGCTCGCCGCGGGGCACACGGCCGGGGCCGGACGCTCCACGCTGGCCCGGCGGGCCGCGGCGGCTCGCTCGTTCACCGCGTGGGCCCGCCGCACCGGACGGATCGCCACGGACCCGGGCGCCCGGCTGGTGTCGCCGCGGCCGCGGTCGGCGCTCCCCGCCGTGCTCGACGCCGACCAGGCCGCCGCGGTGCTGGAGGCGGCCGGATCCGGCGCGGCCGAGGGAGAGCCGGGGGCTCTGCGGGAGGCGCTCGTGCTGGAGCTGCTCTACGCCACCGGCGTCCGCGTCTCGGAGCTGTGCGGGCTCGACATCGACGACGTCGACCCGCAGCGGCGGGCGCTGCGCGTCGTTGGCAAAGGGGACAGGGAGAGAACGGTCGTCTACGGCGTGCCCGCCGCCGCCGCGCTCGTCCGGTGGCTCGAGGCCGGGCGGCCGGCGTTCGTCCGCCCGGGCTCCCCGCCCGCGCTGCTGCTGGGGGCGAAGGGAGGCCGGCTCGATCCGCGGATCGCACGGGAGGTGGTGCACCGCGCGATGGCGGCGGTACCGGGAACACCGGACGTCGGACCGCACGGGCTCCGGCACGCCGCCGCCACTCACATGTTGGAGGGCGGCGCGGACCTCCGTTACGTACAGGAGTTACTTGGTCACGCTAAGCTAGCAACCACTCAGCTCTACACACACGTGACCGTCGAGCGGCTGAAGGTGGTACATGAGCAGGCGCACCCCAGGGCTTGACCCCGTCCTGGCCGAATCCGTGCGGCTCAGAGCCAGCGCGGGTCCGGTGGTCTCGGCGCCTGTTCCGTTCCCGTCCACGCTCGTCGAGCTCGTTCCCGACCCCCTGCCTCCCGCACCGGCCTCAGCGGTCGACGAGCTCTGGTCCGCCTATCTGGTGGAGCCGACACGCGCAGAGCGCGACCGGATCGTCATCCACTACGCGCCGCTCGTCCGTCAGGTGGCCCATCGGGTCGCGGCGGGCCTTCCGTCGTACGTCGACCACGCCGATCTCGCGCAGTCCGGGGTGTTCGGGCTGATCGACGCGGTCGAGCGCTTCGACCCCGAGCGGTGCCCGCGCTTCGAGAGCTACGCGGCGCAGCGCATCCGCGGCGCCATCCTCGACGAGCTGCGCGCGCAGGACTGGATCCCCCGCACCGTCCGCGGTCGCGTGCGGGAGCTGGAACGCGCGCAGGAGCGACTCGAGGGCAGGCTGCTGCGCGCGGCCACCGACCGGGAGCTCGCCGCCGAGCTCGGCGTACCGGTGCGGGAGCTGCGAGGGCTGACCCAGCAGATGCAGGTGATCAGCGTCGAGGCGCTGGAGGAGAACAGCGGCGGCGTCTCGGAGCTCCTCGCCGACGAGCGCAGCCCCGACCCGATGGCCGTGGTGCAGGCCCGCGAGACCATGCGCCAGCTGAACATGGTCGTGGCCCAGCTCGGGGAGCGGGACCGCCGGGTCGTCGAACTCTACTATCTGGAGAACCGGACGCTCGCCGAGATCGGCCGGGTGCTCGGGGTCACCGAGTCGCGGGTGTGCCAGCTGCACTCCCGGCTGGTCGGACGCCTCCGCGGCAGGCTGGAGGAGCTGGCCGCGGGCTGAGCCGGCCCGTCCGCGCCCTTCCCCTCCGCGCGCTTCCCGCCACGTCCGGTGCCGCCCTCACGGTGGAGCGGCTACTCGGGGTGGAGCGGCTGCTCGGGTGGATCGGATGCGAGTGGTGATCGCAGCGCGGAGGTGGGTCGGGGCGTCCGTGGCGTCGGCCGCTGATCCGCACCCGACCCCTGGTGCACCCTCCACGGTCGAGCGGCTATCCGGGCGGATCGGGCGCCGATACCGGCTGCGGTGCTGAGGGTGGGTCGCCGTCGGGCCACGGATCGGGCACCGGGAGCAGGCGGACTCTCGTCGGGCGGAGCAGGACGAGGGGGTCGAGGTAGTCGAGCCGGTCCCGGCGCACGCCCCAGTGCAGGCACGCGGCCGAGCCACAACCGGCGTGGCCCGGCTCCAGCAGCCCGAGCACGTCGCCGGCGCGGACCACGTCGCCGGCGCGGACAGTGGGCGAGACCGGCTCGTAGGTGGTGCGCAGGCCGTCGTCGTGCTGGACGGAGACCGAGCCCCGGCCGGCGATCGGCCCCGCGAAGACCACCGTGCCGCCCCGTGCTGCCAGCACCTGCCGCCCGGTCATCCCGGCCAGGTCGACGCCGCGGTGACCGGGCCCGTACGCGTGGGTCGGCGGCCGGAACGGCGTCAACACCGCGGGCGCGGGGAGCAGCGGCCACGCGTACCGCGCGCCGGGGGCGGGCACACCGGCGCCAGGCGGCGGGGCTGCCGTGGCACCGGGAGCGTCCGTGGGGTCCGTGGGCGGTGCCGGGGGAGGAGCGGCCGGCCGGGCGTCACGGGCGGGTGCGGCATCGGCTGGTGCCAGTGCAGCGAGCAGGTCCACCCCGCCGCGCACCGAGGCGGCCGGGACGCCCGGGCTCGTCCCGGCCGTGACCCCGCCGAGAGCTATCGCCAGGACCACGGCCGCACCAGCCCGTGTCTCCCGAGGCGCGCGCCGCACCCACCGTCGCCTCATCGCCCCATCGTCGGTCCGGAACCACTGATCCGCGGGCCCACCGGACAACCTGTGGATGGCCGCACCGCGATGGGGACAACCGCCTGGAGATCGGCGCCCACCCCGGCGGGCCGCTCGCGCCGCGGCACCCCGTCGGCACGTCTCCCGTCCGGCGGCCGCGACGGACCGCCAGGAAGCAGTGGCAGCCGGCCCAGCCCACGGATCCGGCAGGTGTCCGCGGGCCTGACGTACTCGTGGTCGCGGTCGAGGAGCGGCTGCGAGGTCGGAAAGGTCCCCGGCGTACACTCGGTTCCGCATCCCACCTTCTGCGTGGGATGACTTCGCGCGCTCGCGTACCCACCTCGTGGGAAACGGCGGACGGGCGGTCCTGCGGTCTACGTCTCCGCAGGTCCGGACGCCGACGCGTCGCCAGGGCGGTGCCGCCGACCGGTTGCACCGCGAAACCGCGTGCGTGGCCGCCGAGCGTCCACGCCTGAACGAGAGGTGCACTCCGGCCATGGCCGTCGTCACCATGAAGCAACTGCTGGACTCGGGTGTTCACTTCGGGCACCAGACCCGGCGCTGGAACCCGAAGATGAAGCGCTACATCCTCACCGAGCGCAACGGCATCTACATCATCGACCTGCAGCAGACCCTGTCCTACATCGACCGGGCCTACGAGTTCGTCCGCGAGACCGTGGCGCACGGCGGCACGATCATGTTCGTCGGCACGAAGAAGCAGGCACAGGAGGCCATCGCCGACGAGGCGGGCCGCGTCAACATGCCGTACGTCAACCAGCGCTGGCTGGGCGGCATGCTCACGAACTTCCAGACCGTGCACAAGCGCCTTCAGCGGATGAAGGAGCTGGAGGCCATGGAGCAGACGGGGGGCTTCGAGGGTCGCACCAAGAAGGAGATCCTCATGCTCACCCGTGAGAAGACCAAGCTCGAGAAGACGCTCGGCGGCATCCGGGACATGACCAAGATCCCGAGCGCGGTGTGGATCGTCGACACCAAGAAGGAACACATCGCCGTCGGCGAGGCCCGCAAGCTGGGTATCCCGGTCGTCTCCATCCTGGACACGAACTGCGACCCCGACGAGGTCGACTTCCCGATCCCGGGCAACGACGACGCCATCCGCTCGGCCGCGCTGCTCACCAAGGTGATCGCGCGTGCCGCCGCCGACGGCCTCGTGGCGCGCTCGGAGCGCAGCGGCGCCGCCAAGTCGGGCGACGACAAGGGTGCCGAGGAGCCGCTGGCCGAGTGGGAGCGCGAGCTGCTCCCCACCGGTGCCGGTTCCGACGGTGCCAGCCTGACCGACGCCGCCGCCCCGGTGGACGCGCCCGCGCCGGCCGCCACCACGGCTCCTGCCACCACGAGCAACGGCACCCCGCAGACCACGAGCTGATCCGCTTCCGACCCCGGGCCGTCACACGGCCCGGGGTCGGTCGCGTCCCCTTCCACGAGAACGGACGAAGAGGCACCACCATGGCGAACTACACCGCCGCCGACGTCAAGAAGCTCCGGGACCTCACCGGCTCCGGGATGATGGACTGCAAGAGGGCGCTCGAGGAGACCGACGGCGGTTTCGACAAGGCCGTCGAGCTGCTCCGCATCAAGGGCGCCAAGGACGTCGACAAGCGTGCCGGTCGCGAGACGGCCAACGGTCTCGTCGTCGCCGAGGGCGGCACGATGGTCCAGATCAACTGCGAGACCGACTTCGTCGCCAAGAGCGCCGACTTCCAGACGCTCGCCGACAAGGTGCTGAAGGTCGCCGTCGCCGAGAAGCCCGCCGACCTGGATGCCCTCAAGGCCGCCAAGCTCGATTCCTCCGGGGCGACCGTCGAGGACGCCATCCTCGCGCTCTCCGCCCGCATCGGCGAGAAGCTCGAGCTCAAGCGCTACATCCACGTCGACGGCCCGGTGGCGCTGTACCTGCACCGCCGCGCGTCGGACCTGCCGCCGGCCATCGGCGCGCTCGTCTCGTACGACGGCGCGGACGATGAGATCGTCAAGGGTGTGGCGATGCACGTCGCCGCGGCCAGCCCGAAGTACACCACCCGCGAGCAGGTCCCGGCCGAGGTGATCGAGAACGAGCGTCGCATCGCCGAGGCCACCGCCCGTGAGGAGGGCAAGCCGGAGCAGGTGCTCGAGCGCATCGTCGACGGGCGTGTCAACGGCTTCTACAAGGACGTCGTCCTGATGGAGCAGGCGTCGGTCCAGGAGCCGAAGAAGACCGTCAAGGCGCTGCTCGATGCCGCGGGCGTCACCGTCAAGGACTTCGCCCGCTTCGAGGTCGGGCAGGCCTGAACAGTAAGGACACTCCGCACCTCATGGACGACCCCAGGATCGGCCCGGACGGCACCCGCCCCGGCTTTCGTCGCGTGTTGCTCAAGCTCGGCGGCGAGATGTTCGGTGGCGGCGCCGTCGGCGTCGATCCCGGGGTCGTGGAGGCTGTGGCCCGTCAGATCGCCGAGGTGGTGGCCAGCGGGGCCCAGGTGGCGGTGGTCATCGGCGGCGGCAACTTCTTCCGCGGCTCCGAGCTGCAGGAACGCGGCATGGACCGCGCCCGCGCCGACTACATGGGCATGCTCGGCACGGTGATGAACTGCCTCGCGCTGCAGGACTTCTTGGAGCGCGAGCACCACATCGACACCCGCGTGCAGACGGCCATCACGATGGGCCAGGTCGCGGAGGCCTACATCCCGCGCCGCGCGGCCCGGCACCTCGAGAAGGGCCGCGTCGTGATCTTCGGTGCGGGTGTCGGCATGCCGTACTTCTCCACCGACACGGCGGGCGCCCAGCGCGCTCTGGAGATCGGCGCGGAGGCCCTGCTGCTCGCGAAGAGCGTGGACGGCGTCTACACCGCCGACCCCAAGATCGATCCCGACGCCAAGATGTTCGACGAGATCACTCACCGCGAGGTGCTGGAGCAGGGCCTCAAGGTCGCCGACGCCACGGCGTTCAGCCTCTGCATGGACAACCGGATGCCGATCATCGTGTTCAACCTGCTCGTCGAGGGCAACATCGCCCGCGCGGTGCGGGGTGAGAGGATCGGCACGCTGGTCAGCACCCCTCAGGAAGGCAGGCAGTCGTGATCGACGAGACGCTCTTCGACGCCGAGGAGAAGATGGAGCGGGCCGTCTCGGTGGCCAAGGACGATCTTGCGAGCGTCCGCACCGGCCGGGCCACGCCCAACATGTTCTCCCGCGTCGTCGTCGACTACTACGGTGCGATGACCCCCATCAACCAGCTGTCCTCGATCACCATCCCCGAGGCCCGCATGGTGGTCATCAAGCCCTACGACGCGGGCTCTCTCAGGGCGCTGGAGAAGGCCATCCGCGACTCGGACCTGGGCCTCAACCCCAGCAACGACGGGCAGATCATCCGCGTCGTCGTGCCGCAGCTGTCCGAGGAGCGCCGCCGCGACATGGTCAAGGTCGCCCGCGGCAAGGGCGAGGACGCGCGCGTCACCATCCGCAGCGTCCGCCGCAAGGCCATGGAGGAGCTGCACCGCATCGTCAAGGAGGGCGAGGCGGGCGAGGACGAGGTCGGCCGGGCCGAGAAGGAGCTGCAGACCACCGTCGACAAGTACGTGGCCCAGGTCGACGACCTTGTGAAGCACAAGGAAACCGAGCTCCTCGAAGTCTGAGCCCTGTGACCGCATCCTCCTCCGACCTGCCCGCCGCCGTGGTCGTGAACCCCCAGGGCGGCAACCCGCCCCGTGCGTCGCGCGCCGGGCGCCCGCTGGTGGCCGCCATCGCCGTCGGCGTCGGGATGGGCGCGGTCATCCTGGCGTCGCTGCTGGTCGAGCGGCACTGGTTCGTCGCGGTGCTGGCGCTGGCCACCGCCGTCGGCACGTGGGAGCTGTCCGGGGCCCTGCGGCGCGGCGCCGAGATCGCGGTGCCCCTGCCGGTGCTGCTGGTCGGCGGTCAGGCCATGGTGTGGCTGTCGTGGCCGTTCGGCCTGCGCGGCGTGGCCATCTCGTTCGCCGTCACGGTCCTGGCGGTCCTGCTCTGGCGGATGCGGGCGGGCTCGGCGCACTTCGTCCGCGACGTCACGGCCGGCATCTTCACAGCGGCCTACGTGCCGCTGTTCTGCTCGTTCGCCACGCTGATGACAGTGGCCCCCGACGGCCTGGGCCGCGTGCTGACGTTCCTCATCTGCGTGGTCGCCTCCGATGTCGGCGGATACGCGGCCGGGGTGATCGCGGGCAAGCACCCGATGGCCCCCACCATCAGCCCGAAGAAGTCCTGGGAGGGCTTCGCGGGCTCGCAGGTCGCCGGCATGACGGCCGGCGGGCTGTGCGTCGTGTTCCTCCTGCACGACCAGTGGTGGGCGGGCGTGCTCACCGGGGCACTGCTCGTCGTCAGCGCCACGCTGGGCGACCTCGTCGAGTCGCTGATCAAGCGCGACCTCGGCATCAAGGACATGGGCTCGCTGCTGCCCGGCCACGGCGGCCTGATGGACCGGCTCGACTCGCTGCTGCCCACCGCCGTCGTCGCGTGGGCGGTGCTCAGCCTGCTGGTGCCCGTGTGAGGCTCCGGCCCGCGCCGCCGATCCCCAGCCCGAACATCTGGAACTGGCCCGAGGTCTACGAGCAGGAGAACCGCGCGCAGGACGCCGAGGGCGCGCTCTGGGCGGCCCTGCGCGACGCCGTCCCGTGGCGCGGCCTCGACGTGTTGGACGTCGGCTGTGGCGACGGCTTCCACCTGCCGGTCTTCGCCGCCGAGGCGTCCTCGGTCGTGGGCGTGGAGCCGTACGCGCCGCTGGTGGAACGGGCCCGGCGCAGGGTCGGGGACAGCTCGATCACGGACAGGGTCCGGGTGCTGGAGGCCGGGGCCGCCGCGCTGCCGCTGCTCGACGCGTCGATCGACCTGGTGCACGCGCGCACCGCGTACTTCTTCGGCAAGGGATGCGAACCCGGCCTCGCCGAGGCCGAGCGGGTGCTGCGGCCGGGCGGGGCGATCGCGATCATCGACCTCGATGCCACGCAGCCGCCCTACGGCGACTGGATGCGCGCCGACATCCCGCACTACGACCCCGTGCGTGCCGAGCGGTTCTTCACCGACCGCGGCTTCTCGCTGCTGCGCGTGCCGACGGTGTGGTGCTTCCCGGACCGTGCCACCTGCGAGGCGGTGCTGCGCATCGAGTTCTCGCCCGCGACGGCCGACCGGGCGCTCGCCGCCACCCCCGGCGTGACGATCCCGGTCGGCTACCGCATGCACGTGCGCCGCAAGCCCTAGGGCCGGGCCTCGTACACGAGGTTGAACGGCGTGGCGGCCACCTGCCGGAAGCGGGTGAAGCCCGCATCCGCCGTCACCTGCCGGATCGCGGCCTCGCCCGCCTGGGCGCCGAGAGCGTAGCCGCCGGGCTGGGACAGCCCGTTGGGCACGCAGAGGAAGCTGGAGAAGGAGTAGTAGATCCGCCCCACCGGGTTGAGGTTGCCCTCGACGGTGTCCGTGGCGGCCGGCTCCACGATCATCCACGTGCCGTCCGCGGTCAGTGCGTCGCGGACGTGGCGCGCGGCGCCGACGGGGTCGCCCATGTCGTGCAGGCAGTCGAACGTGGTCACCAGGTCGTAGCCGGACCCGGAGAAGGTCTGCGCCGACTCCACCTCGAAGGTCGCCCTGCCGGCCACTCCCGCGTCGGCCGCGCGCTTGCGCGCCTGGTCGATGGACCCTCCGTGGTAGTCGGACCCGGCGACGGTCGACGCCGGATACTCGCTGGCCAGCAGTACCGTCGAGGCCCCCAGCCCGCAGCCGACGTCGGCCACGCGGGCCCCGGCACGGAGCTTGTCCTCGACGCCGTCGAGCGCGGGGACCCAGCTCGGGACGAGGTTCATGAGGTACCCGGGGCGGAAGAACAGCTCGCATCCGTCGAACACGTCGGTGTCCTGTTCGTTCCACCCGACGCCTGCACCGGTGCGGAACGCATCGGTGATCCGCGGCTCCGCCTTGAGCGCCCCCAGCGCCAGGACGAACGCGCCCGGCAGATAGACCGGGCCGTCCGGATCAGCCAGGGCGAACGCCTGCTCCTCGGTCATCGCGTAGCTCCCCGTCGCCGGGTCGTAGCCCATGTAGCCGCCTGCGGCCTGACCGGCCAGCCACTCCGCGAGGTAGCGCGGATGACATCCCGTGCGCTCGGCGAGCTCCTCCGGCGTCGCAGGGCCCTCGGCGAGGGCGCGGTAGAGGCCGAGCCGGTGCCCGACGACGACGTTGCCCGCCGCCATCGCCGCACCGAGATCTCCGGCGAACATGTGGATGAAGTCCATCAGCTTGTCGTTGTCGACGGCCATCGGTGCCTCCGTGGGTCGGCGTGTGTGGAGACCCGAGCATCCGCGCCGACGTTGCAGTCAGCTTGCAGGCGGGGTGCAGCGCGGCTCAGCCGACCCGGAGCAGGCGGGTGCGCGCGAGGGACACCGCCTGTGCAGCGGTAGACGTCACCCTCGTACAGCCCGACGTCGGCCACGATGTCCGCCGGGTAGGACGGCCGCGCCGTGCTTCACCCCGGCGTCCGGCCGCCGGGGCGCGGCCGGCTCGCGGGCGCGGTCGAACTCGCCGCGGTTGCAGGCCCCGGGCTGCCGCGCCGACGCCCGCCACGTGGAGCGGATGGCCCTGGTCGGCCAGCAGGAGCGCGCGCTCGGCCCATCCGGCTGCCGCGTAACCGAGCGGAACTGCGAGACCTCGCCGAGGCCCGAGCTGAGCCGCAGCGCGAGGTCCGCTCGATGGTCAGGCCGTGGCGCTGCTGCACGCGCAACGCCGCAGCCACGGCGTGCACCACCGGGCCGTCGTGGCGAGCGGGGCCGGCTCGGAGCAGGCGCGGGTGGTGCTCGACGAGTTCACGCTCTGGGCGACCAGGTGGCCGCCCGCGCAGGGCTGGACCGCTGGTACGGCGCCGACATGCCGAGCATCGTGCTGCCGCCGGGGGCGTGCCGGTAGAGGAGCTGGACCGCACGCTGGAGGCTCTCAGGCCAGCGTGATCTCGGTGCCCTTCACCGCGACGGGCTCAGGGGTCAGGCCTTTCGGCGCCGGGCCCTGCTGGACGCTGCCGTCGAGCCCGAACTGGCTACCGTGGCACGGGCAGACGATGGTGGCGCCCTCGACCTTGGCCACCGCGCAGCCCTGGTGCGGGCAGACCGTGGAGAAACCGGCGAACTTCCCGGCGGTGGCCTGGGTGACCACCACGCCCGCGGAGGAGTAGATCTTGGCGCTGCCCACGGGCACGTCGGACGTCGGGC
>NZ_JAOPWR010000554.1 GCF_025965585.1 Pseudonocardia sp.
AGCGCCCGCGACGGGGCGGTGCAGACCTCGCCCTTGTTGAACGCGAAGAGCACGAAGCCCTCGATCGCCTTGTCCAGGAACGCGTCGTCGTGGTCCATGACGTCGGCGAAGAAGATGTTGGGGCTCTTCCCGCCGAGCTCGACGGTGGACGGGATCAGGTTCTGGGCCGCGTACTGCATGATCAGCCGGCCGGTCACCGTCTCCCCGGTGAAGGAGACCTTCTGGATCCGCGGGTTGGACGCCAGCGCCTTGCCGATCTCGGCTCCCGGTCCGTTGATGATGTTGACGACACCTGGCGGCACGACGTCCTCGATCACCTCGGCGAGCTTGAGGATCGACCACGGCGTCGGGGAGGCCGGCTTGAGCACCGAGCAGTTGCCCGCGGCGAGGGCCGGGGCGAGCTTCCAGGCCGCCATGAGCAGGGGGAAGTTGAACGGGATGATCTGCCCGACCACGCCGAGGGGCTCCCGGAAGTGGTAGGCCACGAGGTCCTTTTCGACCTCGGTGGAGCGGCCCTCCTCGGCGCGGATCGCCGCGGCGAAGTAGCGGAAGTGATCCGCCATGAGCGGGATGTCGGCGGCCAGGGTCTCGCGCACCGGCTTGCCGTTCTCCCAGCTCTCGGCCACGGCGAGCATCTCCGCGTTCGCCGTGATGGCGTCGGCGATCGCGTTGAGCACCGCGGCACGCTCGGTGGCCGTGGCCGCGCCCCACGCGTCCTTCGCGGCGTGGGCGGCGTCCAACGCGAGCTCGACGTCGGCCGGGGTCGAGCTGGCGACCTCCGCGATCGGGCTGCCGTCCACCGGGCTCACGTCGACCCGGTAGTGGCCCTCGGTCGGGGCCAACCACTTGCCACCGATGAAGTTCTCGTAACGCGGAGCGACCTCGACGATGCTGCCGGGGCGGCCGGGCGGGATGTACTGCATGTCATTCCCCTTTCACGGAAAGCGACTCACCCCGCACTGAACCCCCGATCCGGCCGACCCAGCAGGGGTTGAACGTCCCGCGGGACAGGGACGATCGGGGAACTTCGGCCCTGCTGTGCGCACCTGCTCCGCGCCTAGCGTCGGTCGCATGACCACGCATCACGGCACGGCCATCACGACATGCGGACGTTCTTCGACGTCCGATCGCTAACGGCACTGGAGATCCTCGACTCCCGCGGGCGTCCGACCGTCGCCGTGCGGATCACCCTCGGCGACGGATCGACAGGCACGTCGGGCGTGCCCTCAGGCGCGCCGACGGGCACCCGCGAGGCGGTCGAGATGCGCGACGGCGACCCGGCCCGCTTCGCCGGAGCCGGGGTTCTGCGGGCGGTCGGCCACGTCGGCTCCGAGATCGCCGACTGGGAGCAGCAGGGCGCACGAGTCCTGGCCGAGCAGCACCGACAGGTCGATGCGGCCATGGCGGGTGCTCCGGCGAGCTGGACCTACCACGCCTCCCACGGGGACCCCGTCGCGCTCCTGGCCGCCGTCGCCGCGGAGCACGACGCCCTGATGATCATCGTGGGAACGCGCGGCGAGGGCTTCGGCGCGGCCGTGGCGAGGCTGCTGGGGCGTTCCGTGTCGCACGGTGTCATCGGTGGCCAGCACCGGCCGGTTCTCGTCGTGCCGCCACCGGACGACGCTCCGCTCAGCCGGCCGGAGCCGCCGCCACCGCATTCCGGAGGTTCTCGCCCAGCGTGGCGAGGAACTCCTCGGTGCTCTGGTACGGCGCATCCGGGCCGATGAGCAGCGCCAGGTCCTTGGTCATGGCACCGCTCTCCACCGTCTCGACCACCACCCGCTCGAGCGCCTCGCAGAAGCCCACCAGCTCGGCGTTGCCGTCCAACCGGCCGCGGTGCGCCAGACCCCGGGTCCACGCGTAGATCGACGCGATCGGGTTCGTGGAGGTCGGCTCGCCCTGCTGGTGGCGGCGGAAGTGCCGGGTGACGGTGCCGTGCGGGGCCTGCCTACGCCACCGGCCGGTTGCTCCCCGACGTCGCCGCCGACGTGATCTCCCGGCACCTGGCCTTCACCCCCCACCCCTAGCGGTAGCCGTCCGGCCCTTGTTGTGGTGTCCTGAGCTGGTCGCCTCGGACCTCGGTGACGTGTCGGTCTTCGACGACGTCCAGAGGGGCCCCGATGAGTTCCGCTCCGCCGGCCGGGCCTGACCGCCAGGCCGGCCGGCCCGGCACCGCGCCCGACCAGCCGCTACCAGCGGGCACGGGGTTGACCTTCCCCGACCTGCCACGGCTGGAACTCGACCAGCTGCTCGGGCAGCTGGTCGAGCGCGCGCAGGAGGTCCAGGTCACTCAGGGCCGGCTGCGGGGTCTGCTGAAGGCCAACCAGGTGATCAGCAGTGATCTGGCGTTGCCCGTGCTGTTGCGCCACATCGTCGAGGCCGCCCGCGACCTCATCGGCGCCCGCTACGCCGCCGTCGGTGTGATCGCTCCCGACGGGCACCTCGCGGAGTTCATCCACATCGGCATGGCGGCCGAGGTGGTCGCCGGGATCGGAGACCTCCCGCAGGGCAAGGGCCTGCTCGGAGCACTGATCGAGAACCCCGAGCCGATCCGGCTGCGGCGGATCTCCGACGACCCCCGCTCCTCCGGCTTTCCCGACGGCCATCCCCCGATGGACAGCTTCCTCGGCGTCCCGATCCGGGTCCGCGGCGAGGTCTACGGCAACCTCTACCTGTGCGAAAGCACGCGCGGGGAGTTCAGCAGCGAGGACGTCGCCCTCATCCAGGCCCTCGCCACCACGGCAGGGATGGCCATCGACAACTCCCGGCTCTTCGATGCGGCACGTAATCGCCACGAGTGGCTGCAGGCCTCTGCCGCCATCACCCGGCGACTGCTCGCCGTCCCCGACCCCGCCGACCCCACCGACGCCGCAGGCGAGGCCGTCGGAGATCCGTTGCAGTTCATCGCCGAACGCAGTCTCGCCGTCGCCCACGCCGACCTCGTCACCGTCGTGCTTCCCGACGGAAACAGCGACGACCTGCGGATCGAGATCGCCGTCGGCACCGGCGCCGACGACTTCCGCGGCCGCCGCGTCCCGCTCAGCGCGGGGACGCTGTCCGGTCAGGTGTTCGTCAGCGGTATCCCCCAGCGGGTCTCCGGCCCCGACAACCTCCAAGGCCGCACCTCCATCACCTCGCGCATGCTGGACGTCGGTCCGATGCTGGTCATGCCGCTGCTGGGTCCGAAGCGCACCCACGGCGTGCTCACCGCGGTGCGGGTCCGTGGCCGGGCCGAGTTCACCGCCGACGACCTCGACACCGCCACGGTGTTCGCCAACCAGGCCTCCCTCGCACTCGAGCTCGCCGAGTCCCGCCGGGAGCAGCAACGCGCCACGATGCTCGACGAGCGCGACCGCATCGCCGCCGACCTGCACGACCACGTCATCCAGCGGCTCTTCGCCTCGGGACTGACCCTGCAGAGCGTGCTCGGCGGGCTCCCCGCGGGGAAGGCCCACGACCGGGTCCAGGCCACCATCGGCGACCTCGACGACACCATCAGCCAGGTCCGCACTACCATCTTCGGGCTCCAGCAGGTCGTCGGCGCCGCACCGAGTGGCGTGCGGGCCCGGCTGCTCGACGTCGTCGCCGACGTCGCGCCGATGCTCGGGTTCGAACCCACCGTGCGGTTCTCCGGACTGCTGGAGAACACGCTGTCCGACGACGTTGTGGCCGACCTGCTCGCCGTGCTGCGCGAGGCCCTCACCAACATCGCCCGCCACGCCCACGCCCGCTCCGCTGAGGTCGATCTCGTCTCCGGCCCCGACCGGTTGACCCTCGACATCCGCGACACCGGCGTCGGCATCGGCCCGACCGGCCGGCGCAGTGGGCTGGCGAACCTGCGCCGCCGCGCCGAGCTGCGGGGCGGGACCTTCACCCTCGCCCCCTACGAAACACAGGGCACGTGGCTGTCCTGGTCGATTCCCCACCGCTGAGTCTCACCCCGAGGACGGACCGACCGCGTCCGGAAGGGGGACGTTGTCCTCTGCTCGCTCCGCTGTCCCGGACGGCATCGTGGGAGGAACAGCAACCGAACTGAGGTCGACGATGCCGATGATGGCCGTACCTGCTCCGCCCGCCGCGATCGACCGCGAAGAGTGCCTGCAACTGCTGGCCGGAGCGGCGGTCGGACGCGTCGTGTTCACCGCTTTGGCTATGCCCGCTGCCCAACCTGTCGCGTTCCTCGTCGACGGCGACGAGATCGTGTTCCGGGCCAGTGGCCCGATCGGCGCCGCCCGCAAGGACGTGGTCGCCTTCGAGGCCGACAACATCGACCCGAACACCCTCACCGGCTGGAGCGTCCTCGGTGTCGGCGAGGCCTACGAGGTCCGCGACCCGGCGAGGCTGGCCCGGTTAACCGGCCTGCCCCTGACGGTGCTCGAAACCGCGTCACCGCAGTCGACCGTCATCGCGATCCGGCTCCGCAACCTCACCGGCCAACGCGTGCATCCGGCCGAACCGGGCTAGCGCCTCCAGGGAACCTCGATCGGCCTCGATCCACCCAGACCCTTATGGACCAACGCCTCTAGCTCCAGATGGCCCAGTTCCGCGACGGTGCACCCGCACATTGCATACCCGGCTTCATCGTCGATTCGGAGTAATCATGACCGCGTATCCGGCAGCCCCGCCGTCCGTACCGCCGACTCCTCCTCGAAAGCCGAGAGGGAACGGTCTCGCCATCACGGCGATAGTGATGGGCGCCCTTTCTCTGCCCTTCTCATAAATCCCCTTCATCAACATTCTCGGCATCATCCTCGGATTCGTGGGAGTCATTCTGGGGCTGGTGGGGATCTTCTTCTCCAACCGCATCAGGTCAGTCATCGGTCTGGCACTCTTGCTCGCCGGGGTCATCCTCGGCTTCGTGTGACCCGTTCGGCTGTGAGTTCGATCGATCAAGCGGTGAACGCAACCCCGCAGTCCGGATCACAGACCACACAGGATCCTGGTGCCGCATCGCCCGCCTTCCCGGGGGCCACGACCAATGGCCGAGTCGCACAAGCCGGGGAGACGGTGGTCAAAGACGGCCTCTCGTTGACCAGCAGCGCTGTGAAGGCCGGCGACAGTACATACGGCAAGTCTCTGTGCACCGCAGTCCACTACAGCAACGGGACCACCGCAACGGTGTCATTCAACGCCTTCGACTGGAAGATGCAGGATCCGGACGGCACCATCCTGTCCACGACATTCGGCGGCAGCCAGAAGATGCTCGACTCAGGCGAACTCGAGCCCGGCGGAAACGTCTCCGGCGACGTGTGCTTCGACAACAAGAGTGGCACGCCCGGTCAGCACATCGTCCTCTATCAGGGCTCGATCTTCTCCGGCGACCGGATCGCCTGGCTGAACAAGGCCTGATAGTCACCTGCAACCACGGTTGCGGCGTGACGTAAGGCATACGGAACCCGCCGCCCGGCCCGAGTCCTGCGGTCACGACCGCCGGCACGGGTCGGGCACTTCCCGTGCGCCCACGCGCTGCGTGTCGACATGGGAAATCCGATCCCCCGGGATGAGCCACGACCGGGTGCTAAGCACCGGCCGAGAATTGTCCCTGCTTGAGCGGGCTGTGCCCCGTGAACCGCGTCCCCGTCACGCCGACCACCGATCCCGCGATCGCCGTGACGGCGATGCATTCGACCGGATCGGGGGTGGGCCCGGTGAGGACGACGTCACCGCCGCGCACGGTCACGGTCCACCGCCCGAGCCCCCGGTGCCTGGCGAGCCGACACCGGACGTCGTCACGGATGTCCGCGTCGTCCCGGGCGAGTGCCCGGACCACGTCCTGCTCGGTGATCGCCCCGACCACCACGCCGTCCTCGACCACGGCGAGGCAGCCGAGCCCGGACAGGCGCAGCACGGCGATCACCTCCGCCACGTCCTGCTGCGGATGGGCGACAAGCGCGCCGGCATCGGGCGCCCGCTCGCCCGCCACGGTCGGGCCCAGCACCGACATCTCGCACACCCGCATCCGGTTCCCCTTCATCACACGACGCTGCCCGCCCCGATCCGGGGCGAGCAGCAGGGTCGGGATCTGGCCGAGCTCAGTACTCGATGTGCAGGTCGTTGACGACCTCGATGACGCCCGGTGCGGCCCAGCACGCCTGCTCGGCCTCGCGGCGCTCGGCCCACGAGCGCACGGTGCCGTGCAGGGTGACCACGCCCTCGGCCCCGGTCGTGACGCGGATGTTCCTGCTCTCCAGGCGGGCGGTGCGGACCAGCGCGGACGTGATCGACGACTTCACCCCGGACACCATGACGGCGGGACGGATCTTCACCAGGTTCAGAAGGCTGGTGACGCCCTTCGCGTACCGGACCGCACGGTCGGCAGCCGATCGCTGGAACTGCCAGTCCACGTCACCGGTCAGGGTGACGACGTGGTCGTGGACCACGGCCTTGACCGACCCCGGGACGTCGACGGCACGATCGAGCGCCTCACCGGCCTCCCGGGCGATGTCGCTGTCGTTGACCTCGCTCCACCGGGTGCGCAACGTGATCTCCTAGGCGATGGCGGTGACGCCGTGCACGCGCTGGGCGGCCTTGGTCGCCATGAGCTTCTCCGGGTAGCTATCGACCTCGCCGGACAGCGTGACGGCCCCGTCGTCGATGACCGCGGACTTGATGTCGGAATCGGATCTGCGCAGTGTCTGGCTCATACCGTGAGCCTCGGCGATCCGCCACGCTCCGGACAGGGCAGAAGGTCACCACCCGCTACCGTCATCAGCCCGGCGCGCTCCCGGATGTGGAGGGCGGCGTCTCGGGGGTCAGGCGCGGGCGGGCGCCGTCCGAGGTCGGTGCGACTTCCGGTGCCGTCGACGTCGTGCGGACGGGTGTTGACGTCGGTACGGTGGTGGGCTCGCTCGTACGGGGCACGGTCCGCGCAGGGGTCGGTGTCGGCACGGCCGACGTCTCGACCGCGCCGGTCCCCGCGACGGCCGCACCTGCACGTAGAGCGCCAGCACCCCCGCGAACAGCACGGTCAGGACGACGGTGGAGAGCCGCACCCGTGCCGTCACCCGAAGCTGCCGGTCGACTGGTCCGTGTCCAGCTCCGCCGGAACCGTCAAACCCTCACGGCGGAACGCCACCGCCACCCGCGTGCGCAGCTCCCGGCCCACCGCGAACTGCTTGCCCGGCAACGTGCGGGCCACCATCCGGATCCGGAACTCGTCCACCTCGATCGTCTCCACACCCATCACCGTCGGCGCGTCGAGCAGCAGCGCCCGCAGCTCCTCGTCACCCCACGCGGCCGCCCCCACCAGCTGCAGGATCTCCGTGGCCCGGCCGACCCCGACCGTCGCCGGATCGGCACGTCGACCACCGCGCGGGCCCAGTCGCGGGAGAGGTTCACCGTGCGGGCGATCTGCCCGTTCGGCACGATGATCACTTCCCCGTCGACCGACCGGAGCCGGATGACGCGCAGGTTCACGTCCTCCACCGTGCCCGTCGCGTCGCCCACCACGCCCGTCGTGGACACCCGCACCAGGTCCCCGAACCCGTACTGACGCTCGGCGATGATGAAGAACCCGGCCAGCACGTCCTGCACGATGCGCTGCCCGCCCAGCCCGAACGCCACCCCGATGATCGTCGCCGGCGCCACCAGCCCGGTGAGCGGGATCCCCAGCCGTGCCACCACAAGCACCGCCGCCACGCAGTACACCAGCACTAACACCCCCAGGTGAGCACCTGGATCAGCGCGTGCCGGTGCTTGGCCTCCTCCGAACGCACCAGCGACTCGGTGCTGTCGTCGTGGGCGTCGACGTGCCCGATCATCCGGCCGCGGACCCACGCCGCGAGCCTCGTCAGCAGCACCGAGCCCAGGACGAGCAGCACGATCTCCAGCCCGCTGCCCCGGGCCCAGTACGCGACGTCGGCCAGCGACCCCACAGGCGGCCGGGTTCAGTTCGCCGACGGAACGGGCGGGGTGCCGTTGCTCGACGGCACAGCCGGCGGCTGCATCGGGTAGGCCACGGAGGCCGGGCCCGGCTGCGCCGCTGCGGCGGCCGTCTCCCGGGCCAGGAACGACCCCAGCTCGCCGATCGTGCTCATCAGCGGCGCCGGGAAGACGACGGTGGTGTTCTTGTCGACACCGATCT
>NZ_JAOPWR010000042.1 GCF_025965585.1 Pseudonocardia sp.
CGACGTGCTGCGCCGGGCCACGGACCGCGTGGAGTGCGACCCGCGCCGGGCGCGCCGGCAGGCCTGGACGGGGTACGCGAACCACCGCTGACCGGCGCGACCTACTCTGCCGCTCATGACGCCCGACGCGATCCGGCAGGCCTATCGGGATGTCGTGCGCGACGAGGTCGCGGTCGCGTTCGACCGGTTGCGCGAGCTCGTCGTGGCCCGGCTCGGCGGCGATGTCCCGGCCGACCTCGACACGGTCGAGGACGCGGTGCTGGACGATCCGGAGTCACCGCTGGCGATAGCGCATCCCGACGTCGTCGTGCACGTCCCCGCCCTCACGGCCGGCATCGTGCTGACCCATCGGCTCTCGGCGGCCGAGCACGTCGAGGGCTACCTCGACCTCGACACCGACCTGGCCGGTTTCCTCCGCGTCGCCGCGCTGCGCGTGCCGGAGGGGTCACTGGAGACCGAGGGCGGGGGGCCGGAGCCGCTCGCGTGGGGCGGCCCGGCCGGCTGGCTCGCCGACCTCCCGCTCGACGCCCTGCTCGCCGTGCGGGTCTCGGCCGCCGGGGACGTCGACGTCTCCGTCCTGGACGAGGAGCCGGTCGCCCCGCCCGGCCTCGTGGAGACGCTGCGTTCGGTCTACGACGCCGAGGTGGCCGAGCCGCAGCTGCCGGTCACCGCGGAGGCCCTCGTCATCGGGCTGCTGCTGCGCGACCGGGAGGCGTTCGCCCGTCCCGTGCCCCCGTTCACCGAGCTCGCCGCCGCGGCGGGTCTGGAACAGCGTGACGATGAGTTCGCCCACGACGAGTCGATCTGGGCCATCGCGGAGGAGGCCGACCGGCAGTTCCGGATGATGCACCGGCTGGCCACTCCCGAGGACGGGCTGGCCGCGGCGGAAGCCCTCGAGATCCTCAGCGGCGAGGTCACCGCGCCCGCGGCGCTGCGGCGGGCGCTGGACCTGCTGGGCTCACCCGAGGTGCTGGTGGTCGTCGTCGACGAGCTGCTCGAGGAGCTCCCCGCTGAGTGGGGCCGCGAGGCCGCCGAGTACGACAGGGAACGCGTCGCCGAGCTGGTCGCTCTGGCGGACCGACTGGTCGCCGCCGCCGGGCGGTCGCCGCGCGCGGCCGTGGCGGAGTGGGTCGCGACGGTCGCCGCCGAACGCGACGGCCGGGTGCTCGACGCCGAGTCGCACCTGCGCGCGGCCGCCCAGGCGGGCGGTGGGTGGGAGCTGGTCGAGGACCGGCTGGCGGCGTACGAGTCCGACCGCGGGGATGCCGCCGCGGCACTGGGCCGGTGGCGGTCGATCGAGGCGACCGAGGACGATCCCGACGTCGTCGCCGTGCGGCCGTTCGCGAGGGCCGCGGGTCCCGAGCCCGGCCGCAACGAGCCGTGCTGGTGTGGCTCGGGGCGCAAGTACAAGCAGTGCCACCTCGGCAGGCCTGCCGCCGCGCCGTTGGCCGAGCGCGTCGGCTGGCTGCACCGCAAGGCCGTCGGGTACCTGGAACGACGCGGCGGGGAGGCCACGGACCTCCTGGAGCTGCACGCCGAGGCGCTCGGCACCGACGGGGCTTTCGACGACCCTCTCGTGGCCGACACGGTGCTGCACGAGAGCGGTTGGTTCGCCCGCTTCCTCGCCGACCGCGGACCGCTGCTTCCCGTCGACGAGGTGGAGCTCGGCACGTCGTGGCTCACGGTCGACCGCGGTGTCTACGAGGTGGTCGACGCCGAGCACGTGCGCGACGTCCGCACCGGTGAGCAGCTCCCCACCGCGGGCCCGACCGCCGCGATGGGCGAGCGGGTCTGCGCGCGGGCGCTGCCGGACGGCACGGGGCGCCGGGTGCTCGTCGCCGTGGCCGCGGTGGAGCGCGAGCTGGAGGAGGAGCTGCTGGCGGTGCTGGAGGAGCGCGACGGGCTGGAGCTCCTGGACCTGCTGGCCGTCGACGAGCCCGAGCCTCGTGCGGTGCTGCACACGGAGCGGGCCCGGGCGACGCCCGCGGCCGTGTCACCGGTCGTGCGGCAGCTGCAGGAGCGTCGCGAGCAGCGCTGGTGCGACGACCCGGCACCCGCCCTCGACGGGCTCACCCCGCGGCAGGCGGCCACCGACCCGTCCCGCCGCGAGGCGCTGCTCGCCGCGATCGCCGCCGTCCCGCCGGACGACCCGGTGACGGGCCGGCTCGGCCTGCGCCCCGACCGGCTTCGGGAGCTGCTCGGCCTCGGATGATCGGCGCTGGGTGATCGGCGCTGGGTGATCGGCCGGGGTCTGTCGGGGGTCGCTGGCATGCTCACCGCATGGCCCTCCGACGCATCGACGCCGCCGAGCGACGCGTCCGCCTGGCCGTCCGGCACCGGCACGTGGCCGCCGCCCGCACCGACGACGTCGAGGCGATCACCGACGGCCTGGTGGCGCTGCACTCCACCGACCCCGTCACGGTCTATCTCTCGACGGCCGCGCGCATGGCTCACCCGGGCCTGGCCGCGCTCGACGAGGCCCTCTACGGCCGGCGCTCGCTACTGCGCCACCACGCCATGCGCCGCACGCTGTGGATCGTCGGGCACGACAACGCCCGGCTGGTGCACCACGGGGCCACGCTCGCCGTCGCGCGCACGGAGCGGCGCAAGGTGCTCGGGATGCTCGAGGCGGGTGGCATCACCGATCCCGACCCGTGGCTGAAGGCGGCCGCCGCCGACGTCACGGCCCTGCTCGCGGAGGCGGGCCCGCTCACGGCCCGCGAGGTGGGCGCCCGCCTGCCCGCGCTGGCCGTCAAGGTGCCGGTGGGGAGCGGGCCGTACGCCACCACGCAGGCGGCGCACTCCCGCGTGCTGCTGCACCTGGGGTTCGAGGGTCAGGTCCTGCGCGCCCGTCCGACCGGCACGTGGATCAACGGGCAATACCGCTGGGCCGCGGCCGGGGGGTGGTTCCCCGCGGGCTTCGGGGAGCTCGACACCCGAGAGGCCGCCGCCGGGCTGGCCCGCCGCTGGCTGGCGGCGTTCGGGCCCGGCACCCGCACCGATCTGCAGTGGTGGGCGGGCTGGACGGTGGCCACCACCAGCACCGCACTGGCCGACGTCGGCGCCGTGGAGGTCGAGCTGGCCGCTGACGACGGCGCAGTGGGCACCGGCTACGTCCTGCCCGACGACGTCGACGCCCCCGATCCCGCTCCGCCCTCGGCCGCCCTGCTGCCGGGCCTCGACCCGTCGACGATGGGGTGGAAGGAGCGCGGCTTCCACCTCGACCCCGCCGACGTCCCACTGCTGTTCGACCGCAACGGCAACGGCGGCCCCACCGCGTGGGTCGACGGGCGCATCGTCGGCGGCTGGCACCACCGCGCCGACGGCCGAGTGGCCCTGCACCTCACCGCCGACGTCGGCGCGCAGGCCCGCGCGGCGCTGGAGGAGCGGGCCGCGATGATCGAGCAGCTGCTGGGGGAGGTGCGTTTCACGGTGCGCTTCCCCTCGCCCCTCCTGGCCACCTTGGCCTAGGTTCGCCGCGCGGTCGCGTCGCGCTGCGGGTGCTCCAGCAGGTCCGCACGGGTGGTCGGCTGCCGCGCAACCCGACGCAGGTGCCCGTCCGTGTCAGGTTGCGGGGCCGGCGATCGTCACGCTCCGCGGAGCCGGCGCAGGGCCGCGTGCACCTTCTCGCGGTCGTCCGTGGGCCAGAACGGCGGCAGGCTCGCCCTCAGGAACCCGCCGTAGCGGGCTGTGGCCAGCCGTGGGTCGAGGATCGCCACCACGCCGCGGTCGTCCATACCGCGCAGCAGCCGCCCGGCGCCCTGGGCGAGCAGCAGGGCCGCGTGCGTGGCCGACACCGACAGGAAGCCGTTGCCCCCGCGGGCGTCGGTGGCGCGCTGCCGCGCCGCGACCAGCGGGTCGTCCGGGCGCGGGAACGGGATGCGGTCGATGATCACGCACGACAGCGACGGCCCGGGCACGTCCACGCCCTGCCACAGCGACAGCGTGCCGAACAGCGACGTGGGCTCGTCCTCGGCGAACTTCTTGACCAGCTGCATCGTGGAGTCGTCGCCCTGGCACAGCAGCGGCGTCTCCAGCCGGCCACGCAACGCCTCGGTGGCCTGCTTGGCCGCCCGCATCGACGAGAACAGCCCCAGCGTGCGCCCGCCCGCGGCCTCCACGAGCCCGGCGATCTCGTCGAGGTAGGCGGGCGGGAGCCCGTCGCGACCGGGAGGGGGCAGGCGCTTGGCGACGTAGAGGATGCCGCTGCGGGCGTGGGCGAACGGCGAGCCGACATCCATGCCCGACCACTTCGGGGCGTCCGGGTCGGGTATCGGGTCCGTGCTCCCGGTGGACGCGGCAGGGGGCAGTCCCCACTGCCGCGCCAGCGCGTCGAAGTTGCCGCCCAGGGCGAGCGTGGCGGAGGTGAGCACCACGGTGGACCGGCCGAACAACCGCTCCCGCAGCAGCCCGCCCACCCACAGCGGGGCGGCGCGCAGCACCTTGTGGCGCATCCCGTCCGGGCCCTGCTCGCCGAGCCAGACGACGTCGCGGCGCTTGGCCGGATCGGGCTCCTCGAACGCCCCGAGCAGGCGGGTGGCCGTGTCGAGCACCTCGTCCAGGGAGGCCTGCGCGACCTTGCGCCCCGAGGCGGCGTCCGGGTCCTCACGGCGCTCGGACCCCAGGGCGGTGCGGCACGCGCCTGCGGCGTTGACGATCGCGGACAACGCACCCGACGGCGCCTGCGGGAGGGAGTCCCAACGGCCGGGCGCGAGGTCCTCCAGCACCATGCCGAGGCCCTCTCCCGCCTCGGCGAGCCGGTCGGCGACCGCCTGGTCGACGAGCTTGCCCAGCCGGCGGGCGGTGGTGCCGACCATCGCGGAGGTCAGCTCGGCGGTGGCCACACCCGTGACGCGGTCGACCAGCTCGTGGGCCTCGTCCACCACCACGACGTCGTGCTCGGGCAGCACCGGACGCCCCTCGAGGGCGTCGATGGCGAGCAGCGCGTGGTTGGTGACGACGATGTCGGCGCGGCCCGCCTCGGCCTTGGCCTTCTCCGCGAAGCAGTCCTCGCCGACCGGGCACTTCGAGAGGCCCAGGCACTCGCGCGCGGTGACCGAGACCTGCCGCCACGTGGCATCGGTGACGCCGGGCACCAGCTCGTCGCGGTCGCCCTTGTCGGTGGTGTCGGCCCACTCGTGCAGCCGCTTGACGGCCCGGCCCATGGCGGAGATGGCGAAGGGGTCGAAGAGCTGGTCCTCCTCGTCGTCACCGCCGTCGCCGTGCAGCTTGTTGAGGCACAGGTAGTTGCGCCTGCCCTTGAGGATCGCGAACGTGGGCGTGCGGCCGAGCAGCGGCTTGAGCGCCTTGGCCAGCCGGGGGAGGTCGCGGTCGACGAGCTGGCGCTGCAGCGCGATGGTGGCCGTGGAGATCACGACCGTGGAGTTCTTCGCGACGGCGTGGTGGATGGCGGGCACGAGATAGGCCAGCGACTTGCCGGTGCCGGTGCCGGCCTGCACGGCCACGTGCTCGCCGCTGCTGATGGCCTTGCGGACCGCCTGGGCCATGGCGTCCTGGCCCTCGCGGCGCTGCCCGCCGACGGCGGTGACCGCGGCCTCCAGCAGTTCCGCGACGCCGGGGAGCTCGGTCGCGGTGGGCACGATGGGCAGGTTACCCGGGCTCGTCGGAGCGCCGTGGGCGAACACGCGAAGGCCGCCGCGCTGTGACGTCGGGGTGTGCGTGCGGCATCACAGAAGGGTGACCTGACATCATCGACCATGTGACGTCCACCCAGCTGCGACTCGAGCCGTCGTCCTTCCCCGTGCTGATCGAGCACACCGCCCGCTACAGCGACCTCGACCCGAGTCGCCGCATCGGCCGCGATGCGCTCGTCCGCTGGTTCGAGGACGCCCGCGTCGCCGTTGAGCTCGACACCCTCGGCGCGGAGCTCACCACGCGCGTCCGGGCCCGGATCCGGCTGCTGCTGGCGTCGGTCCGCGTCGACGTGCTGGCGCCGCTGCGCGTGGCCGGGAGGTACCGCATCGGCCTCGGGGTCACCCGCATCGGCACCTCCTCGTTCACCTACAGCTACGCGGTCTTCGCGGGCGACGAGTGTGTCGCCACCGGCGAGTCGGTCAGCGTGCACGTCACCGACGACGGGCCGACGGCGCTGCCCGACACGGTCCGCGAGGCGCTCTCCACCCTGCGCATCGACGGCCCGGGGTCCGAGCGCATCGACCGCGGACCGTCGCGCCTGGTGCGCGAGGCGTACCCGTTCCGGCTCGACATCCGCACCCGCTTCAGCGACATCGACACCAACCGCCACGTGAACAACGTGGCGCTCGCCGGCTGGTACCTCGACGCCCTCGCCGAGCTGCACCTCGACGTGCTCGGCTACCCCACGGGCGGCCCGCTCGACGGCCTCTCGCCCAGCTCGCTGCAGGTGGAGTACCTCGACGAGGTGCACTACCCCGGCATCTACCAGCTGCGCGTGGGCGTGCTGGGCACCGACGAGACCACGGTCCGCTACGCGTGCGGCCTGTTCGACGGCCCGCGCTGCATCGGGCTGGCCGAGGCCGTGGGCGCGCACTCCGACCCCGACAGCACCGAGGGCGATCTGGCCGCCGGCCTCAGCGCCTTCGCGATGCGCAAGGTCTGACCCACCCCGTCGCGCGGCAGCCCCACCGACGGCCCGCACTCCGCGGTCAAGGCGCTGACGTCGCGCTCCGTGCTCGAACAGCGACACCGGCGCCTTGATCACCGCGGCGGTCGCGGTCGTGGCGGTGCTCAGGCGACCGTGATTCCGGCGGCCCGCATCTCCGCGATCGCCGCCTCCGTCGTGCCCGGGGCGACGCCCGCGCAGAGGTCCAGCAGCACGGTGGTGGGGAAGCCCGCGGCCGCCGAGTCGAGTGCCGTGGCGCGCACGCAGTGGTCGGTGGCGATGCCCACCACGTCCACGGCCGTCACGCCGCGCTCGGCGAGCCAGTCCCGCAGTGCCGCGCCGCCCGGCTCGGCGCCCTCGAAGCCCGAGTACGCGGCCGCGTGCACGCCCTTGTCGAACACGGCCTCGATGCCGGCCACGTCCAGGTCCGGGTGGAACGAGGCGCCCGGCGTGTGCGCGCGGCAGTGCGGAGGCCAGGACTCGCGGAAGTCCGGGGTGTCGGAGAAGTGGGCCCCCGGGTCCACGTGGTGATCGCGGGTTGCCACCACGTGGTCGTACCCGGACGTCCGGATCCGCACCGAGACGCCGGCCGCCACCGCGGCCCCGCCCGCGACGGCCAGCGAGCCGCCCTCGCAGAAGTCGTTCTGTACGTCGACGACGATCAGCGCTCTCACGATGCCGCCTCCGCGGGGGGACGTGCGTCGGCGGGCATCAGGAGAACACCGTCGGGATCGCGGGCTCGCCGCGCGAGAGCTTGAGGCCCTCCCACGGCACGGACACGAGTGCGGCACGCAGGCGGTCGCGCGACTGATCGAGGTTCTCGACGTCGGCCACCAGCTCGCCGTCGCGGATCAGCGGCACGGGCAGCGTCCGGTCGTGCGCGCCGATCTCCGGCGCGGACGCCGCCGCGTGCACGACCTCCTCGACGGCCGTGCCCGTGGGCTTGTAGCGGCGCACCGCCGACTTCCGGCCGCCACGCGACTCCTTGGCCGCGCTGCGCTTGACCACCGGGCGCCCGTCCACCTCGACGAGCTTGTAGACCATGCCCGCCGTCGGCGCCCCCGATCCCGTGACGACCGACGTGCCCACGCCGTAGGAGTCGACGGGCTCGGCGCGCAGGGCTGCGATGGCGTACTCGTCGAGGTCGCCGGAGAGCACGATCTTCGTACGGGTGTTGCCCAGCCGGTCGAGCTGCTCACGGGCCTGGCGGGCCATCTCGCCGAGGTCGCCGGAGTCGATCCGGATGAAGCCCAGCTCCGGGCCGGCCGCCTCGACGGCGAGCTCGATGCCGCGGTGGATGTCGTAGGTGTCCACGAGCAGCGTGGTGTCGGTGCCGTGTGCCTTGACCTGGCTCGCGAACGCGGACAGCTCGTCGTCGTGCAGCAGCACCCAGGCGTGCGCGGCCGTGCCCGCCGTCGGGATGCCGTGCCGGCGCTGCGCCTCCAGGTTGGACGTGGACGCGAAGCCCGCGAGGTAGGCGGCCCGGGCGGCGGCCACCCCGGCGGCCTCGTGGGTGCGCCGCGAGCCCATCTCGATCAGCGGACGGCTCGCGGCCGCGGTGACCATCCGCGCGGCGGCCGAGGCGATGGCGCTGTCGTGGTTGAGGATCGACAGCGCGAGGGTCTCGAGCATCACCGCGTCGGCGAACGTGCCGCGGACCGTCAGGATCGGCGACCCGGGGAAGTACAGCTCGCCCTCCGGGTAGCCGTCGACGTCGCCGGTGAAGCGGTAGTCGGCGAGCCATTCCAGCGTGCTGCGGTCGACGATGCCGTCCAGCGCGGCCAGCTCCTCGGAGCCGAACCGGAACCGGCTGATCGACTCCAGCAGCCGCCCGGTGCCGGCGACGACGCCGTAGCGCCGCCCCTCGGGCAGCCGCCGGGCGAACACCTCGAACACGCAGGAGCGCTGCGCGGTGCCGTCGGCCACTGCGGCCGCCACCATCGTCAGCTCGTACCGGTCGGTCAGCAGCGCGGTGCTGACACCCGCCGTGGACGGACTACCGCTCATGGACGGAGAGCCTATGTGCCGTGTGCACGGGATGGACGGAGTGTCACCATGGAGACCATGGCCGCGCCGATTCCCACCCCCACCCGTCAGGTGGACCCGGTCGTCGTCGAGGACGCCGCGTCCGACTCCCCGTGGCAGGCGGTGGTCTGGAACGACCCCGTCAACCTCATGTCGTACGTCACGTATGTGCTGCAGAAGCTGTTCGGCTACCCGGAGCCCAAGGCCACGGCGCTGATGATGGACGTGCACCTCAAGGGCAAGGCCGCGGTGTCGGCGGGCGACAAGGACAAGATCGAGGGTGACGTGGCGAAGCTCCACGCGGCAGGGCTGTGGGCCACGATGCAGAAGAGCTCATGAACGGCTGGAAGAAGTCCGGGCGCGGCCAGAAGGTGCGGCTCGTGGCCACCTTCGAGGCGCAGGAGGCCGAGGTGCTGCGCGGGCTGGTGGGGGAGGTCCGGCAGATGCTGGCCGGTCGCACCGCCGACAACCCCGCCGACGAGCTGGCCGTGCTCACCGGCATCCGCACCGGCCCGTCCACCCGCCCGGACGACCGCGTGCTCGCCCGCCTGCTGCCCGACTTCACCACCGAGGACGCCGACCTCGCCGCCGGCCTGCGCTCGTTGCACGAGCCCGAGCTGATCGAGGCCAAGGACGCCGCCGCCGCGCTGGTGCTGGACACGCTGTCCGAGACCGGTGGGCGCGTGGAGCTCGTGCCCGAGCAGGGTGACGTCTGGCTCGCCGCGCTCAACGACGTCCGGCTGGCGCTGGGCACCGCCCTCGACGTCAGCGAGGACATGCCCGAGGAGCTGGCGCCGGACGACCCGCGCGCATCCCACCTCGGCGTCTACCACTGGCTGACGTTCGTGCAGGACGGGCTGGTCCAGGCGCGCATGAAGGTGTGAGCGACTCACCATCGACACGGCAGCCGCGGCTCGCGCGGCCGACGGGCTCCGGCGAGGAGGACGTGTGAGTCGCGTCCGCTGGTGTGCGGACCTCCGCTGTGGGCCCGTACCCTGGCGGACGTGCTGGTGATCCGAGCTGATCTCGTCGAGGAGATCGTGGCGCACGCGCGACGGGACCATCCCGACGAGGCGTGCGGCGTGATCGCGGGCCCGGAGGGCTCCGACCGTCCCGAGCGGTTCATCCCCATGCTCAACGCGGCGCGCTCGCCCACGTTCTACGAGTTCGACTCGGGCGACCTGCTGCGCCTCTACCGCGACATGGACTCCCGTGACGAGGTGCCGGTGGTGATCTACCACTCGCACACCGCCACCGACGCCTACCCGTCGCGCACGGACATCTCCTACGCCTCCGAGCCCGAGGCGCACTACGTGCTGGTCTCGACGCGTGATGACGCCGCGCCGAACACCACCGGCCACGACCTCCGATCGTTCCGGATCGTGGACGGTGTGGTCACCGAGGAAGAAGTCGAGGTCGTGGAGACTTACATGTTCGCGCACAACGGTGCGGACGTCGTCCCGGACAAGGACTGACGTCTCCGCCCCGTCCACCTGTCACACACGACCTGGAGTTGTAGAGAAGTGGCCGTCACCGTCTCCATCCCCACCATCCTCCGCACGCACACCGGCGGCGAGAAGTCCGTCGAGGCGAAGGGCAGCACCGTCGCCGAGGTGATCGACGACCTCGAGGCCAACCACAGCGGCATCGCGGGCCGCCTGGTCAACGACGGCAAGCTGCACCGCTTCGTGAACATCTACGTCGACGACGAGGACGTTCGTTTCGCCGGTGGCCTCGAGGCGCCCGTGGGTGAGAACTCGACCGTCACCATCCTTCCCGCGGTCGCCGGCGGCTGATCGCGGTGGCCCGGTACGACTCCCTTCTCCAGGCGGTCGGCGACACGCCGATGGTCGGGCTGCCCTCGTTCTCGCCCGCGCCCGGGGTGCGGCTGTGGGCGAAGCTCGAGGACCGCAACCCCACCGGCTCGATCAAGGACCGCCCGGCGCTGGCCATGATCGAGAAGGCGGAGGCCGACGGGCTCCTGAAGCCGGGCGCCACGGTGCTGGAGCCCACATCGGGCAACACCGGCATCTCGCTGGCGATGGCGTGCAAGCTCAAGGGCTACACGCTCATCTGTGTGATGCCGGAGAACACCTCGCAGGAGCGGCGGCAGCTGCTCACCATGTACGGCGCGCAGATCATCTCCTCACCCGCCGCGGGCGGGTCGAACCAGGCCGTCGCCATGGCGAAGCAGCTGGCCGCGGAGAACCCGGACTGGGTGATGCTCTACCAGTACGGCAACCCCGCCAACGCCGACGCGCACTACCGCACCACCGGCCCCGAGATCCTGCGGGACATGCCCACGATCACGCACTTCGTGGCGGGGCTGGGCACCACGGGCACGCTCGTGGGCACCGGCCGGTTCCTGCGCGAGCACAAGCCCGACGTGCAGATCGTGGCCGCCGAGCCGCGCTACGGCGAGCTCGTCTACGGCCTGCGCAACCTCGACGAGGGCTTCGTCCCGGAACTCTACGACCCCGAGGTGCTCACCGCCCGCTACTCCGTGGGCTCCCACGACGCGCTGCGCCGCACGCGCCAGCTCGTCGACCAGGAGGGCATCTTCGCGGGCATCTCCACCGGCGGCATCCTCCACGCGGCGCTCGCCGTGGCGGAGAAGGCCGCGGGGGCGGGCGACACGGCCGACATCGTGCTCGTCGTCTGCGACGGCGGCTGGAAGTACCTCTCCACGGGCGCCTACAGCGGCACGCTCGACGAGGCCGCCGAGGGCATCGACGGCCACCTCTGGGCCTGATCCCCGCCGCGTGATGCCCGCCGCATGATCACCGCCGGCGCAACCTGACGCAGGTCGGAACCCGTCGGGGGTCGCGCGGCGACGATCATGGCAGGTCGGGCGCCGATCCGCGTACGCTCGATCGCATGGTCGCTCCTGCGCCGCTGCCTCGCCGGTCGATCGCTCGCGTCCTGCCGCCCTCGCCGGTGGGCGCCGCGATCGTGATGCTCGCGTTCACCGCACTGCTGTACGTGGTCGAGGCAGTGGACCAGATCACGGGCAACGGGCTGAACGACGACGGCATCTTCTCCCGCAAGCTCGACGGGCTCGCCGGCATCATCTGGGCGCCGCTGCTGCACGGGAGCTGGCCGCACCTGCTGTCCAACACGGTGCCCTTCCTCGTGTTCGGCTTCCTCGCCATGGCTGGCGGCATCCGGCAGTGGGTGGCCGTGACGGCGCTGATCTGGGTGATCAGCGGCCTCGGGGTGTGGCTGGTCGGGCCGCCGGACACGTCCACCATCGGGGCGTCCGGAGTGATCTTCGGCTGGCTCGTGTTCCTGCTCGCCCGCGGCTTCTTCGCCCGCAGCGCCCGGCAGATCGGGCTCGCGATAGTGCTCGTGCTGATCTGGGGGAGCGTCCTGTTCGGCATCCTGCCGGGCCAGCCGGGCATCTCCTGGCAGGCGCACCTGTTCGGGGCACTGGGCGGCCTGCTCGCGGCGTCGGTCGCGGCCCGGGCCGACCGCGGGAACCGTCCCGCCGCGCTGGGCGTCTAGGCCGAGCTCCGCGGATCTCGTTCGATGAGACCCTGGGCCCGGCTATCGCGAACGGAGAGCCGCAGGACGTGGCCTAGTCTCGGGGGCATGGGTCCGGACGCGCCGATCGGCATCTTCGACTCGGGTATGGGCGGTCTGACGGTCGCCCGCGCGATCATCGACCAGCTCCCGGCCGAGCAGGTGCTGTACGCCGGCGACACGGCCCACGGCCCGTACGGCCCGCTCGCCATCGCCGACATACGTCGCCACGCTCTCGCGCTGGGCGACGCGCTGGTCGACCGCGGCGTCAAGGCGCTGGTCATCGCCTGCAACACCGCCTCCGCCGCCTGCCTCGCCGACGCGCGCGAGCGCTACCCCGTGCCCGTCGTCGAGGTGGTGCTGCCCGCCGTGCGACGGGCCGTGGCGGTCACCCACACGGGCCGGATCGGAGTGATCGGCACGAAGGCGACCATCGCCTCGGGCGCCTACACCGACTCGTTCGCCGCCGCCCGCGACCTCGAGGTCACCGCCGTGGCGTGCCCGCGCTTCGTCGACTTCGTCGAGCGCGGCATGACCAGCGGCCGCCAGATCCTCGGGCTGGCACAGAGCTACCTGGAGCCGCTGCAGCGCGCCCGGGTCGACACCGTGGTGCTCGGCTGCACGCACTACCCGCTGCTCGCGGGTCTGCTGCAGATCGTCATGGGGCCCGACGTCACGCTCGTCTCCAGCGCCGAGGAGACCGCCAAGGACCTCGTGCGGGTGCTCATGGCCCGGGACCTCGCCCGCGATCCCGACGACCCGCCGCACGCGCCCCACGAGTTCCTCGCCACCGGCGATCCCGAGCCCTTCCGCCGCCTGGGCCGCCGCTTCCTGGGCCCCGAGATCGGCACGGTCGCAGCCCTCGACACCGCGCTCGACACTCCCGTCGACACCGCCCTCGACGCGGCCGGATCGGCGTCGACGGGGCTCCGGTAGCGTTCCCGTCGTGATCGTCGCGCTCGAGGTGGTGGTGCTCGTCGCGCTCGGGCTGCTTGCCGTGTTCGGGCTGGTCATCACCATTCTGAACCGCCCGCCGGACCGCACGGCGAAGCTCGCCGTCGGGGTCGCCGTCGCGCTGCTCGTGGTGCAGGCGGCCATCGCCGCCGTACGGGTGTTCACCGGCGTCCAGCTCGCCGAGACCTCGACGTTCCTCATCTACCTCGCCGTGTCGATCGGCGTGCTGCCCATCGCCACGCAGTTCGCCACGGCCACCGACGAGACCACCGGCGACGGCCCCACCCGCTGGGGCGGCACCGTGATCGCCGTCGGCGCGATCGCCACGGCCGTCGCGGTGATCCGCCTGCAGTACCTGTGGGACGCCCGTGTCTGACGCGCAGGGATCCGAGCGGCCGCGCGCCACCTCCTCCGGCCCCGGGCGGGTGCTGATCGCCGTCTACGGCGTGTTCGCGCTGTCGGCCACCGCCCGCGCCGCGGTCCAGATCGCGTCGAAGTTCCACGAGGCCCCGATCGCCTATCTGCTGTCCGCGTTGTCGGGGGTCGTCTACATCCTGGCGACGATCGGGCTCGCGGGGCACCAGCCGTGGTCGCGGAAGCTCGCGTGGTCGGCGGTCGTGATCGAGCTGGTCGGGGTGCTCGCCGTCGGTACGTTCACGGTGCTCGACTCGGGCGAGTTCCCCGACGACACCGTGTGGTCGGTATACGGCCGGGGTTACGGGTTCGTCCCGCTCGTCCTGCCGCTGGTCGGCCTCTGGTGGCTGCGGCGCACCCGTGCGCGTTAGCGTTCGGCCATGAGGCTGATCGTGCTCGGCTGCTCGGGCAGCGGACCCGGCCCGGTGTCACCCGCGTCGGGGTACCTGCTGGAGGCGGGCGACGCGCGGCTCGTCATGGACCTGGGCAACGGCACGCTGGGCGCACTGCTGCGCCACCTCGACCCGTGGACGCTCGACGCCGTGCTGTTCTCGCACCTGCACCCCGACCACTGCTCGGACTTCTCCTCGCTGGCGGTCTTCCGCCGCTACCACCCGCGCCCACCCTACGACGCCACCGCGCACAAGCTGCCGGTGCACGCCCCCGCCGAGGCGCCCACGCGCTTCGCGGCGGCGTACGCGCCGTCGGCGGCCGAGCTGGCCGAGACCGACCTCTCGGACGTGTTCACCTTCCACACGATCTCCGACGGCAGCTCGGCCCAAGTGGCTGGGGCGACCGTGCGTGCCGGGCGCGTCGACCACCCCTGCGACGCGTACGGGCTGCGCGTCGAGGCGGGCGGACGCAGCCTCGTCTACAGCGGCGACACCGGCCCGTGCGACGGGCTGGTCGAGCTGGCGCGCGGTGCGGACGTCCTGCTGTGCGAGGCCACCTGGCCGCACGACGAGGACGCACCTCCCGGGGTGCATCTGTCGGGCCGGCAGGCGGGGGAGCACGCCGCGGCCGCCGGCGTGGGACGGCTGCTGCTCACGCACGTGCCCGCCTGGTTCGACGGCGAGCAGCTTCTGGCGGAGGCCAAGGGGTCGTTCGGCGGGCCCGTGGAGCTCGTCGCCCCCGACGCGGCCTACGAGATCTAGTGCCGCACTGGTGTCCCGCGCCGCACGTCCACCACAGGTCTCGGCGGCCCGGCCCACCGCCGGACGCACCAGCGAAACGCCCGAGTACGCCCGGTGGAGGGCCGTTGCGCCGGCAGGCCCGGCGACGACCTGGATCCACCGCTGTACGCACCGGGCTTCCGGCGCGGGACGTCAGCCGCCCACGCCCTGCCAGACGGCCGTCGCGCCCGCCTCGCCGATCCAGACCACGAGGCCGGCGACCACCAGCCCGAGCAGCGCTGCCAGCACTCCGACCGCGGTGACGACGCGCGCGGGGCTCCGCGTCGTGGTGGTGCCCCCGGCCGGGGCGTCGGTGGGCCGGGCCCGCCGATCGGCGACGATTCCGCCGATCACCGCCACGGCGAGCAGCACCAGGAACGCCACCGCCCACGGCAGCAGCATGTCGGCGCGCCCCTCGTGGATCTCGATCAGCGGGTTCGGGCCGGGCAGCGCGCGCTGCAGCTGCTCGCCGGTCTGCGTCGCGAGGGGCACCGCGGCCACGCCCACGAGCGCGACCAGCAGGACGGGGACGCCGAACGCCCGCCGCCACCGCGGCCGGACCGCGATCAGCACCGCACCGAGGGCGGCCAGCGGCAGGAGCACGACCACGGCGTGGATGACCAGCGGGTGCGCGGGGATCCCGTTGATGGTGAACATTCAACTATCAAACCCGTGAGGTCGTGAGGCCGTCGTGATGGCGCCGCGAACCGTCCTTAAGCTGGGTCCGTGACACAGGCGACCGGTACACGCGCAGACGGCAGGACCGACGACGAACTCCGCCCGGTGACGATCACCCGCGGCTTCCAGAAGCACCCCGCGGGGTCCGTGCTGGTGGAGTTCGGCGACACGAAGGTGCTGTGCGCGGCCAGCGTCAGCGAGGGCGTCCCCCGCTGGCGCAAGGGCTCCGGGCTGGGCTGGCTGACCGCCGAGTACGCGATGCTGCCCTCGGCCACCAACACCCGCAGCGAGCGCGAGTCGGTCAAGGGCCGCGTCGGCGGGCGCACGCATGAGATCAGCCGCCTGATCGGCCGGTCGCTGCGCGCGTGCATCGACCTGCGGGCGTTGGGGGAGAACACCATCGCCCTGGACTGCGACGTCCTGCAGGCCGACGGCGGCACCCGCACCGCGGCCATCACCGGCGCCTACGTGGCGCTGGCCGATGCCGTCACGTGGCTGGGGGCGCACGGGAGGCTGAACGACCCCAAGCCGCTGTCGTGCCAGGTCGCGGCCGTCAGCGTCGGCGTGGTGGACGGCCGGGTGCGCCTCGACCTGCCCTACGAGGAGGACTCCCGCGCCGAGGTGGACACCAACGTCGTCGCCACCGACACGGGCACGCTGATCGAGGTTCAGGGCACCGGCGAGGGCGCCACGTTCAGCCGCCGCACCCTCGACGCGATGCTCGACGTCGCGCTGGCCGGGATCGGGCGCATCGCGCAGATCCAGGCCGAGGCGCTGGCCCTGCCCTACCCGGGTGAGCTGCCGGAGAAGGCATGACTCGCCTGCTCGTGGCCACCCGCAACGCGGGCAAGCTCGTGGAGATGCAGCGGATGCTCGCGGCGTCCGACCTCGGCGGGGTGACGGTGGTGGGTCTCGCTGACGTGCCCGCGTTCCCCGAGGCGCCCGAGGTCGGCGCCACCTTCGCGGAGAACGCGCTGGCCAAGGCCCGGGACGCCGCCGCCGCCACGGGCCTGCCCGCGGTGGCCGACGACTCCGGCCTCGCCGTGGACGCGCTCAACGGCATGCCGGGTGTCCTCTCGGCGCGCTGGTGCGGCCGCCACGGCGACGACCTCGCCAACCTCGAACTGCTGCTGGGCCAGCTCGGCGACGTGCCCGACGAGCGTCGCGGCGCGCGGTTCGTGTGCGCGGCGGCGTTCGTGACCCCGGGCGGTGGCGAGACCGTCGTCCACGGCGAGTGGCCCGGAGTCATCGCCCGCGCGCCTCGCGGCACCAACGGCTTCGGCTACGACCCGATCTTCGTGCCCGAGGGGGAGGAACGTTCCTCCGCGGAGCTCAGCGCCGCGGAGAAGGACGCGGAGTCGCACCGTGGCCGGGCCCTGCGCGCCCTGATCCCGCACCTCACGGCCCTGGGCGCCTGACGCCCCCATCGCCCCGGCGGCCCGAGGACCGGCCCGCCTGCGCCCACGCGCGCGTGGGTGAGGTCAGGCGTGGTCGGGCTCCTCGGCCAGGACGCGCCGGGCCACGCCGAACGCGCTGTTGGCGGCCGGCACCCCGCAGTAGATCGCCGTCTGCATGAGGATCTCGACGATCTCCTCGCGCGTGAGGCCGTTGCGCAGGCCCGCGCGCAGGTGCAGCTCCAGCTCGCCCAGGTGGCCGTGGGCGACGAGCGCGGTGATCGTCACGGCGCTGCGCATCCGGCGGTCGATGCCCGGGCGGGTCCAGATGTGACCCCAGGCATACTTCGTGATCATCTCCTGGAACTCGGCGGTGGTGGCGTCGACGCGGGCGAGCGCGGCGTCGACGTACTCGGGGCCGAGCACCTCGCGGCGGACGGCGAGGCCGTCGGGGTCCAGGTCGAGGTCGGGTGTGTTCGCGGAAGGCTCGGAAGGCTCGGTCACGGGGGATCACGGTAGTCGGGTGGCGGGCGGGTGCACCGGGGATGATCGGCTCACCCTTCGCGTCGGCCGTGACCCGGACGTGGGTACCGTCGGTGCCATGACCCGGTGGCGACCAACGACATGGCGGGCCACGACGTGGTGGCGGGTGGTCGCCGGCACCGTCGTGGTGCTGGCCGCCGTCGTCGCCGTGGTGCTGCTCGTCCGTTCCGGGGGCGTTCACGACGTCCGGCGGGTGGTGGCCTCATCGGGGGCGTGGGCGCCGGTGCTGTTCGTGCTGCTTCAGGCGGTGGTGACGATCACGCCGTTGCCGCGCACGGTGTTCACCGTGGCCGCGGGCGTGCTCTTCGGCTCGATCTCCGGCGTCCTGCTCACGATCCTCGGCACCACCCTGGCGGCGTTGGCCGCGTACTGGCTGGTGCGGTTCGTGGGCGGTGGGTTCGTGGACCGCCATGCCCATCGGCCCGGCGTGGCATGGGTGCGTCGCCGGCTCGACCACAGCGGCCTGCTGGCCGTGGTGTCGCTGCGCCTGATCCCCGCCGTGCCGTTCGCGGTGATGAACTACGCCTCCGGCCTCGCGGGCGTGCGTCTGCTGCCCTACGTCGTGGGCACCGTGCTCGGCGTGCTGCCGGGCACCGTGGCGATCGTGGTGCTCGGCGACGCGGCGACGGGCGGCAGCCCGCACCCCGCCCTGTTCGCCGTGTCGGTGGCCGGTGGCCTGCTGGGCCTGGCCGGGGCGACGTGGGCGGCCAAGCGCGTGCCGGCGGCCGAACCGGAGCTCGCACCCTCCGCGGCAGGGCTGGAATCCGAGCCGGAGACGGCCGCTTAGCTGCTACAGCGCGGAGGGTGGGCCTCCATGGGGTGGTGCCGGCGACGGGAGTCGAACCCGCACTGTCAGGATTCTAAGTCCTGCCTCTCTGCCAGTTGGAGTACGCCGGCCCCTGTTCCTGCCGCACCAGGTGTCCGTCAGCGCGTGGCAGTTGGGGCAGAGGATACGGAGGTTCTCCAACCGGTTGTCGGTGTGGTCGCCGTTGATGGGGTCAGCGCGAGGGGGAGTGGTCGGCCGTGTCCGCAGGGTCAGACCTTGAGGTCCTTGCGCAGCTTCGCCACGTGCCCGGTGGCACGGACGTTGTACTGCGCCTCCTCGATCTTCCCCTCGGCGTCGATGACGAACGTGGAGCGGATGACGCCGGTGACGGTCTTGCCGTACATCTGCTTCTCCCCGAACGCGCCGTAGGCGTTCAGGACCTCCTTCCCGGGGTC
This sequence comes from Pseudonocardia sp., assembly GCF_025965585.1. Lineage (GTDB taxonomy): Bacteria > Actinomycetota > Actinomycetes > Mycobacteriales > Pseudonocardiaceae > Pseudonocardia. The sequence goes on from NZ_JAOPWR010000042.1 coordinate 18,525, forward strand.
CGACAGCAGCGGGAACGTCAGCCCCTCCTTGTCGCGGAACTTCGCGAGCTTGGCGGGCTTGTCGGGCGAGATGCCCAGCACGTCGAGCCCGGCGTCGCCCAGCTCGGCGAGGTTGTCGCGGAAGTCGCAGGCCTGCTTCGTGCAGCCGGGGGTGCTCGCGGCCGGGTAGAAGTAGACGACGACGCGGCGGCCGCGGTAGTCCGCCAGCGAGACGGGCTTCTCGTCGGCGTCGGGGAGCGTGAAGTCGGGGGCCGGGTCGCCGGCCGCGAGTCGGGTGCTCATACCGAGAGATCCTGGCACGCCGGGCGGAGCGAATGCGGAGCACACATCAGCGGCCGCCCCGACGGCCGTGACCGGTGTGATCTACGGTGGCCACCTACATTCACCCCGAGACATTCACCCAGCACGTCAGGAGGCGTAGTGGCGCGCGACCCGGAGACCATCCAGCGCGAGATCGAGAAGACGAGGGAGGCCCTCGCCGACAGCCTCGACGTCCTCAGCGAGCGGGCTAACCCGAAGAAGTTCGTCGATGCGGGCAAGAAGACCATCATGGACAAGCTCAACGAGCCGAAGATCCGCTACGCCCTCATCGCCGTGGGCGCGATCGTCGGCCTCGCGGTGCTGCGCAAGCTCTTCCGCTGAGCGCCTCGTCGCGGGGACCGCCAGGTCCCCGCGACGGAGCTGGTGCGGCGACCACGAAACGTCGATCGGGTCGCTCGCGGGCCCCTGCGGCCCCGCGACGGAGCTAGAGGGAGGCGGCGAACTTCAGCGCCGCCGAGCGATCGGTGTCGCCGCCGACGTGCGCGCGGTAGCGGGCGATCAGCCGTGCCGCGCCGAACCCCGCCACAGCCACCAGCTTCCCGCCCGCGAGGTAGCCGGCCACCGTGCCGCGGATCGTGCCGCCCGTGAGGCCCTCGCCGTGCAGCGGCAGCAGCTCGTCCGCCTCGTCGGGATCGCCGATCAGCTGGATTTTCAGCCCGAACTGGTCGGACCAGAAGTAGGGCACCGCCGCGGGCGGCGGCTCCGCACCCAGGATGTCGCGGGCCGCGGCCGCGGCCTGGTCTCCCGCGCTGGTCCAGTGCTCGCTGCGGTGGCCGTCCCAGGCCGCGACGTCGCCCACGGCCCACACGCCGTCGACCCCGTGGACGCGGCCGGTGGGCCCGCAGGCGAGCCCGTTCGCGACGTCGAGACCCGTGCCGTCGAGCCAGCCCAGGTCCGGTGCCCCGCCGATGCCGACCACGGCCGCGTCGGCCTCGACGATGCTCCCGTCCTCCAGCGACACGGCCACGCGCTCGCCGGCGTCGGCGAACCCGGTGAGCCGGACGCCGGTGCGCAGGTCGACCCCGCCCTCGGTGAGCAGCCGCCCGTTGAGGGCCCCGAGCGCGGGCCCGAGCGCGCGGCTGGACGGGGCGGGCAGCGCCTCCAGCACGGTGACGTCGATGCCGCGTGAGCGCGCGGAGCTGGCCACCTCGGCACCGATGAACCCGCCGCCGACCACGAGCAGCGACCCGATCTTCTCCAGTTCGGTGCGCAGCGCGAGCGCGTCGTCGAGGGTGCGCAGGGTGTGGACGTGCGCGGGCTGGCCGGGGAGGCGCCGTGCGACGAGGCCGGTGGCGATGACGACGGCGTCGCCGTGCAGCGAGGCTCCGTCCGACAGCTCGACCTCGCCCGGGCGCAGCGCGACCGCGCGCAGGCCGAGGTGGACGCGCACGCCCAGGTCCTCGAGCTCGTCGAGCGTCTTCAACCGGGTGCGCTCGGGTTCCCAGTCGCCGGTGAGCACCTGCTTGGACAGCGGCGGCCGGTCGTAGGGCTCGTGGACCTCCGCGCCCACGAGGCTGATCCGGCCCTGGTACCCCGCGGACCTCAGCTGCTCGGCGGTGCGCAGGCCACCCAGGCCCGCTCCGATCACCAGGACGTGCTCAGGTTGTCCGCTCACGGTCTGAATCCTCGCCGATCTCTAGCTGGACCGTGTGTCGGGGTCCAGCCGGGAGCGCAGCCGGTCCAGGGTCTGGGCCAGCAGCCGGGAGACGTGCATCTGGGAGATGCCGACCTTGTCGGCGATCTGCGTCTGCGTCATGTTGCCGAAGAACCGCAGCAGCACGATGGTGCGCTCGCGCTCCGGCAGCTCGCCGAGAACGGGCCGCAGCGCCTGCTGGAAGTCGACGCGGGTGAGCTCGGCGTCGGCCTCGCCCACCAGCTCGCCGACGGTGGCGCTGCCCTGCTCGGACGACAGCATCTCGTCGAGCGACGAGCTGCGGTACGCCTCCGACGCCTCCAGCCCCTCCAGCACGTCCGAGACGGGGACGCCGAGGTGCGCGGCGATCTCGCTGGGGCGTGGCGCGCGGCCGAGGTCCTGGGACAGGTTCGACACGGCCGTGTTGATCGACACGTGCAGGTCCTTGAGGCGCCGCGGCACGCGCATGGACCAACCCAGGTCGCGGAAGTGCCGGCGCACCTCACCGCTGATGGTGGGCACGGCGAAGGAGAAGAAGTCGGTGCCGCGGTCGGGCGAGTACCGGTCCACCGCGTTGATCAGCCCGACCGTGGCCACCTGCACGAGGTCGTCGAGAGGCTCGCCGCGGTTGTTGAAGCGCCGCGCGATGTGCTGGGCCACGGGCAGGAAGCCGGTGACGAGCTCGTCGCGCAGCGGTTCCCGGCGCGGGTCGTCGGGGTCGAGGGCGGCGAACTCCTCGAGCAGGGGAGTGAGGTGGCCGTACTCGGGATCGGCCTTGGTCACCGCGACGGATCGCCGGCGTGCTTGTCCAGGCGGATGCCCACGGTCGGACCGGCACCGTCGGTGCCGGGGATGCGCAGGGCCTGCACGTCGTCGGCGAGGGTCTGGAGCACCCGCCAGCCGAAGGTGTCGGTGGAGACGGCGGCGTCGGCCTGGCCCGCGTGGACCTCGGCGTGCACCTCGATGCGCTCGGGGCGCACCAGGAACGTGCACCGCAGCGTGGACGACGGCGCGGCGACGTCCACGAGGGTGGCGCACGCCTCGTCCACGGCCATCCGCAGGTCGGATATGGCGTCGAGGTCGAAGTCGGCGCGTGCCGCGAGGTCGGAGGCGACGGCGCGGATCGTGGCGATCAGTGCTGCGCTCGCCGACGTCCGGACCTCCACGATGGACGCCCCTTCGAGCGTCTCGACGGACGGGGGGAAGCCCAGGTCGGACACGCTGTCGCACTCCTTCCGGTGGTTCTCGGAGAATCGTGATCGGTCATCTTGTACCCGCTGGGGTACCCGATCAACCTGGCCACGCTCACGCGCCCGTGGCGAGCGCTCCCTCCACATCTTCGTACATGTCGAAGAGCTGGTCGGACCCGGTCACCTCGAGGGGCCTGCGCACCGCCCGCGCCGCCGCGACCAGCCGCAGCCGCAGGTCGCGGGACGACGCCCGGTGCGCCGCGCGGATGAGCACGGCGAGACCGCTGGACGCGAGGAACGTGACGCCGGTGAGGTCCACCACGATGACCGTGGTGCCGGGCTCGGCGAGCAGCTCACCCGTCGCCTGTTCCAGTGGCGGCGCGGTGAGCGTGTCCACCTCGCCGTGGACGTCGAGCACGGCGATCCCGGGACCGGGCCGGGTGATCCCGGTGCGCAGGGGCGAGGAGCCCGCAGAGGAGAAGGGGGCCGACGAGGAGCCGGCGGATGTGGGTTCGAGCACGGTCGTTCACCTCCGGCAAGGGGCGGATGCGCCGTTCGGAGGGGACCGCCCCGACCGGTGCACCCGACCTGCACATCACGGATCGCGGGCGGCTGGCGTCTCAACCGTGCGCAACACTAGCCGCGGACGCGCGTATCGCGCTGTCGGGAAATCGGCCTCTAGGCCGGTCGGGTGATGGATGCGCCAGGGGCGCCGGAGCCGTCCGGCGCCACGACACCCGCGGGGTGGCGGCGCAACTGCTCCGGGTGCTGAGCGGGGCACCGGCGGCGGTCACGCCGCAGCACAGCCTGCTGCCGGTCGTCCCCGAGGTGAACGGCCTGCAGGACGCCGCGCGCTACCGGGACGGCCTCCGGGACGACGTGGCGCTGCTCGCGGTCCGTCCGGAGGACCGAGACGCCCGTCCGGCGGCGCGTCCGACGTGGACGGCTGAGGCTACCGGCTCGTAGTAGGCCATTCACGGATCACGGGCGGCCGTTGGGCTTGCCGCATGCGCCTGCGCTGGATTTAAGTGGTGCACAACCGGTCTACTCGGTGGCGAAGACCTGAGTCCCCCGGAGCGGGGCCCGGCGCGTCGAAGGAGACGTTCTCGATGGTCGCGGTTCCGGAGCTGCCCGTCTCCGAGCCGGTTGCGATGTCCGCCACCGGTCGCCCCCCTGTCCCTGCCCACCGCCGCCGAGCCGTCGCCGTCGCGACGAGCGCGATGGAGCTCCTCCGGCCCGAGTCCGACCTGGCGCGCCTGCTCGAGAGCTTCGGCGAGGTCGACCTGCTGCTCGCCTGCGACGACCACCCGGTGGAGACGCCCGGACTGGTCTGCGTGCTCGGTCCGAACGGTCTCGAGCCGGACGTCCTGCTCGACGGGGGGTTCGACGACGAGGTGGACGACACGGCGGACGACGTGCACGCCCGGGCGGCCGCGCTCGACCTGCCCGATCTCCAGCTGCACCGGCTGGGTCTGCGGGCCCCGCTGGGGCCGTGGGTCGAGTCCGACGTGCTGGCCGCGATGAGCGAGCTGGTGGGGTTCGATCCCGAACCCGGTGTGTACTGCCTCGCGCCTGCGCTCACGCCCGCGTCGTCGGATCCGGGGCGCACCGCCGTCGCGGGCGCCGCGCAGCGGATAGCGCAGGTCTACGGCATCCCGTTGCTGCGCTACCGCTGCCTGGAACTCTCGGTGGTCGGCGGGGACGACGCCCGCTGAGCGCGGGCATCGTCTGTCCGGAAGGGGAGGTCCTCAGCTCGCGAGCGGGATGCCACGACGCTCGAGAATGACCCGCCGCTCGGCCTCGGCGAGGCCGCCCCAGACGCCGAACGGCTCACGGGTCTGCAACGCGAACTCGCGGCACTGCTCCACGACGGGGCAGCGGCCGCAGACCTCCTTGGCCTGTGCGGTGCGCCGGGCCCGGGACGGGTTGCGCTCGCCGTCCGGGTGGAAGAACACGCCGCTGTCCATGCCGCGGCAGGAGCCGAGCCGCTGCCACTGCCACGCGAAATCCATCGGTCCGGGAAGCCGGGAAACGTCGCTCATCGTCACCTCTTCACTCGTGCCCGGCGCGCCGGGCGATCGAGGTGCTTCTTCCCGGGTGGTTGATCGGCCAAACGCCTCGCCGGGCCGCTCGACCACCCCGGGAACCACCCGCACAGGCCGACCGGGACGGTGCGACGCCCTGGCCCGCGCGATTCCGCAGCTCAGAGCAGCGAGCGTGGCGGCTCCGTGTCCGAGCGGCGATCCGTACGAGCCAGCTGGGTGTGGCCCATGTCACATCTGAAGAGTGACTCAGGTGGCGACGAGGGCCTGGGCGGTTGTGTCGTGGATGTCGAAGAGGGGGACCAGGCCGGCGATGGTCAACGGCCGCAGCACGCGCCGCGCAGTGCAAGCCAGGCGCAGCTCGACTCCGGCGGCGTGGGCCGCCTCGCGCACCTCGATGAGCACCGCGAGGCCGCTCGTACCGAGGAACGTGACGCCGTCCAGGTCGAGCACGACGAGCTCGGTGCCGGCGGCGAACCGGTCGAGCACCGCCGAGCGCAGCTGGGGGGAGGTGACCATGTCGACCTCGCCGCCCACCGCGATCACGGCCTGCTTGTCGGCGGGCGAGCTCACCGAGATCGTGATCTGGTCGTCGGCCTGGCCGCCGCGGGGCACGGGCGGCGGCTCGAAGGCGGGGTTCTCTCGCGTCTCGGACATCGCCGCCACCGTAGAGCCCGGTGACCCGCCATGCCACTTCAGGCGATCCGGTGGCCGCCGTCGGGGGTCCGCGCGGTGCGCCCGGTGCGCGCCAGCAGCTCCAGGAGGGGCACGGCCACGCGGCGCGACGTGCCCAGCGCCTGCCGGGCGGTGCTGAGCGTGAACTCGGGCCCCAGACCCGCGAGGACGTCCAGGGCGCGGTCGTCGGCACCGGCCAGCAGCACCACGCCGTCCGCGACGCGGAGCAGCTCGCCCGCCTTCACCAGTGACGCCAGCTGACGCGGACCCAGCCCGAGCTCGGCCAGCCGCGCGGCGTCGGGAGCGGCGAACGGATCGCGCTCCAGGTCGGCACGCAGGGCGTCCATCGCGGCGCGGACGGGCGCGGGCAGCCCCGCCGCGGCCGAGTGCAGGACGCGACCGTCGCGCAGCACGAGGCCCGGGTTCGCGCCCGTGCGGTCGGCGTGCCGGAGCAGGGCGTCGACCAGGCGGGCCTCGGGCAGGCCGACCGCCCGGCGGGCGGCTTCGACGGGCAGCCCGGGATCGAGCGGGTCGGCGGCGTCGTGGGCGGCCACGGCGGCGGCCAGGTCGGCGACGAGCGCCGTCGCCCGCTGCGGGTCGACGAGCCAGCCCGCGGCGGCCGGGGCGACGGCGACGGGGCCGAGGTCGGCGACCCCCATCGCCACGAGGTCCGCGCGCCGGACGATGCCGCGGCGGGCCAGTTCGTCCACTGCGGACGGCAGTCCGTCGACGCCGGCGAGGATCTCGGCCCGGCGCGCGGCCGCCCCGCGGCGGGTCAGCGCGGGCGGACGGACGTCGAGGACGGTGAGGCCGGCGCTCACCTGTCGCCGTCCGGGGTCGCGCAGCACCGCGCGGTCGCCGATCCGGAACGGGACGGGGTGCCGCAGCCGGAGGCGGACCGTGTCGGCGCCCAGCGGCCGAACGCGGGCGCTCACGGCGGCGGCGCCCACGTGGAGGCTCAGCTCGGCGGGCAGGTCGGCGGGGTCCGGGGCGGTCCCGCGCGGCCCGTGCAGCCGGACGTCCACGACGTCGGTGGTGAGCCAGGCCCCGGGGCTCAGCAGGACGTCGCCCCGCGACACCGCCTCCAGGGGCACCCCGCGGAGGTTGACCGCCACCCGCGACACCCCGCGGGCCTCCTGCACGGTCCTGCCGAGGCTCTGGAGCGCCCGCACGCCGACGGGGCGGGTGCCGTCGGGGGTGACGAGCTCCAGCTCGTCGTCGACTCGCAGGCGGCCCGCTCCGAGCGTGCCCGTGACGACCGTGCCGGCCCCGCGGATGGTGAACGCGCGGTCGACCCACAGCCGGACGTCGGCGCCGGTGTCCGGGTCGGGCAGTGCGGCGGTGAGGTCACCGAGGGCGGCGCGCAGCTCGTCCATCCCGGCACCCGTCGTCGCCGAGACGCTCACGGCGGGCACGCCCTCGAGCGGGGTGTCCGCGAGGTGGTCCCGGGAGTCGGAGAGCGCGAGCTCGGGCTCCATGAGGTCGCTGCGGGTGATCACCAGCAGGCCGTGGTGCACCCCGAGCGCGGCGAGCGCGTCCAGGTGCTCGCCCGACTGCGGCATCCAGCCCTCGTCCGCGGCGACGACGAGCAGTACGGCGGGCACCGGCCCGACCCCGGCCAGCATCGTCGTGACGAACCGCTCGTGCCCCGGCACGTCGACGAACGCGACGCTCCCGCCCGGGTCGAGGGTGGTCCAGGCGAAGCCCAGGTCGATCGTCATGCCGCGGCGGCGCTCCTCGGCCCACCGGTCGGGTTCCATCCCGGTCAGGGCCCGGACGAGCGTCGACTTGCCGTGGTCGACGTGCCCGGCGGTGGCCAGGACGTGCATCAGCCCCGCCACCCCCGTGCGCGGATGAGGGTCCTGCCGTGTCTACCGCGCACGACCCGCTCCGGCCGCCAGGACCGCCGCCGCCAGCTGATCGTCGCTCTGGGGGGCCACGGCGCGCAGGTCGAGCAGGCAGCGGCCGCGCTCGACGCGGCC
>NZ_JAOPWR010000047.1 GCF_025965585.1 Pseudonocardia sp.
CGCCGTCGACGGCCAGCCGGGCGATGTTGGGGAACGCCAGCGAGCTCAGCGCGTCGAGCGCGACGAACGTGACCGCGAGGGCCAGCAGCCTGCGCACGGGACGCAGGAGGCCGCCGAGCCGAAAGCCGGGATCGGGCTCAGTGGGGTCGACGTCGCCGAGCTTCGGCACGTCGGTGGCCGGGCGCAGCGCCGCGACCGCGGCCATCAGCTTGGGCGATGCGGGGAGCGCACCCGCCATCCCCGAGGGCCCGCCACGCGCACTCGCCCCGGCGGCGCCGGAGGCCGCGGCCGCCCGGGTGGCGGTGTCGCCGGGGGCGAGCTCGGCGGGCTCGGGCCACAGCTCGGGTGTGATACCGCCGAGGGCGGGACGGGGAGCGGCGGGCGCCGGAACGGCCGTCCCGCCCTCGGTGTCGGCCACCGCGAGCAGCTCGCGGAACAGCGGCGACCGTGCGGTGAGCTCGACCTCCGTGCCGACGTCGACGACACGACCGGCGTCGAGCACGGCGATCCGGTCGGCCAGCGCGAGCGTGGAACGCCGGTGGGCGACGAGCAGCGTGGTACGCCCGGCCGTGAGCTCGCGGAGCGTCTCGTGGATGGCGGCCTCGGTGGCCGTGTCGACCGCGGACGTGGCGTCGTCCAGCACGAGGACGCGCGGGTCGGTGAGCACCGCGCGGGCCAGGGCGATCCGCTGGCGCTGACCACCGGAGAGCGTCAGCCCCCGTTCGCCGACGAGCGTGTCGAAGCCGTCGGGCAGCTGGTCGACGAACGTGTGCACCTGCGCCGCACGCGCGGCGGCGCGGATCTCCTCGTCGCTCGCGTCGGGACGGCCGTAGGCGATGTTGGCGCCGATGGTGTCGGAGAACAGGAACGCCTCCTCGAACACCACCCCGAGCTCGCGGCGGAGGTCGTGCAGCCGAAGCTCCGGCAGCGGCACCCCGCCGAGGCGCAGCTCGCCGCTCTGCGGGTCGTAGAATCGCGGCAGCAGCAGCGCGACGGTGGACTTGCCCGATCCCGCCGTGCCGACGAGCGCGAGCGTCTCCCCTGGCTCGACGCGCAGCGAGACGTCATCGAGCACGGGCTCGCGGCGCGAGTAGCCGAACGTGACGTGGTCCAGCTCGACCGCGAGCGGCCCCTCGGGCAGCGTGGACGGCGACGCCGGGTCGGCGACGTCGGACTGGGAGTCGATCAGGTCGTACACGCGCTCCACACCTGCCCGGGCCAGCTGAGCGGTGACGATGAGCGAGCCGAGCAGCCGCGCGGGCCCGACGAGCCCGGCGACGTAGGTGGTGAACGCGAGGAAGGTGCCGAGCGAGATCGACCCGTTCAGCGCCAGCACGCCGCCGACCGCGATGACGCCGACCTGTCCGAGCGTGGGCAGCGTGAGCAGGGTGGGGTTGAGCCGGGCCGTCATCCGGGCGGCGCGGATGCGCTCGGCGAACAGCCGGCGCGCCCCGCGTTCCAGGGTGGCGACCTCGCGTACCTCCTGCCCGAAGCCCTTCACCACCCGCACGCCGGTGACCGTCTCCTCGACGTGCTGCGCGATGTCGGCGGCCCGCTGCTGCGCCGACCACGTGGCCGGGAACAGCCTGGTCCGGGACTTCAGCGTGATCCAGCCGGCCAGCGGCAGCAGCACCAGCGCCACCAGCGTGAGCGTCGGGGACAGCCACAGCATCGCCCCCACCGAGACGACGACCAGCACCACCGTGCCGAGCGACAGCGGCACCATCGAGAGCAGCCCCTGCAACAGGTTCAGATCGGTGATGGCGCGGGAGACCACCTGGCCCGTGCGCATCGTGTCCTGCCGCTCGCCGTCGAGGCGCTGGACGGCCGTGAAGACCTGGCGGCGCAGGTCGTGCTGGACGTCGAGCGCGAGCCGGCCGCCGAGGTAGCGGCGCAGGAAGGACGCGGCGAAGCCGAGCAGCGACAGGCCGAGGATCGCGGCGACGATCTGCGCGAGCACCGCGGTGGAGCCCTTCACCGCGTCGTCGACGGCCACGCGGATGAGCAGCGGGCCGATCGCGTCGAGGCTGACGCCCAGCCCCGACGCCACGAGCGCCGTGACCGCGATGCCGCGGTGGCGCATGGAGGCGCCGATCAGCCTGCGGATCCAACCGGGGGAAGTGGGGGTGGAGATCGAAGGGGAGGGAGCGACGGGCACGTCTCCACCGTATGCCGCACCCACAGCGGCCTGCGGCGTCAGGTGACGTCCCGGCGCCCGAGGAAGTCCAGCACAAGCCGGTTGAACGTCTCGCGCTGCTCCCACTGCGGCCAGTGGCCGGCGTCCGCGATGTAGGTGAACCGGCCGCCGGGGATCTTCTCGGCCATCTCCATCCCGGCGGCGGCCGGCCCGGACGGGTCGTCGGAGGTCCACACGACCATGGCGCCGTTCGGCACGGCCGCCAGCTCGTCGTCGGTGACGAGGTTGCGCCGCCGGACGCCCGGGTCCTGCAGGCAGAGGATGTGCCGCATCGACCCGGCGAACCCGGGCCGGGCGTAGATCGTGCGGCGGATGGCGACGAGCTCGTCGGTCACCGTCTTCGGGTCGGCCATCAGCCACTCGAGCCGGGCCCGGATCCGTTCGTCCGACGGGTCGTCGGCCGCGGCCTGCGACAGGCTGCGGATCCGCTCCATGACCTCGGGCCGGGCCATCGTGCCGCCGGGGGTGTTGAGCACCAGCCGGCCGGTCCGCTCGGGATGGGCGGCGGCGAACTTGACGGCCACCCAGCCGCCGAGCGACTCCCCGCTCAGATGGGCCTTGTCGATGCCGAGCGCGTCGAGCAGGCCGAGCAGGTGATCGACGTAGTCCGGGAGTTCCAGATCCGCGGTGGCATGGGTGGTGTAGCCGTGGCCCGGGTAGTCGAAGGCGATCACCCGGTAGTGCTCGGCGAGTGCCGGGATGTTGTGCGCGTAGGCCTCCAGGTGGCCGCCGGTACCGGCCAGCAGGACCAGCGGCTCACCGGCGCCCGCCTGCAGGACCCGGGTTCGCCACGGGCCCGCCTCGACGTACTCGATCGTGTGCGGCACCGCCCCCAGGGCCACCCAGACCGGGGTGTCCCTCGGTGTCTCCTCGGCGATCCCGACGACGGGGCTGGACTCGGTGGGCACGGCGCGTTCTCCATTCGTGGCGGGTTCGGTCGCAGGCATCGCTCAGACCCCGCCGGTGGTGGCGCAGCGGCGCGTGACGGCGGCCTCGCGGATCGCCTCGACGATGTTCTGGTAGCCGGTGCAGCGGCAGAGGTTGCCCCGGATGGCGTCGCGGATCTCCTCGTCCGAGGGATCGGCGGTCCTCGCCAGCAGGTCCTCGGCGGCGAACAGCATCCCGGACAGGCAGAACCCGCACTGGAAGCCGTACCGGTCGCAGAACGCCTGCTGTACCGGGGTGAGCCGGTCGCCTTCGGCCATCCCCTCGATGGTCGTGATCTCGCTGCCGGCGGCGGACTGCACCAGCTCCAGGCAGGACTTCACGACCCGGCCGTCGAGCCGCACGGTGCAGGCACCGCAGTCCCCGGTCGCGCAGCCGATCTTGGGACCGGTCAGGCCGAAGCCCTCGCGCAGGGCCTCGACCAGCAGCATCCGGGGATCGACGGACGCCGCGCGCGGTTCGCCGTTGAGCACCACCGCCAGCTCGAAGATCGGGGGAGTCGGAGTGGTGGGCAGGCCGGGGCCGACCGGCGTGGTCGGAGTGGTCGGTGTCGTCGTCATCGGAGGGTCACCTGGTGGATGTCGGAGAGGGCTCGCTGCAGCGCGCGCCGGGCGACGACGTGGCTGACCGTGGCTCGGTAGCGGCCCGAGGCCAGCTCGTCGTCCCAGGGCACGCCGACCCGGTCGGCCGCGAACCGGGCCGCCTCGTCGAGCAGCCCGGGCTCGGGGCGGCGGCCCCGCAGGATCTGCTCGACCGGCACCGGCACAGGTACCGCCGCGACCGCCCCGAGAGTGAGCGCGGCGCGCTCGCAGACGCCGTCGGCGTCGAGCCGGAGCAGCGCCGCGGCCGTGGCGATCGGCCAGCTGCTCCCGCCCCGCTTGAGCTTGTAGTAACCGCTGCTTCCCGGCGGCTGCACCGGGAACTCGATGGCGATCAACGCCTCCCCCGGAGCAAGGCAGGTGACGAACGCGTCGCGGAGGAACTCCCCCAGCGGGATCCGACGGACCGCGTCGGGCCCGGCGACGACCGCGACGCCGCCCAGCGTGCCGACGGCCGCCGCCGCGTCCGAGCCTGGGCGGGCCGCGCACAGCGACCCGCCGAGCGTGCCCTGGTTGTGGATCTGCGGGCCGCCGGTCACCTCCCGGGCCATCAGGCCGAGCAGCGCCAGCTCGTCGCCGATCAACGGCGAGGCCAGCAGGTCGGCGTAGGTGGCGGTCGCGCCGACCCGGATCACGTCACCCGACCGCTCGACCGAGGAGAGGCCGGCCCGGCGCAGGTCGACCAGGCACCGTGGCGTGAGGTCGCCCCGGTTCAGGCTCGGGACCACCCAGGTCCCGCCGCTGAGCACGACCGATCCCGCCGGGTCCTCGGCGAGCAGCGCTGTCAGCTCGTCGACCGTGGCGGGAGCGGCGTAGTGGAAGGTTGTCGGGATCACTGCTGCGCCCCTTCTTGGACACCGGCGGCCAGCGCGTCCAGCACTGCCTCCGGGGTGATCGGCATGGTGGTGACACGAGCCCCGAGTGGGCGCAGCGCGTCGTTGACGGCGCCTGCGACCGCGGCGATGGCACCGCCCACGCCCGTCTCCCCCGCTCCCTTCCCGCCGTGCAGCGTGAAGGGCGTCGGCGTCTCCTGGTGCAGCAGCTCCAGTTCGCAGACGTCGGTGGAGCGGGGCAGCAGGTAGGTCTTGAAGCCGGTGCCCACCGGGCTCCCGTCGGCGGCGTAGCGGGACTCCTCGCCCAGCGCGCAGCCCAGGCCCATCACGACCGCCCCGTGCAGCTGGCCCTCGACCAGGGTCGGGTTGATGACCGTGCCGCAGTCGTGCACGGTCACGTGCCGGCGCAGTGTGACGACCCCGGTCTCGGGGTCGACCTCGACCAGGGACAGGTGCAGCGCGTTGGAGTAGGTCGCGTACGGCTGGATGTTGCCGCGGGCGTCGGGCGTGTGCCGGATGTTGCCCGGCCGGTAGCTGCGGGTCGCCTCGAGGGAGGGTTCGATCCCGTTCGCCAGGATGAAGCCCAGCGTGTAGACGGCGTGCGCGACCGCGGTGATCGGGACCGTCGCGTCGGGGTTGCCGGCCACCTGCGCGGAGCCTGCGCGCAGGACGATCTGCTCGGCGTCCGCGTGCAGCATCTCGGCGGCGACGGCCCGCAGCTTCACGGCGACGTCCCGGGCGGCCAGCGCGGCCGCCCCGCCGCCGGAGACGGTGCTGCGGCTGCTGACGTTGCCGAACCCGTACGGGCACCGGTCGGTGTCACCCTGGATCACGCTGATCCCGGAGACCGGTACGCCCAGCTCCTCGGCGACGATCTGCGCGATGCCGGTGTCGTTGCCGCCGCCGGGTGAGGTCACCCCGGTCAGCACGCTCACGTGACCCGACGGGTCGATCGAGACGGTGGCGGTGTCCTGCGCGCTGAGCAGGGTGCCGGGCAGGTCGACCAGCTCGGGCACCACCTCGAAGGCCAGTGCCAGCCCGACCAGCGCGCCCCGCTCCCGCGCCCGCTGCTGCTCGGCGCGCAGCGCGGCGAGGTCGACGTGCCCGTCGAGCGCGTCGAGCAGCCCCGGGTAGTCGCCGCTGTCCAGGTTCACCCCGGACGGCGTGGCCCTGGGGAAGTCCTCGGGACGGACCCAGTTGCGGCGTCGCACCTCACCGGGGTCGATGCCGGTCGTCTCGGCGACGAGGTCGAGCGCGCGCTCGATGAGAAGGCAGGCGACCTCCTTGCCGTAACCGCGAGCCCCGTTCCAGGGCGCCTTGTTGGTGACGACGGCGCGCCAGCCGACCGTGCAGTTGGACACGTCGTAGCCGCCCGGCAGGGTGAGCGCGGCCATCAGCGTCATCGGCCAGCCGGGCGCCGCGGCGGGGGCACCGAGGTTCGAGTCGATCTCCGCGCCCAGGCCGAGGACCCGGCCGTCGGCGGTGCAGGCCACCCGGAACCGGCCGCGCATCTCCCGGCCGCCGATCAGCAGCGACTCGGCCCGGTCCTCGATCCACTTGACCGGGCGGCGGAGCTTCTTGGCCAGCGCACAGACCAGGACCTCCTCGGGGTAGCCGTGGGTCTTGTGGCCGAAGGAACCGCCCAGGTGCGGGGCGATGACCCGGATCCGGTGCTCCGGGATGTCGAGGGCGGTGGCCATCGCGCCGCGGAAGGGGTGCGGGTTCTGCACCGTCGCGTGCACGGTGAGCCGCTGCTCGCGGTCGTTCCAGTCGGCGACGTATCCGCGGGTCTCCATCGGGGCCGCACCGGCGCGGTGCAACCGCACCTCACCGGTGAGCACGTGGTCGGCCGCCCGCTCGGCAGCGTCGAGATCGCCGTCGGAGAACCCGCCGGAGACCAGCAGGTTGCCCGCACCCCCGGGGATCAGCTGCGGCGCACCGTCGGCGAGGGCCTCGTCGATTTCGAGCGCGAAGGGCAGCGGCTCGTAGTCCACGACGATCGCCGCCGCCGCGGCGCGCGCGTCGGCCACGGTCTCGGCGACCACGGCGGCGATCGGCTGGCCGACGTAGCCGACCCGGTCGGCGGCCAGCACCGGGATCTCGACCTGCTGCCCGCCCACCGCGGCCGGGTCGGAGGTGTGCGGCACCGGGCCCGCGAGCCCCACCAGGTCGGCCGCGGTCACCACCGCGACCACCCCGGGGCGGTTCGCGGCCGCGGCGGTCGAGACGCCGAGCACCCGGGCGTGCGGCAGCGAGCTGCGCACCAGGGCGACGTGGGTCATCCCGGGGAGCGTCACGTCGTCGACGAACGTGACCCGGCCGGTCACGTACTGCGCACCGTCGTGCTTCGGCATGCGGGAGCCGATGACGGCGTGAGCCGGCTCGACGAGAGCCTGTTCGGACATGCTGCCTCACCTTTGAGGTGTTGCGGTCGGCCGCGGGAGGGCGGCCGAGCTCTGGGAACGACGTGCGGGACCGCCGCAGGTCAGCGGATCGCCAGCGGGTTGGTCGGGGAGGCCACGGCCCCGGTGATCGGGAGCGTGGGGGCGACGAGCAGGAACTCGTAGCGGCCGTCGGCGGCACAGGCTGCGGCGAGCTCCTCGAGATCGAACATCTCCCCGATCAGCAGCCCGACGTGCACCAGCAGCACGATGTGCATCGGCTGGAACACGTCCGGGGTCTCGTTCGGGATGACCTCGGTGCCCCAGGTGTCGGTGGCGTACCCGGCCAGCCCGGCCTCGGCGAACCACTCCGCCGAGTCGAGGCTCAGGCCCGGGGCGGCGCCCCCGGCGTAGTCGCCCCAGCTGCCCCGGTCCCGGACCTGGGCGAGCTGACCGGTGCGGATCAGCACGAAGTCGCCCTCGCGGATCTCCACCCCCTGTGCCTGCACGCAGCCGTCGAGGTCCGCGGGGTGGATAGCCTCGCCCGGCTCCAGCCAGGGACGGCCCTCGTACCGGGGCAGGTCGAGCAGCACGCCGCGGCCCGCGATGCGGTCGCGGGTGTTCTCGATGCCGTTGCGCGCCGCGCCGTTGGCGCTGACCAGCTCCGCAGGACGGTCGTTGTACATCCGGCCCTCGTAGAAGATGTGCGACAGCCCGTCCCACTGCGTCCCGCAGGACAGCGGCATCACGATGCCGTCATCGGCGTGCCGGCTCACCCGCATGTGGTCCTGGGCCCCGCCGACCGCGTCGGTACCGGTCGCCGTCATGTAGTGCACCGGGTTGTTGCGGCCGAACGAGCCGTTCTGGGGTCCGCTCGAGTCGAACGGCAGCGCGAGGCTGATGATCTCGCCGGAGCGGACCAGCCCGGCGGCCTCGACGACCCGCTGCGGGGTGACCTGGTTGAGGGTGCCGATCTCGTCGTCGGAGCCCCAGCGTCCCCAGTTGGACAGCCGCTTGGCGAGTGTGTGGACGTCAGCGTGGGTGTAGGCACCCCGGTCGTGCTGCTGCTCTGGCATGCGTCTTCCCCTTGAAAGTATGCGAGACGGTGGGACCGGTGGGTGCGGGTGGCGGCGGTCAGCGCCGGCCGGAGACGGGCGGGGCGCCCAGGTGCATGCCGGCGTCGACGAGGATCGTCTCCCCGGTCACCAGCGCGGCGCCGTCGGCCAGCCAGAGCACCGCGTCCGCGATGTCCTCGGGGGTGGCCACCTTCCGCAGCGGCGTCTTGTCCGCGACCGTGGCGGCCAGCGCCTCGACCCGCGCCGCGTCGCCGTAGCCCTGGTGGCCCCACCAGCGGGTCTGCACGAAGCCTGCGGCCACCGCGTTGACCCGGATCTCCGGGCCCAGGGTGCGGGCGAGTGCCTTGGTCATCGTGAGCACTCCGGACTTGCTGACCACGTAGGCGATGCTGCTGCCGCTGGCGGTGACGCCGCCGACCGAGCTGACGTTGACGATCGCCCCGCCGCCCCGGGCGCGCATCCCGGCCGCGACCGCGCGGGTGGCGTACCAGGTGCCCATCACGTTCACCCCGAGCGTGCGCGTCCATACCTCGTCGGTCAGCCCGTCGAGGTCGTCGAAGTCCACGAAGGAGGTGTAACCGGCGTTGTTGACCAGCACGTCCACCCCGCCCCAGGCCTGCTCGACCCGGCCGATCATGCTCCGGACCTGCTCGTCGGAGGAGACGTCGGCCTGCTCGACCAGTACCTCGCCACCCTCTTCCCGGATCGTCTCCGCGGTCTGCTCGGCCTCGTCGGCCGACCGGCTGTAGTTGACGACGACCCGGGCGCCGCGACGTGCGGCCTCCCGCACGCAGGCCGCGCCGATCCCGCTCGCCGACCCCGTGACCAGGACGACCTTGTTCTGCATACTCACTACCGACCTCCAGAAGCATGTGCGGCGACGCCCGGCGGCGTGGCGGTGACGGTTCCCATCCCGGTGATCCAGCCCGGGACCGGTTCGTAGTCGGAGTCGACCCGGCAGGAGCTGATCGGCTGCCCGGTCGCCTCGGTGAACGCGGCGACGGCGGCGATCCAGGTCCGGATCTCCTGGCCGCCGTTGCCCGCGAGCTGGTCGATCTCGTTCTCGGACAGGTCGGCGAGCCGGTCGACGTCGCCGGCGAGGATCAGCTCGATCGCCCGCTCGTCCCACTGGGCGTTGACCCGGCCGTCGGCCCGGCCCATGGCCTTGACCTTGTCCTGCCGGCCCGCTTCCCGGTCGGCGACCGAGGACCGTCCGGTCAGCAGGAACTCGCGCTCCTCGGCAGGCAGGTCGGTGTCGAAGGCGTCGAGCCGCGGCGGCCAGTGCGAGAGGCCGCCGGATCCGACGACGAGCACCCGGGCGTCCGTCGGCGCCGCCCGCAGGGCCCGTCCGACGGCCCGGCCGAACTCGTGGCTGCGGCGCGGCGAGGGCAACGGCGGGGCGCTCGTGTTGAGCATGATCGGGATCAGCGGGACGTCCAGGGCGGGGAACAGTGCCGCGTAGGTCTGGCTGATGCCGTGGTCGATCGCCATGGCCAACGAGAGCGCGGGGTCGAAACCGTCCGCGCTGACGTACCGGTGGACGTGCAGCGCGAGGTCGGGCTCGGTGGGCAGCGGACCGCTCGGGGTGCCGTAGTCGCCGACCCCGTCGACCCGCTCGGTGCCGATGCAGAACGGGGGCATCAGGTCGTAGAAGGCGAACCGGAAGTGATCGGGGCCGAAGATGACGACCGCGTCGCAGCCGAGCTCGGCGACGATCTCCCTCGACCGCTCGACCGCGCGGACGAAGTGCGCACCGGGATCCGCCGCCCCGAGAGGCGGCGCCGCCCATCTCAACGGCGAGTGGGACTGGGCCACCATGCCCACGACGTCCGCCATCGTCACACCTCTCGAGTGGTTTCTCCGGCCGGGAGGGACAGGTCCGCCCCGGCCTCCACCGATCACCCTGCGGGGTGGTTGAAGGGTGGACAATCAGTGTGTCTCGGTAGGCGAGACGTTCGGCGGAATCCCGGTGGCCGGGGGCAGGAGGAGGACGTGCTCGCTGGTCATGAGGCCGAACCGGACCGCAACAGCGTCCTGGGCAAGGTCGCCGCGATCCTGGACGCGTTCGGCCCCGGCGAGGGCTCGGTGCCGTTAGCCGCCATCGTCCGTCGGACCGGCGTGACCAAGCCGAGCGCGCACCGGCTGCTGACCGAACTCGTCGCCGTCCGGCTGGTGGAGCGGACCGACGACGGCTACCGGCTCGGTCGCAAGCTGTTCGCCCTGGGCATGGCCGCGCCGCAACCGGCGGCACTGCGCCGGGCCGCGCTGCCGGCGATGCGGGACCTCGCCGCGCGGACGGGCGGCTCGGTCCGGCTCGCGATCCTCGACCAGGACGCCGTGTTGTGCGTCGAGGCCGTCGGCGACCCCGGGGACGGGGCCGGGTCGGTGGGGACGCACTCGCCCGCCCGCACCGGCGCACTCGGCAAGGTACTGCTCGCCTTCACCCCCCAGGAGTTCCGCGACGGGTACCTCCGCTCGCTCCGCGAGTCGGTGCCGGACCCGCGCGTGCCGCAGCGACTGGCCCGCGAACTGGACCTGATCGCCATCGAGGGCGTCGCCCGCGACGGCCGGGACCCGTCCTCGGGGAGCACGACCGCGGCGGCCCCGGTTCGCGACGTTCGGGGCGGCGTCGTCGCGGCCGTGTCCCTGTCGACGCCACCGAGCCGGACCCCTGACACGGGGATGGCCGGCCTGATCTCCGGCACGGCCCAGGTCATCTCGCGCGCGCTGGCCGGCGCGGAGGGCGCGACGCCGGGACCGACGCGGACCCCCGCCGCGCGGCAACCCGCACCCCGCCCGTTGCGACGGGTCCGGGTGGCCACGATGCCCTACGTCGACATCGCGCCGTTGTGGGTGGCCGCGCAGGAGGGCATCTTCGCGCGGCACGGTCTGCAGATCTCCCTGGTGCCGGTGAAGGGACCGGGTGAGACCCCCCGGCTGCTCGCCACCGGGCAGGTCGACCTCGGTGTCACCACCACGCCGAACCTGGTCAGCGCCGTCGACGACGGGCTCGCGCTGCGCGCCGTCGCGGGCCTGTCCCTGAACACGCCCGACAACCCGCGGTTGTTCCTCGTCGCGGGCAGCCGGTCCGGGATCACCGATCCGGCCGGCCTGGCCGGGCGCCGGATCGGGGTGACCACGCATCGGGGCTACCTCCAGGTCGGCTCCGAGGAACTGCTGCGCCGCCTCGGGGTGGACACCACGACGATCGAGTGGGTGCCGATGGAGCCCGGGCACATGCGCGCCGGCCTGGCGAACGACGTCGTCGACGCGGTCGCCGCTCCGCTCCCGCTGCCGCTGCTGCTCCAGCGCGAGGGGGCGCGCATCGTGCTCAACCTCGCCGACCTGGGCGCGTCCACGCTGGACGTCTTCGTGGCCGGCAGGGCCGACTGGATCGCCGACAACCACAGCATCACCGAGTCGTTCAGCGCAGCCCTGCGCGACGGCATCGGGCTGCTGGACGGGGAACCGGAACTGGCCGTCCGGGCCCAGGCCCGCTTCGCCCGGCTCTCCCCGGCGATGAGCGCTGCGGTCGCCGTCGGCACCTACATCGACACTCCGCTGCCCGACCAGCTCGACTTCTGGATCGAGTTGATGGGCTCGGCCCACCTCATCGGCCACTCCATCGCCGGGGAGAGTCTCATCGCGCGCTGACGGCGGCGCCCGGCACGGCCGTCAGCCGCACCGACGGCCACCTGCCGCGTCAGGTGACGTCCCGGCGCCCGCCCACGACCCACGCGGTGGCGGCGGCCGCCGCCGTCCAGGCCGCGAGGACGAGCAGCGCACCCCACCACGGCGGCGGGGCGGTCACCCCGGCCAGCAGCTCCACCAGCTGCGCCCCGTCGGCCGGCCCGAGCAACATGCGCGCCGCCACGTCGTAGACCGCGACGTCGCCGGCGTTCACGGGCAGGTAGGCGGCCAGGCGGGCGAGCACGTCGGAGTCGGAGCCGGCGAGCAGCGCCGACACCAACAGCTCCCCGACCAGCATCCAGACGAGCGTCACGACGAGCGCCGTGGCCTGGTTGGTGATCACCGTTCCCAGCGCGGTGCCGAGCGCCGCCCAGAGCGCGGCCACCACGATCCCGACGGCGGTGACGGCCGCGAGCGCGCCGACCCCGGGCAGCGACGAGTGCGCCACCAGCCCGGCGGGCACCCCGACCACGACGGCCGCCGCCGCGTACAGCGCCCCGATCGCGGCCGCCGACACCGACTTCGCCGCCAGCACGCGCCCGCGGCCCTGCGCGGTCAGGTAGGTGGTGGTGACGGTGCGGTGCCGGAACTCCGCCGTGGCCGTCACGACGCCGTAGAGCGCCGCGAAGATGCTGGTCAGCGACAGCGCGTAGGCCAGCGACCCGAGCAGCAGCGGAGGCACCCCGGTGCCCGTGTGCGCCTGCGCGAGCGACGCGGTGAACAACCCGCCGAACAGGTTGATCAACCCGGACAGCACCACCACCGGCACGAGCAGCGCCCACCACAGCTTCGTCGAGAACGCCTTGCGGAACTCGGCGCGCACGAGCCCCGTCACGCGGCCCACCGGCCGGAGGTGAGCTGGAGGAACAGCTGCTCCAGGTCGACGGTCTCCGCGACGAGACCGTGCACGGCGACGCCCGCCGCGAGCGCGGTGTCCCCGACGTGCACGGGATCGGTGCCCGCCACGGCGAGCGTGCCGTCGGGCAGCGTGTCGATCTCCACGGTCCCAGCCGCGGCCAGCGCGTCCGCCAGCCGGGCGGGGTCGGCGCAGCGCACGAGCACCCGAGCCCGCCGGGAGGCCCGCAGCTGGGCCAGCGGGCCCTGGAAGACGCACCGGCCGCGGCTGACGACGACGAGGTGGTCGGCGGTCTGCTCGATCTCCCCGAGCAGGTGGCTCGACACCAGCACCGTGCGGCCCTGCGCCGCGAACCCGCGCAGGAACGACCGCATCCAGGCGATGCCCTCGGGATCGAGCCCGTTGCCCGGCTCGTCGAGGACGAGGACCTGCGGGTCCCCCAGCATCGCGACGGCCAGCGCGAGCCGCTGCCTCATGCCGAGCGAGTAGCCGCCGACGGGCCGGTCGGCGGCGTCGGCGAGCCCGACCGCGCCCAGCCCGACGTCGACGGCCGCATCGGGCACTCCGATCGCCGCGGCGCACGCCCGGAGGTGGCGCCGCGCCGTCCGCGCGGGGTGGAAGCCCTGCGCCTCCAGCACGGCCCCGACCACCCGCGCCGGGTGGGGAAGCTGCGCGAACGGCACCCCGTTGATGCGCGCCTGCCCGGCGGTGGGCGCCACCAGGCCGAGGATCATCCGCAGCGTGGTGGTCTTGCCCGAGCCGTTGGGGCCGAGGAACCCGGTCACGGCGCCGGGCGGCGCACCGAACGTCAGGTCCTCGACGGCCGCGACGGCCCCGAAGTGCTTGGTGAGGCCCTGCGCGGTCACCCACCCGGAGCGGTCGTCCACGGGGCCCCCTCAGATCAGGTCCGGGCCACGCGCGCGTGCGGACGCGGCGTGTGTCAGCCCTCGGCGGAGGCAGTGGGCTCGTGGGCGTCGTCGGCCGGCTGCGCGGGCGGCGTCACCGGGATGCCGTGGGGCGGGGTGACCTCCTGGCTGGGCGCCGGGTTGTCGACGGCCGCCATGACGGCGCGCGACCAGGTGGCGTGCCCGACGTCGTTGAGCCGGACGGCCTCCCGGCCGCGGCCGGGGCCGCCGCCGGTGAACCCGAGGTCGGCGACGCGCAGCCCGTGCCGCACGACCTCCTCACGGATCACGGCGTTGGCGGCGTCGGCAGCCGGGCCGCGCAGCGGCACGGTGGCCACGACGGCCCCGCGGGGCAGGGCCGCGAGCATCGAGCGCAGGGTGATGTCGAGGCCGGGTGTGCGTCGGGCGACGTCCTCGGCCCCGATGACGCAGGTGACGAGTGCCGCGGGCTCCTCGGCGGTGAGCGCCGCGAGCTCGGGGAGCTGGCGAGCCAGCACGTCGGCCACGCCGGCGCCGGCGCGCGACAGGTTGACCACGCGCCATGCGTCGCGGCGGCGCAGCAGCTCGTGCACGACGCCGACGTAGCCGGCCTCGCGCGTGGTGGCGCCGACGCCCTGGCTGGCGGAGTCGCCCAGGACGATCCACAGCGGGCCGTGGGCCTGCTTCGCGTCGATGTTGGCCGCGGCCCAGTCGTCGGCGAAAGCGCGGGTCTGCAGGCGGCGGGCGGTGGCGCCGGGCAGGACTCCGCCGAGGAAACGCTCACCACCGGCCTTCACCCGGCGCAGCGAGGCGCGCATCTGACGGGCCTGCGGGATCGAACTCATGGGGTCTCCGAGCGGTCGGCGCGTGCCGGTGAGCGGCGCTGGCTTGGTGGCTCACGGTAGCCAACCTGGAACAGGACGGGGCGGCCGGGTGGGCACGATCCGGCCCCGGGGCGAAGGACTGCCCAGGCCGGCGACGCGCCGCTACCATCCGATTCCTCCCGATCCACCTCACCGTCGAGCGCCTGGAGCCCCCATGACCGGCACCCCCGCCGACTTCACGTCGATCGTCGCCCGCTGGGAGGCCGAGCGGCCCGATGCGCCGGCCGTCGGCCTCGCCGGCACGACGCGCACGTGGGCGGAGCTGGCGCGGCGCGTGCGGCAGGTCGCGGCGGCGCTGCGGGCGGACGGCGTCGGTCCCGGCGACCGCGTGGCGGTGCTCGACCTCAACCACCCGTCCTGCCTGGAGCTGACGCTGGCGTGCGCGCAGATCGGAGCGGCCAACGCGGTGGTCAACTTCCGGCTGGCGCCGCCGGAGATCGTCTACGTCATCAACGATGCGCAGGCGAAGCTCCTGTTCGTCGGGCCGGAGTTCGCCGGAGCGGTCGAGCAGATCCGGGAGAAGCTGCCCACCGTCGAGCGGGTGGTCGCCGTGCCCACGGAGTACGAGGCCTGGCTGGGCGCGCAGCAGCCCGATCCCGAGGTGTACCCGGCCGAGCCCGGCGACTGCTTCGTGCAGCTCTACACGTCGGGCACCACCGGCTTCCCCAAGGGCGCGATGCTCACCCACGCCGGGATGCTCGCCCACGCCAGAGGAGTGGCGGCCGACTTCGACCTCTCCCCCGACGCGATCGTGCAGGTCGCGATGCCGCTGTTCCACGTCGGCGGCACGAGCTACGCGCTGCTGGCCGTCTCGTGCGGCGCGCGCATGGAGTTCATGCGGACGCCCGACCCGGCCGCGATCCTGGAGATGTTCGAGCGCGACCGTGTCACCCACACGTTCCTGGTGCCCGCGCTGATGGCGGCGATGGTCCGGGTCCCCGGCGCGGCCGACCGCGACTACTCGTCGCTGCGGGCGCTGTCCTACGGCGCGTCGCCGATGCCGCTGCCCGTCATGCGCGCGAGCCTGAAGCTGTTCCCGGGCGTGCTGCACCAGGTCTACGGCATGACCGAGGCCTGCGGCGTGGTCAGCTCCCTCGGCCCGGCCGACCACGAGGACCCCGCCGCCGAGCACCGGCTCGTCTCGGCGGGCACGCCCATCCACGGCGTCCGCATCGAGATCCGCGACCCCGCCACCGGCGCCCCGGTGCCCACCGGCGAGGCCGGCGAGATCTGGGTGCACACCGATCAGCTCATGGGCGGCTACTGGGGCAAGCCCGAGGCCACGGCCGCCGCGATCACCCCGGACGGCTGGCTGCGCACCGGCGACGGCGGCCACAGGGACGCCGACGGCTACGTCTACGTCACCGACCGGATCAAGGACATGATCATCAGCGGCGGGGAGAACATCTACCCTGCCGAGATCGAGCGGGTGCTGGCCGAGCACCCGACCGTCGGCGACGTCGCCGTGATCGGGGTGCCGGACGAGCGGTGGGGCGAGGCGGTCGTCGCCGTCGTGGTTGCTGCGCCGGGCGCGGAGGTCGACCAGGCGGAGCTGGTCGCCTACGCCCGCGAGCGCCTCGCCCACTTCAAGTGCCCGCGCCGGGTCGAGGTTCTCGCGGAGCTCCCGCGCACCGCCACCGGCAAGGTGCTCAAGCGGGAGCTCCGCAAGACCTACACCGGGCAGGAGCAGAGCGTCACGCGCTGAACGCCTGCTCCGGCCCGGTCAGGCGAAGTCGGGGTCCGGCCAGGTCTCCCAGACGGCGGGCACGTCGCTGGAGACCTTGGCCGGGAACTGCGGCGTGCGCTTCTCCAGGAACGACATGACGCCTTCCTTGGCATCGGGCGATCCGCCGCGCGAGTGCAGCGCCCGGCTGTCCACCTGGTGGGCGACCATGGGGTGCGGGGCTCCGGCCATGCGCCAGATCATCTGGCGCGTCAGCGCGACCGAGACCGGTGCCGAGTCGGCCACCATCGACAGGGCGAGCGCCTTGGCCGCGGGCAGCAGCTCGTCCGGCTCG
>NZ_JAOPWR010000091.1 GCF_025965585.1 Pseudonocardia sp.
CGCACCGCGTCGGAGCCGCGGAACACGACGGGGCCGGCCCGAACGGCGAAGGGCAGTGGCGCGGCGGACACGTGCTCGGTCGCCGCTAGGGTGCGGCGTCCTCCACCACCGGGAGCGGGCGGGCGGCACCCGAGGCCAGCAGCCCCAGCACCAGCGCCCCGAGCACGACGAACAGCGCGCGCAGGATGCCGGCGTGCTCGGCGAGCAGGCCGATCAGCGGCGGGCCCGCGAGGAACGCGGTGTAGCCGATCGAGCTGACGACGGACACGCGCGCGGCGGCCTTGGACGGGTCGTCGGCGGCCGCGCTCATCCCCACCGGGAAGCCCAGCGCCGCCCCGATGCCCCACAGCAGCGCCCCGGCCAGCGCCACGGGCGTGGACCCGCCGAGCAGCACGAGCAGGAGCCCGGCGACGCCGAAGGCGGCCATCGTGCGCAGGCTCGCGACCCTCCCGAACCGCCCCAACGCAGCACCGCCGAACAGGCGCCCGAACGTCATGGCGACGACGAAGAAGCCGTAGCCGACGGCGCCGAGCGCCTGGCTGGTGCGGTACCCGTCGACGAACGCGACAGCGAGCCAGTCGTTGGCCGAGCCCTCGGTGAAGGCGAACCCGAGCACCATCAGCCCGATCACGAGAGTGCGCGGCTCGCGCCAGGCGGCGAGCGTGCCCGATCCGGTCGAGCGTTCCTCGACGGGCGCCGCGACCCGCGGCAGGAAGCGGCGGGTGGACACCATCGCGACGACGGGCAGCAGTGCCGCGACCACCACGACCTGCACGGCGAGCGGCACGCCCGTGGCCGCCGACGCGGCGCCGACGACGGCACCGACGACCGTGCCGAGACTGAAGGCGGCATGCAGCCGGGGCAGCAGCGAGCGACCGAGCCTGCGCTCGACGTCGGCGCCCTCGACGTTCATCGCGACGTCCCAGACACC
The DNA here is from genome assembly GCF_025965585.1 of Pseudonocardia sp. GTDB lineage: Bacteria > Actinomycetota > Actinomycetes > Mycobacteriales > Pseudonocardiaceae > Pseudonocardia. The sequence continues at coordinate 932 of NZ_JAOPWR010000091.1, forward strand.
GCTGCCGAGCCCGGTCAAGACCAGGCCGACCGCCGCGGGGGCGACGAGCCCGGTGACGAGACCCACCACGAGCAGCCCGAGCCCGAGTGCGACCGACAGCGCGCCCGCGAACACGGTCCGGCCTGGGCCGAGCCGGTGCACGATCGGGCCGGAAGCGGGCAGCCCGGCGATCGACCCGCCGGAGAGGCAGAGCAGCAGCAGCCCGAGCTGCGCCGACGAGAGGCCCAGCGCGTCGCGCAGCGCCGGCGTCCGGGACATGAACGACGCCATCGCCAGCCCGTTGGCCGCGAAGACGGCGACGACGGCCGTGCGGGCGCGGGCGGTCCCGGGTGCAGGCAGCGCCCGGGCGGTGCTCACGGTTTCCCCTCGGCAGCGTCATCGAATCGATTCGACGGTACGCGACAGCGCGGGCACGATTCAACCCATATCGGCCGGAGGCACTAGCGTCGGCGCCGTGTCCGGACGTCCGACGCTCGCCGCCGTCGCGGCCCGCGCCGGGGTGTCGCCGTCGACGGCGTCGCTGGCCTTCTCCGGGAGTCCGCGCGTCACCCCTGGCACGCGCGACCGCGTGCTCGCCGCCGCGGCCGCGCTCGGCTACGCGGGCCCCGACCCCTTGGCCGCCTCGCTGCGGCGCGGACGCAGCGGCGTCATCGGGGCGGTGGTCGGCGAGCGGTTGCTCTACGCGTTCCGCGACCCCGTCGCCATCCAGCTGCTCGACGGCATCACCGAGGTCCTCGGTGCCCACGACGTCGGGCTCCTGCTGCTCGCGGGTGACACCGGCCGCCCGTCCACCGAGCAGATCGCCCGCATCCCGCTCGACGCCGCGATCTTCGCCACCTGCGGGCTCGAGGACGATCCCGCGCTCGAGGCGCTGCGGGCGCGCGGCGTGCCCGTCGTGGCCGTCGAGGGACCGGTGCTGACCGGCGTCACACTCATCGACATCGACGACCGCCGTGGCGTCGCCGACCTCTGCCGCCACCTCCACGATCTGGGCCACCGCCGCGTCGAGACCGTGGCCATGCCGCTGCGGCTGGACGGCACGCGCGGCCCGGTGGACGCCGCCCGCCGGGCCCGCGCGCACTACCGCGACGTCCGGCACCGGATGGAGGGCGTCGAGGACGTGTTCGGGACCGTGCCGGTGTTCGAGGCGGCGAGCAACTCCGTGGCCGAGGGCGCCGGCGCCGGCCGCGCGTTGCTCGACGTGCCCGAGGCCCGGCGCCCGACGGCCGTGATCGCCCAGAGCGACGTGCTGGCCGCCGGGGTGCTCCAGGCCGCCGCCGAGCTGAGCCTCGACGTGCCCGGCGACGTCTCCGTGGTGGGCTTCGACGGCGCCGAGCTGCACTGGCTCGGCGACACCCGCCTCACCACGGTGGTGCAGCCGACCGAGGAGAAGGGCCGCGCCGCCGCCCAGGCCGCGATGGACCTGGTGGCGGGCGAGCACCCGGCGGACGTGCTGCTGCCCGTGTCGCTGCGCATCGGCACGACGAGCGGCCCTCCGCCCCCGGGCGGTGGCGTTCCCGGCAACGCGCCGTGAAGCGGTCAAGGGTGACTGTTCGCGCGGGGACCGGGCTACGCTGTCCGGGTGAGCACCCCCGACCCGCGGCCGCTCGGCCGCCGCGAGGAGCGCACGGCCACCAGCCGGGCCCGCATCCTCGACGCAGCGGTCGCGTGCCTCGTCGAGTCCGGGTACGCGGGCGCCACCACCCTGCGCATCCAGGCCCGGGCCGGCGTCTCGCGGGGCCGGCTGCTGCACCACTTCCCCTCGCGCGACGAGCTGCTCGTCGCCGCGTCGCGGCACCTGGCCACCGAGCGGCTCGCCGCGTCGAGCGCCGGGGTCGAGCAGCTCGGCGACGAGCTCAGCCTCGGGGAGCGCCTCGACCGGGCCGTCGAGCTGCTCTGGGAGTCGTTCTCGGAGCCGCACTTCTGGGCCGCCGTGGAGCTCTGGACCGCCGCCCGCACCAACGACGAGCTGCGCGAGTCCGTGCTCCCCGAGGAACGTGCGGTGGGCGCCACCATCCGCACCAACCTGGACCGCTTCTACGGTCCGACGCTGGTCGCCCACCCGGACTATCCCTACGTCCGGGACCTGCTGTTCACGAGCATGCGCGGCGTGGGGCTCACCTACGCCCTCGAGCACCGCAGCGACCCGCGCACCGACCCGCACCTCGCACTCTGGAAGAAGCTCGCCCGCACGCTGCTGGACCCCCCGCCATGACGATGCTCATGTCGGCGTCGAACGCGATCGACCCGAGCGTCCCCCCGAGCCGAACGGGCTGCGTCGAGTGCGACGCGGTGGGTGGTTGGTGGTCGCACCTGCGCCGATGCGCGCAGTGCGGCCACATCGGCTGCTGCGACTCCTCCCCCGCCCGGCACGCCACCGCGCACCCCACCGCCACCGGCCACCCGATCGTCCAGAGCTTCGAGCCCGGCGAGGACTGGTTCTGGGACTACTCCACGAACGAGGCCTACGACGGTCCCGAGCTCGGGGCCCCGAGCCACCGCCCGCTCGACCGGAGCGTGCCGGGCCCGGCCGACCGCGTCCCGGCCGGCTGGCGCACCCACGTCCACTGACGCCGACACGGGCGGGGAAGATCGGGGCATGTCTTTCGCCGACGCCGTTTCCGCCGCCGCCGCCCGGCTCGCCGGTATCGCCGTCACCACCCCGCTCCAGCTCAACGACCGCCTATCCGCCGCCACCGGCGCGAATGTGTGGCTCAAGCGCGAGGACCTGCAGGTCGGGCGCTCCTACAAGCTGCGCGGCGCCTACAACCTCCTCTCCGGCCTCGATGCTGCCGACCGCGCGGCCGGCGCGGTGTGCGCCAGCGCGGGCAACCACGGGCAGGGCATGGCGTACGCGTGCCGCGAGCTGGGCATCCGCGGCCGCGTACACGTGCCGGCCACCACCCCGCGCCAGAAGCGCGAGCGGATCCTGGCGCTCGGGGGCGGTGCCGTGGAGCTGGTGGTGGCCGGCGACACCTACGACGAGGCGGCCGCCGCGGCCGCGGAGCACGCAGCCCGCACCGGCGCCACCGTCGTCCCCGCGTTCGACGACGAGCGCACGATCGCGGGCCAGGGCACGATCGGCGTGGAGATCCTCGACCAGCTCGGCCGCACGCCCGACGTCGTGATGCTGCCGGTGGGCGGCGGTGGTCTCCTCGCGGGCGTGGGCAGCTGGCTCGCCGACCGGTACCCCGACGTGCGGATCGTCGGCGTCGAGCCTGCGGGCGCGGCCGGGATGGCGGCGGCGTTCGCCGCGGGCGGGCCGGTGGCGCTGCCCGAGCTGGACACGTTCGTCGACGGCGCGGCCGTGCGCCGTGTGGGCGACACGACGTACCCGCTGGTGCGGGACTGCGGGGCCGAGCTCGTGACGGTGGACGAGGGCCGCGTCTGCACCGAGATGCTCGACCTCTACCAGACCGACGGGATCATCGCCGAGCCCGCGGGCGCGCTCGCCACGGCCGCGCTCGACGGCGCGGTCGCGATCCGGCCCGGTGAGACGGTGGTGTGCCTGCTCTCCGGGGGCAACAACGACGTCAGCCGCTACGCCGAGATCGTCGAGCGGTCGCTCGTGCACCGGGGCCTCAAGCACTACTTCCTCGTGGAGTTCCCGCAGGAGCCGGGCGCGCTGCGCCGTTTCCTCGACGAGGTACTCGGTCCGGACGACGACATCGTGCTGTTCGAGTACGTCAAGCGCGACAACCGCGAGATGGGCGCGGCGCTCGTCGGCGTCGAGATCAGCAGCCGCGAGGGCTACGAGCCGCTGTGGAAGCGGATGGAGGCCAGCCCGCTCACCATCCAGCTCGTGGCGCCGGGCACCACCGCCTACCGCTTCCTTGTATGACACGAGTCTCGTCCGACACGATCCTGGTGCAGCCGAACCGGTCGGCGGCCCGCATACGAACAAGACGGAGTGGGCCGGCGGCGGGCGCTGGGGAGGGGAATCCACACGTCCGCCGCCGGCGCGCGTCCCCAGGGGGCACCCCGCAAGCCGCGCCTCACCCACCGTAACTGCGCCACGGTCACTCTGCGCAATGTGAGATACCCCGACCAGCGAGTTTCTCCAGAGGGTCGCGTCGACAGCGTCCCGTTCGGCCCCGTACCGTCATCAGTGGACGGCGTTACGGATCAGGGAGGCGCCATGGCGAGCTACAGCAACGACAAGGACGCCTACCTCAAGCGGCTGCGTCGCATCGAGGGCCAGGTCCGGGGCCTCGCGCGGATGGTCGAGGAGGACAAGTACTGCATCGACATCCTCACCCAGGTGTCGGCGGCCACCAAAGCGCTGCAGTCCTTCTCCCTCGAACTGCTCGACGAGCACCTCGCCACCTGCGTCGTCCAGGCGGCGCAGGCCGGCGGCGAGGAGGCCGACCTCAAGGTGCGCGAGGCGTCCGAGGCGATCGCACGGCTCGTCCGCTCCTGATCTGCTCCCCTCGGCCTGCTCCCCCACCCGAGGAGCACAGGATCAGGCGTTCTTGCGCAGCTGGTCCTTGATGTCGGTCTTGAGAACCTTGCCCACGGTCGAGCGCGGCAGGTCCGGCCAGACCTCCACCTGCTTGGGCGCCTTCACGCTGCCGATCCGAGCCTTGACGAACGCGATGATCTCGTCGGGATCGGCCGTGGCACCCGGCTGCGGCTGCACGACGGCCACCACGCGCTCGCCCCACTTGTCGTCGGGTAGACCGACGACGCCGCAGTCGCGGACCGCCTCGTGCGCCATCAGCGCCTGCTCGACCTCGGCCGAGTAGACGTTGAAGCCGCCGGTGATGATCATGTCCTTGGCGCGGTCGACGATGAACAGGAAGCCGTCCTCGTCGAGGTAGCCGATGTCGCCCGTGTGGTGCCAGCCGTGGGCCGAGGCCTCGGCGGTGGCCTCCGGGTTCTTGTAGTACCCGGCCATCACCAGCGAGCTGCGCACGACGATCTCGCCGCGCTCGCCCTGCCCGAGGAGGTTGCCCGCCCCGTCCATGATCCCCACCGTGACGAGCGGCCCGGCCCGGCCCGCCGAGGCGAGCCGGTGGGTGGCGACGGTGCCGTCGGGGTTGAAGTGCTCCCGTGGCGCCATCATCGACACCATCATCGGTGCCTCGGACTGCCCGAACAGCTGCGCCATCACCGGCCCGATGTCGGTCAGCGCCTGCTCCAGGCGGGCGGGCGACATCGGTGCCGCGCCGTACCAGAAGCACTGCAGCGACGAGAGATCCGTCGCCGACAGCTTCACGTGCCCGAGCAGCATGTAGATCAGCGTCGGGGGAAGGAACGTGTGCGTCACCCGGTGCCGAGGCACCAGCTCCAGGAACGCGTCGAGGTCGGGGGCCGGCATGACGACGACCTGGCCGCCCAGCGCCATCACCGGGAAGCAGAGCACCCCGGCCGCGTGGGTCAGCGGGGCCATCGCGAGGTAGACGGGCCGTCCCTCGAAGGGGTAGCCCATCAGCGTCAGCGCCGACATCGTCTCGAGGTTGCGGTCGGTGAGCTGCACCCCTTTGGGACGGCCGGTGGTGCCGCCGGTGCCGACGATCATGATGGTGTCGTCGGGCGGGGTGGGGTCGAAGTCCTCCCCCGACGCCGTCCACAGCTGGAGCGACGGCGTGTCCCCGTCCTCCGCGTCGATGCAGACGAACGTGCGCACCTGCGGGAGGTGCGGGCGCATCTGCTCCACCAGCGCCGCGTAGGAGCTGCGGTAGAAGAGGCAGACGCAGTCGAAGAGGTCGAGCAGCTCGGCGTTCTCGCCCGCGGTGTTGCGCGGGTTGATCGGGCACCACACCGCCCCGCGGCGGGCGATGCCGAACACCGTGGCGAACGCTTTCGCGTCGTTGCTGGACAGGATGCCGACCTTGTCGCCGGCCCGAACGCCCGATCGCGCGAGCGCCCGGGCGACGGAGTGGCTGTGGTCGACCACGTCGCCGTAGGTGAGGGTGACGTCATCGGTGACGAGACAGGGGGCGCCGCGACCGAGCGACGCCCCCTTGTCCAGGTAGCTGGTGAGCGACATCAGTCGTGGACGGTCACGATCGGCTTGAGCACCAGCCCGAAGTTGCGCAGCGTGCCGAGCAGCGCCTGGTGGCCGAAGGCCTGGCAGCCCGACGCGAAGCCGACCCGCCGCGGTGGCTGCTGGAGCAGCGAGTACGCGGCGAAGGCCTGCAGGAGGCCGGTCTGCTTGTAGTTGGAGTTGCCGTGGATGGCCACGTGCACGCGCCCGAGCGGCCCGGACGCGTGCACGGAGTCGATGGAGGTGTTGATCCTCGGGTTCTCACGCGGGGGCATGTCGGCCTGCAGGCTCGCGGCGATGTCGGCCAGCGCGGCCTCCTGCGCGGCGGGCTCCAGCGGCTTGATCTGCTCCTCGAACATGCCCGTGGTGGCGACGACGCCGTCCATGACGGCGCGGTCGAGCACGCCACCGGTGGCGGTGACGGTGGCGACGCGGGGGTCGTCCTTGAACCACACGGGGTGGGCCATGCCGCCCCACGGCACGGTCAGCGCAGTGCCGTGCGAACCGGGGACCACGCACTCGCGGGTGGACTTGTGGTCCCACGCGACGTACTTGTTCTCGACGAGGTGGTACCAGTCGGCCTTGAGGATCGTGAAGATCGTCTGGGTGGAGGCGTAGGTCGGGAAGCCCTTCCACAGCACCAGAATGTCGAGCGTGTCGAGGCCCGGCGCGGCGTCGAGCGCGATGTTCGCGGCGATCTCGCTGGTGGTGTACATCTGCGCGATGCCGGGCGAGAGCAGCAGGCCGGCGTCGGCGAACTTCTGGCCCCAGTCGTTCTTGGCGGCCAGCGTCCAGTCCTGCTCGCCGGTGGTGTCGGTGTAGTGGCAGCCCGCGGCCAGCGCCGCCTCGACCACTTCGGGGCCGTACTTGATGAACGGGCCCACGGTGTTGCAGACCACCGAGGCGCCCTCGAACAGGCTGGTCAGCGACGCGACGTCGTGGCTGACCTCGACCACGTCGTAGTCGGCCGTCTCGATGCCGGGGATCTTGTCGACGACGGCCTGGACCTTCTTGCCGTCACGGCCGGCGGCGATGAAGGGGACGTTGTACTCGCGCAGGTACTCGCAGATCAGCCGGCCGGTGTAGCCGGAGACGCCGTAGACGACGACGGGCTTCTTCGTGGGCTCGCTCATCACATTCCCATCCCGCCGTCGACCGGCAGGCCGACGCCGTTGACGAACCGGGACTGGTCGGACGCGAGGAACACGACGGCGTCGGCCATGTCGGCCACCTCGCCCAGGCGTCCCGAGGGGGTGAGGCCGATGACCGCGCCGACGGCCGCGTCCGGGCTCTCGAACAGGCCCAGCGCCGACGTCTCGACGGCGAGCTTGACGCCCATGTCGGTGGCGACGAGGCCGGGGTAGATGCAGTTGACGCGCACGCCGTAGCCGAGCTTGCCGGACTCGGCGGCCGCGATGCGGGTGATCCGGTCGACGGCGGACTTCGTGGCGGAGTAACCGCTGATGCCCGGGAACGCGATGGTGGCGGCCACCGACGAGATGTTGACGACCGTGCCGCCGTTGCCGGCCGCGCCACCCGGCTTCATCGCGCGGAACGCGTGCTTGATGCCGAGCGTGGTGCCGAGGATGTTGACCTCGAGCATCTTCAGCAGCTCGGTGGGCTCGGTGTCGATGATCAGCTGCGTGATCTCGATGCCGGCATTGTTCACGACGATGTCGAGCCCGCCGAACTCGCTGACGGTGTGGGCGACCGCGGCCTCCCACTCGGCGTCGCTGGTGATGTCGAGCTGGACGAAACCGGCACCCTCCAGGCCGGCCGCCGTCTGCTCCCCCACGTCCTTGAGCACGTCCGCGATCATCACGCGCGCCCCGGCCGCCGTGAGCGCCTGCGCCATGCCGGCACCCAGTCCACGAGCACCGCCCGTGACGAGTGCTCGTCTCCCCGACAGGTCCAACTGAGTCATCGACAGTCCTTTCGCGATCTCCGGTGATGCGGAGCACAACGTAGGGCCGGCTCTGGACGACTGTCAAGAATTTCTTGGACGACCGTCAAGCTTGCGAGCTTCGGCTACTCTGAGCAGCGATGTCCACTGCCGAGAAGGCCGCCGCCGGGAAACCCGACCGGGTTTCCCGCCGCCAGGTCGACAAGTTCGAGGAACGCCGCCGCGAGCTCGCGGACGCGGCGCTGCATACGCTGTCCACGCTCGGCTACGCCCGCACGAGCCTGCGGGAGATCGCCCAGAACTCCTCGTTCTCCCACGGCGTGCTGCACTACTACTTCCGCGACAAGGTCGACCTGATCATGTACTGCGTACGGCAGTACAAGGCCGTCTGCGTGCAGCGCTACGACCGGATCGTCGCCACCGCGCGCACGCCGGAAGGGCTGGCCCAGGGCTTCGCCGACGGCCTGGTCGCCACCCTGACCGCCGACGACACGATGCACCGCCTCTGGTACGACCTGCGCTCGCAGGCCCTGTTCGAGGAGTCCTTCCGCGAGGACGTCCTCGAGATCGACGCCACCCTCGAACGCATGATCTGGCGCATCGTCAGCCGGTACTCCGAGCTCACGGGCGTC
>NZ_JAOPWR010000102.1 GCF_025965585.1 Pseudonocardia sp.
CCGTTCTTCAGACCGTCCCAGTACGGCGCCGAATCGGGATCGGGCACCGGAACCGGCGCCGCCAGTGCTGGATTCGTCACGGGTGCTCCCTGCTGTAGACGTTCGCGCCGCCGAAGGGCCCACCACCCGCGGTCACCAGCGCCAGTTGGGCGTCTTCGACCTGACGCACACCGGCGGCGTGCCGCAGTTGCAGCGCTGCCTCGTAGTGGTGGTTGAGGCCGTGGATGTAACCCTCTGACAGCAGCCCACCGTGCGGGTTGACCACCACGTCACCGCCGTAGGTGGCGCGTCCGGTCGAGAAGAACTTGCCCACCTCGCCTTTCTCGCAGAAGCCAAAGCCCTCCACGGTGGCCATCACGGTGTAGGTGAAGCAGTCGTACATGCAGGCCACGTCCATGTCGGACGCTTTCAGCCCGGTCCGCTCCCACAGCCGCGGCCCAGCAGTGGCCGAGTACATCCGGGTCGGGTCGTCCCACATGGACCATCCGGCGCCGCTCTGCGAGTTCGACGAGCCGACGAGCCAGACCGGTGGTTGCGCGGCGTCGCGGGCGAGGTCCTCGCCCACGACGAGGATCGCGACCGCACCGTCCACCTCGTAGGTGCAGTCGAGCACCCGGAACGGCTCGGCGATCCACCGGCTCCCCAGGTACTCGTCCATGGTCAACGGGTCGCGCCGCACCGCGTGCGGGTTGGGCACGGCGTGGGAGCGCTGAGTGATCGCGATCTGTCCCAGGTCCTCGGACGTCGTGCCGTAGACGTGCTGGTGCCGGCGGGCCCACATGGCGAACCACTGCGGCGGGACGAGGAATCCCGACGGGGCGTCGAACTGGCCGTCTCCGTCGACCTGGAGCTGCGCCTCGATCGTGCCGAACCGGTAACCGGACCGCCCGTTCAACGACCGGTAGATCAGCACCGCCCGGCACAGGCCGGCCTCGATCACGGCAGCCGCGGTGGCGACCTGGTCGGCGACCAGGTTGCCACCGCCGACCATGCTGTTGGCCCACGCGAGCTCGTCCATGCCCAGTGCGCGCGACACCTCGAGGGGATGGGCCGAGTCATGGGCCTGATAGGTCGACATACCGTCCACGTCAGACGGCGTCAGCCCCGCATCGGCGAGCGCGGAACGACAGGCCTCCGCCGCCATCGCCTTCGTGGTCCGCCCGGAGCGGCGTGAGTACCCGGTGCGCCCGATGCCGACGACGGCACAGGTCATCGCGCACCAGCAGCAGCCGCGTCGGTGGACGGCTCGCCCAGCCGATCGCCCCGCGGCCGCCAGGTCGACATGGAGACCGTGGCCATGTCGAGCCCCTCGTGGAGCGTCATCTCACCCGTGGTCAGCCGGCGCAGGAACTCGCCCATCACCTCGTTGGGGTCGCTCTCGAGCTCGTACACGGCGAGGTACCGATGCGCGGGCGGCGGCGGGCTCGGCGCACCCTCGACCTCAGGGATGTCCATCGGCGCCAGTGCGTAGCGCTGCGCCGCCACCACGCCGGGCACATCGAGCACCTCGTGCACATGCGTGCTGTCGTACCACTCGTTGTATTCCGCTTCCTGACCTTCGGTCGGATTCGAAAATACAAGGAACAGATTCTTCCCGCTCACCCTAAACCTCGCTTCATTTGAGTAGTGCATTCAGCTGATCGTCGTCGCGCCTTTCAGTTGACCTTGGGTATCACCTCGGTCGCGACCCACCGCATGTGGTCCAGATAGGCCTCCAGCCCGGTGACCGGCGGCGCAGCGACCCAGGTGTCGGTGACACCGAAGTCCGCCAGGCGACCGCACTGATCGATCACTTCCTGCGGACTCCGGCTTGTCACCGCCGCCGGGTCGGAGACGACCGCGTGCTCTGCCCCGACACTCAGTGCCGCCATGCTGTAGAAAACCGAGAACGGCCGGTCATCGAACCCGGGCTGGGAACGCAGATAGTCCAAGCGCGCCGGCAGGTCCTCGGGCTGGGTGAGCCACGGCGCCCACCCGTCGCCGAAGCGCGCCGCGCGGCGCAGCACCGCGTCGGCGTCGCCACCCATCCACAATGGGGGATGTGGCCGCTGGATCGGCTTCGGACCGAACGCGACGTCATGGAAGGAGACGAACTCGCCTTCGAAGGTCGGCGAGTCGCTGTGCCAGAGCTCGAACATGGCGGCGAGATACTCGTCCGCCATCCGTCCGCGCTTGTGGAACGGCACGCCCAGGATGTCGAATTCCTCTTTCAGCCACCCGACACCCAGGGTGGCGAACGCCCGGCCACCGCTGAACCAGTCCAGGGTGGCCAAGGATTTGGCACTGACCACCGGATGGTGCAAGGGAAAGATACTCACCATGGAGCCGACGCGGATAGTACTGGTCGCTCCCGCGATGAATCCTTGGGCTGTCGTCGCGTGGAAGTAGTGGTTACCCGACAGCTCGAGGTGGGAGGTCGGAGTCACGAAGTGTTCGGGCAGCAGGACCGCAGAGAAGCCGAGCTCCTCCGCCGTCCTGGCGACCTCCGCGATATCCCGGCCGGTCAGCTCATGCTCCCACGGCTGGGTCATGGCGGGAACGTTCATACAGTTCGGTAGATAGACTGCGAACCTCATATCATCCCCTATTGATGTTCAGACAGAATTGTGCGCTGCGAATCCGCATCTATGCGTTCGCTCAGTCCTGTACGACGGTCTCATGGGCGGGTCCGCGAATCACCACGGAGCCTTGTAGTGCTCGCGGTAGGTCGATTCCGAGGCCGGCCGACGCCGCGGCGGCCCCAGTCGACGTTCCGCTTGCCCCAGGTAGATGGCCGCCATGGGCAGCACGGTGTCCGGCAGCCCCAGCAGCTCGCGCACCGGCTCCACGTACATGGAGGTGAGCCCGGTGGTCAGACACGAGCCGTAGCCGAGGTCCGCCGCCGCGAGCAGGATGTTCTGCGCGGCGGGGTACACCGACGAGGGTGCGAACGCCTCAGGCACCCGGTCCAGGTCGGCGCCGACCACCACGATGACCGGTGCGCTGGCGAAGCCACCGCGCATGATGCCGCTGTCCAGGTCGGCGTAGACCTTGTCGTCGGTTCTGGAGCGCACGAATTCGGCGCCGCCGGCCGTCCAGGCCGCCGTCCACAGCTCGCTCAGGGCCGCCCTCGACTCAGCCGAGCGCAACACGACAAAAATCCACGGCTGTGAATTCTCCGCACTCGGCGCGTGCACCGCGGCATCCAGCATGAGCTCGATGTCGCGGTCGGGAAGGTCCACACTGGAATCGAAGCGACGACACGCCCGCTGGGCCTGCATCACCGCACGAAGCTCACCCATCGACAACTCCGATCTTCCGGCGCCGCCGGTTGCTCGAATGCCACGGCGCCATCGAAACCGACGCTCATCTCGAGCGCCCATTGACGTCCATCTCCTCCGAGGATTCCGTCGGCCCGGAGCCAACCAGGAGAGGTCGCGCCGACCGGCGGACGCCTCCTCAGATCAAGCACTCCCTCTGGTAGATCTGGCAGGATACTGCCACGCATCACCACACGGCCGACTCCTCCACGCACAGCGCGACGAGGGCCTGCCACACCTCTCGGACCAGCGAGGATCCACTGCGACATCGCACGGTTTCGCACAGTCTCTCCAGCAACCGCGGGAGAGTCGCCCCTCCCTCATCGCGGAAGCCAGGTCCTCCACCGTGAGCATGGCTGCGACGCCTCTCCTCCAGACCCTTCTTCCTCGGATGAGTATGGCAGTACACTGCCAGAAGTCAATGGCGAACGGCCTGCCGCACCCCGGCTGTCGGTGAAGATCCCGTCGATGTGCACGGCCGGCGCTCGACGCCGGGCCGCGACCGCCTTGTCGGCCTGATCGCGCCCGGCGTAGAACGAGGACCGAGGGACGCCGAGCATCAGGCACATCCGCGCAACCGGGCCGTCGGCCTTCTTCGCATCGATCAACGCGCATCTCACGGGTACCATGACATCCGGACGAAGAAGGTCGCGGCCCTTTCAGGAAATCATTCCTCATTCGAAGTCGACAGATCTCGTCTTCGAACTCCTCCACGTGTGCGTGCTCCGCGGTCATCAAATGACCGCCCGGCGGTGCCGATCGGGTGGCGTCCACGCACCGTCCCTGCGTGCAGGCACCCGTGTCGACTCCTTATGGCTGCATATCTGCGCATACCAGCAGGTGTGAGGCTCACTACCCATGCCCTCGGCACTCGACCCATCACGCGAGAGTCCAGCTTCGGTCCGAGGCAGACAGAGTGACAATTCGACTCGACCGCACGCAAGTCCATTGGGTGAAGTTGATCACGCCGATGGAGATCCAACACAATACGCTGAGGGAGATTCAACACAATACAATGCGTTCGCGTAGTGCCAAGTGTTCCACTTGAGCTACTGGTTCGAGCCGCCAGGAAGGAAGGGCCATGTCCGACAACGCGACCGCCGAACGTATCGTGGGTGGCGCGCTCCGGGCTGTCGTGCGCAGGGGATCGCGGAAACTCTCGGTGAGTGACATCTGCGACGAGGCAGGGGTGGCCCGGGGGACCTTCTACCGGTACTTCACCAGCCGCGACGAGGTACTCCAGGAGATCGGCCAGCATTTCTCCGCCGGGGTCGCCAGCGCGCTCGACGCTGCCATCGTGGCCGATCCCGTCCCCGAGCACCGGTTACGGGTGGTCATCGAGGCGATCATGGACAACTGCCGCGCGAATCCGGAGACGGTCCAGTTGATGGAGGTCGAGCCGGCGTTCGCCCTCCGCTACCTCAGGGAGAGCTTTCCCACACTCATCGGCGTAGTCGCCGAGGCGCTGGCACCGGCCATCGAGCAGACCCCGGCATCCGTGGACGGGACGCACACCCGCGAGCAGCTTGCAGAGCTGTTCCTACGGGTGGTCGTCTCGACACTGATGGTGCCCGGATCCACCGGTAGCGAGATCCCGGCCGTCATCGAGTCGGTGTGGAGTCCACGGACCGGACCCACCCTCGCCGCGTCACCGGCGCGGGAGCGCATCCGCCCGGCGAGCTGATCATCGGGCGGCTCGCTGCCGTTTGACGTCGTCGCCGTACAGCAATCGGTCGGTCCCGATCTCGGCGCCGCTCAGGTTCAGCCCCTTTGGCGCCCTCGACGTCCTCAGCCACACCAACCCGAGTTCCTGCAGCGGTCCGGTGGCCCAGAAGTACAGCTGGTCCGTAGCCTTGGCGCTGCAGGCGAGGAACTCGGTGTCGACGAGCAGCTCGCGCCCCACGGGTGATGGGTCGTTCCGAATGTCACGTCCTCCTCGCCCCTCCGGGTGTCCCGCCGTCAGTGGTGAACCTTTTAAGTACACTATCTGCTTATTACGTCCATCTAAGGATCAGATTCCGTGCCCCACACTGTCGAGGAGGCCACCCTGGCTACGCGCTCCGAGTCATCCGGGCTCGGCCGATCCGGGTTCCTCCTGACACCACACGCCGACAGGGCTGGTTCCGGCCATGCCAGGACACCGATCGGTGCGGCACCGGCCATTCGGACGACCCGGTGGTTACCATCGCCGGTGCGCCCGGCGAGCCAGACATTCTGGGGAAAGGGGAAGGCTCGTGGCAGCCAATACTGACACCGTCTCAAGAATCCTGGACGGGGCACTCCACGCGTTGGCTCGCCGTGGCCTCCGCAAGTTGTCGATGAGCGACGTCTGCGAAGAGGCAGGGATCTCCCGGGGAACGCTGTACCGGTACTTCAAGAACAAGGACGCGGTTCTCGAGGCGATCGGTCACCACGTCGAGACGAGCCTCAAGCTCGCGCTGCAGCGTGCCGTCGAGGAGCGGCCCGATCCAGAGGACCGGGTGATCGTCGTAATGGGCGTCATCATCAACTACGACTTGACCCACCCGGAGACCACGCGCACCATCGAATTGGAGCCTGCCTTCGGTCTCTCGTTCGTCCGCCGGGTGTTCCCGCAGTTTCTGGCGATCGTGAGTGACTCGTTGGGCACTGTGCTGGCCGACTCGCTGCCCGTGCGCAGCGGAGCGCTCAGCATGGACCAACTCGCGGAGATCCTGATGCGCATCGCCGTATCGCATTTCTTCGTCCCCAGCCAGAACTCGGACGAGCTACCCGGTCTTCTCGCCGGCTTGGCCGGCCTGCACCCGGCGACGCAGCCCGCAGCGACGCGGTGACCTCGACGGCGGGTTTCCGCCGTGTGAGTTTCAGGGGCGCGCCGTCCGAGGGCCGCTCCGTTCGTCAGCCGGACTTCGCTCCCGTCGAGTGACGCGCCGCCGTCTGCTCCAGGTGCTGAACGGCGTTCCGCAGGCCTCCGTCCACATGGCACCGGCCGACCGGATTCCGGTCGGCCGGTGCGGTTCGCCTTACTGCCGGTGCGAGCCGACGTTCGTCAGACGGGCACGAGATCCGAGATCAGCCACTTGCCGTCGGTGAAGGTCAAGGTGACCTTGGCACGACTGCGATCGATCTGCGGCACATCCGGCTGCTTGCCCGTTGTCGACTGGTTGATGTAGAGCAGGGCTACAAGGCCGTTCGGAGTGGCTGTCACGACCGAGCTTCCGACCACCTCCGCCTTGGTGACGATCTGCTGAGTCCCGGCGTTCGGCCGAATCAGCTGAGCGGCCAGATTCCCGTACTGCTGGGTGAAGTCGCCGGTTGTCACCGAGTTGGCGCGTGCGAGGTCAGCATCGAGCGTGCGGTAGTCGTAGGACAGCAGCGTCGTTGTCAGCTGCGCCGCCGCGCGCAGTCCGTCGCTACGCGCCTGGTCGGTCTCACGCTGTCGCTGCACGTCGAGGAACAGCACGGTCCCCAGCGCCAGGACTGCGACGATCAGGACCGCCAGCAACGCAGTGACGACGGCGCGCCGACGGCCGCGGCTCAGCCAGCGGTCGAAACCACCGCCGCGCCCGCCGATCGCCCGGCCCATCGTGGCAGGCGCCGCAGCGATCGTGCCGAGCGCGCTCACGGGACGAACTCCACGTCCGAGACCAGCCAGGCGTCCGACTGTTTCTGCAGCTTGACGAGCATCCGGTACTGCCTCGGCTCGCCCTGCGGGGCCTGCGAGTTCTTGACCGTCGCTGTCGACGCGACGAGAACCGTCGCGGTATCGCCGTCCAGCTCGGCGACGCCGGCCTCGCTCACATCTCCGGACGAGCTCACCTGCGCTTGCTGGAGAACGGTCTTGATGGCTGAAGCCTCGGTACTGAACTGCTCGCGGAACTGGCCGGTGGAGCCCTGCAGCACGCGATCAAGGGACTGCTGAGGGGCGGTGTGGTTCAGCGTCATCAGGTTCACGACCATCTGTCGAGCCGCCTGCAGGGCACCGGTCCGATCGTCCTCGGTCCGGGCAGCGGCACGGACCTGGAGCAACAGCACGGCGCCTCCGGCCAGCGCGAGCACCAGCAGCGCGACGAGCAAGGAGACGACCCATGTCGGCGGGTGCGGGCGCCCGGGTGGTGGATCCGGGGGGCCGGTGTTGTCGGGGTTGTCGGGATCGGGATCGGACTCCGCCTCCCCCGCCGGCGACGGCGTCGCAGGCTCATCGGGTACGGGTACTGGAACGGCGTCGGTCTCGTCGAGGACGATGCCGTCGAGCGGCTCCGGGTCGAGCGTGATCGGATCGGCGGGATTCGGATGGTGTCGGGTCATGGCTGTCCTGGGTGGTGGGGATGAGGCTCAGCTCGTCGGGATCTGCAGCGGATCGAGAAAGAAGGCCTTCCAGCTCGTGGGCACGGTGCCGTCGCGGGTGTTCGTGCCGAGACTGAACGGAGAACCATCGGGCGTGAAGGACAGGCCTGTCACCTGGTCGTAGGGCACGCCGTCCGGTATCCGGGCGGCCGCGGTCGAATGCCCGCCGTCGAGGTCGACCTCGGCGGCGCGGTCCGACTGCGCGGCCTCGGCCGGAGTCTGGAAGTCGAGTCCACAGCCCGCGGCATCGGCCGCGCGGCGGGTGGGATCGTTCGGGCACGGGTTCTGCCGGGCGCCGCGAATCTCCTTCGCCGAGTCCGGGGCCTCTTTGCAGTACGAGTCGGTCGGGGCGTTGAGCGGGGAGAGATCAGATGGGTCTCGGACCGGGTCGGTGAATCCGGTCGTGCAGGCGGGCGGGTCGTTGACGGTGGCCTTGAAATCGATCGCGCCGCCGCTCGGCACGCCACGGTTGTTGTTCAGGGCACTCTGCAGGTTGTTGATCGTCACCGGCAGTATGACGAGGGACTGCGCCACGTTCGGCACGTACGTCTCGACGACCTGACCGACCGATGTGAGGTTGGCCAGGAGCAGCGGGACCGTCGGACGGACCTGATCGAAGAGAGTCGTCAGCTCGGTCGAGAACGCGGGTCCTCGGTCGAGGATCCCGCGAACGGCGGGGTCGTCGGCGCGTAGGCGGCCGCTCACCGCGGCCAGGTCCTGGAAGTACGACCGGATGTCCGGGGCGACCCGTTCCTGGGTGGCCAGCACGGGTTGCAGGTCGTTGATCAGCCCGACCGTCGGCACGATGTCGGCCTGGGCGTCGGTCAGGAGGAGGTGGGAGGAGTCGAGCAGTCGCTGGATATCCTGGCCACTGCCACTGAACGCGCGGGAGACCTCGTCGAGGGTCGTACGCAGGGAATCTTGGGGCACGGACCGGACCAGCCGGTCGGTGCTGGCCAACACGTCTCCGATCTGGGGTGGGAGCGTGACCCGGTTCGCCGGGATCACCTCGCCGGGACGAAGCACGCGTTGGTCGGCAGCCCCGCTGTCGGGCACCAGATCGATGTACTGCTCACCGATCGCCGACATGTTCTGGACGGCGACCCGGGCGTCGGCAGGCACCGGTGTGCCGACGTCGAGCGACAGATCGGCGACCACGCCACCGTCAGCAAGTCGTACGGCGGTAACCCTTCCGATCTCCACTCCGCGCAGCGTGACCTGCGCTCCCGCATACAACCCACCAGCGCTCGGAAGCTGGACCGACGCCGAGTACTGGCCGAAGCCCACAAGTCGGGGTAGCCCGACGTAGACGAACGAGGCGTAGCCGATGCCGAGGAACGCGACGATCCCGAAGGCGAGCAGCTGGATCCGGACGAAGCGGGGCAGCATCAGCGGCCCCCGCCCAGCAACGAGCCAACTGGGTCCCCCTGTGCCGGGACCGGTGGCGCAGTCGTCACCGGCGGCGGTGGGAGCGGTTGTGACGACGGTGCCTGTCCGGCGGAGCCCGCCGCAGGTGGCTGGTCAGGCACGGCCGGCGCGAGTCCCGGCAGGTTGTCGACCAAAGGCGCACGCAGGGGATCGCTGGCCTTCTGTCCGGCGCCCAGCGGCGGGAGCCCTCCCAGAGGTGTGCCGGTCAGAAACGACTTCTCCAGCTCGGGGAGGGTGACGTCCACGGTGAGGAAGAGGTTGGAGTAGTCGCCCTTGAAGGCATTGCCTGCCGTGTTGTAGGGGAACGGAAAGGTGCTGAGCAGCGAGAGGGACTGCGTGAGGTTCTTGCCCGCATCGGCGAGCCGGCCGACTGTGGGTTGAAGGTCACGCAGGTTCGCCAGGAGGTCCTCCTGCGAGCTGTTGACGACGCGGGTGGCAACGGTGCCGAGATTCCCCAGCGCGGTCAACGCCGTCGTCAGGTCCTCGCGGTTGCGGTTCACGACCGCGAGACCCTGCGGGATCGTCTCGAGCGCGGCGGCGACCGTGTCGCGGTTGGCGGCAAGCTGCCCACCGAACCGGTTGAGCCCGTCGATCGCGCGCACTATCTCGTCCCGTTGCTGCTCGAGAGGGCCGATGACGCCCTGGAGGTTCCCGATGAGCGAGCGCACGTCGGCCTCGTGCCCGCCCAGCGCTGCATCGAGCTCGGTGGTGATGGTCTTGATCTGGTTGAGGCCGCCGCCGTTCAGTACCACGGACAGGGCGGCCAGCAGCTCCTCGGTGTCCGGGTAGCTGCCGGTCCGGCTGATCGGAATGACGTCACCATCACGGAGCTGCCCTACGCCCGGCCCACCGGACGGAGAGCCCATCTCCAGGTAGGTGGCCCCGAGCAGACTCTTCTGACCCACCTTCGCCACCGCGTCGGCCGGCAGCACGGTTCCGGGGTTCAACCCGACGACCAGCTCGGCGTGCCAGTCCTGGAACCGGATGTCGGTCACCGTGCCCACCGTGATGTCCCCGACCTTCACCTCGGAGTTCGGTACGAGGTTTGCCGCGGAGGGCAGCTCGACCGTCACGTGGAGGGCGCCGTTCCCGGTCCCGTCGCGGAACGGCAGCGGCAGCGACCCGGGCCCGGTGAACTCGCAGCCGCTCACTGCACCCACCAGCACGACGCCGGCCAGGCCGACGGCCACACCGCGGCCGAGCCCGATTCTCCGTCTCATCGAGATCCCCCCGGTGCGAGCAGGTTCTCCAGGCCCGGGACCGCGCCCGGTCCCGGACTGTCCCCGGGTGGAGATGCGCCGTCCGGCAGGCTCTGCGCCGATCGGCCGTTGCGTTCGAGCGGACTGGCCGTGACCGGAACGTCGTCCATCGCCACGAGGTCCGCCAACGGCGCGATCGCCTGGCGACATTGGTCCGGGGTCCCGCCGGCGGCGAAGATGGCCGTGCACACGAAAGCCGCGGGGTCTTTCACGTTGGCCGTGGACAGCACGCCGGTCAGAGAGCCGGCGAGCGGATCGTAGATGTTGTTGAAGTTGGCGAGCGACGTCGGGGCTACCTGCAACACGTCGGCCAGCGCCTGTCGGTTCTGGGCGAGGTTGGTGGTGACCTGTCCGAGCTTGTCCAGATCGGTGGCGAGACCGTTCCGGTTGTCGGCCACGAACTTCTGCACCAGAGGCAGCGTCGAATTCAGCGTGGTCAGTGTGGTCGACAGCTCGTCGGAGTTGTCGGCCAGCACTTGTGAGACCGAGGCGAGCTGGGTGTTGAAGTCCTGGACCTGGCGGTCGTTCTGGGCCAGCGCGTCGAAGAAGACCTGGAGATTGCGGATGGTGCCGAAGAGGTCGGAGCGGCCGTCGGACAATGTGGTGGCCGCCTGGGACAGCTGCGTCAGCGTGTCGTGCAGCGATCCACCCTGTCCATCGAGATTGGCAGCAGCCGTGTTGAGCACATGGGACAGCGCCCCGTCCTGGTTCGCCCCGTCGGGGCCGAGCGCACCGGTGAGTGTCACCAACTGCTTCTCGATCTCGTCCCATTCCACCGGCACCGCGGTGCGATCAACCGGGATCTCGGCTCCGTCCGCGAGCTGCGGGCCACCTCGATAGACGGGGCTGAACTGGACGAACCGGCCTGTCACCAGCGTCGGCGCGAGGATGGCTGCGTGTACGTCGGCGGGCAGGACGACGTCGGAGCGATAGCTGAGCCCGACGCGGACGGAGTTCTGCTCGGGCGTCACGGAGACCACCGAACCGATGGGTACGCCGAGCATCCGGACGTCGTCGCCGGCATACAGGCCGACGGTGCTCGGGAAGTCCACGATCACCACACGGTGCCCGCGGCCCGGAACGGCCAGATATACGAGCGCCGCGCCCAGCACCAGCACCACCGCAGCCGCGCCGAGCAACCTCTGCGGCCGGGTCATTCCTCTCGTCGCGGCGTTCATCGGCTACCTTGCTGCAGCAGTTGCGGGAGGACGGGCGCCAGGTTGGTGGGGGCCAGGTTGGCGATGTAGGCGTAGAAGAACGGCCCGCTGCCCACAGCCTCACCCAGCGTCCTGGCGTACCGCCCCACGCCGTGAATGGCCGCGGCGATGTTGCGGTCGTTGCTGTTGAGCAGGTCGAGCGTCTTCTCCAGCTCGGCGAGGGCGGGACCGATCTGGGCCTGGTTGTCGTCGACGACACCGCGGAGCTGGGTGACCACCATGGTGGTATTGGCCAACAGCACGTGGATTGCGTCCCGTCTGCGGTAGAGCTCGTCGAGCAACAGGTTGCCGTCGCCGATCAGGGTCGTGATCTGACCGCTCCGCTCGGCGAGGACACCGGACAGGCTGTTCCCCCCGGCCAGCAGGCGTCGCAGCGCGTCGTCCCGGGAGGCAATGGTCTGAGACAACTGCTGGACCCCGGTGAGGGCCGCCCGGAGCGCGGGTGGGGTATCGGAGAACGTGGTGGCCACCGTGTCGAGGGACTCAGCGAGCTTCCCCGTGTCGATCTGGCCGGTCGTGGTCGTCAGGTCGGAGAGGGCCTGCGCGATGTCGTACGGCGAGTTGGTGCGCGCCAGTGGGATCTCGCTTCCCGGCTCGAGGACGCCATCGCCGACGGGCTCCACCTGCAGGAACTTCCTCCCCAACGGCGTCTGGGTCTTGATGGCCGCGCTGGTGAGGGCACCGAGCCGCGCGTCGGACTCCACGCTGAACGACACCGCGACGTGGTCGCCCTCCAGATCGATCGACCCGACCTTCCCCACGGTCAGGCCCCCGATCCGCACCTCGTCACCGACCAGGAGTCCGCCGGCCTCGGGGAAGGCCGCCCGGTAGCCGTGGCTGGTCAGGGACCGGTAGATCGCTCCGGAGTTGAGCGCGACCGCGAGAACCACGACGATGACCGCGATTCCGCTCACTCCGATCACGGTCTTGTTCCGCTCGCTGAACCTCATTGACAGCGCTCCACCCCACTGGACACCCACGGGGTGAGCAGCGCTCGCCCGTCGGGTCCGGTCGTTCGTATCTGAATGCCGCAGATGTAGAACTGGAAGAACGACCCGTAGGCGCCAAGCCGGCCGAGTTGCTCGTACGCGCGCGGCAACCGATCCAGGGTGGTGTTCACGGTGTCTCGATCGCTGTTGATGACCCCGGTGAGCCGGTCGACCTGATCGATCGTGCCTGCGAGGTCGGGACGCGCCTGCGCGAGCAGGCCGCCGACATTCCCGGTGAGGTCACCGATCTGGACCAGCGACTGCCCGATGGGGCCGCGCTCGGCCGCGAGGCCACTGATCAGCCGCTGGAGCTGGTCGATCAGGTCGACCAGCTGCGGGGATCGTTCGTTGACGGTTGTCAGTACCGTGTTGAAGTGATCGATCAGCTGCCCGATCATCTGGTCTCGCTCGGCGAGCGTCCCGGTGAGCGAGCCGACCGAGGTCAGGAGGTTGTCGATGGCAGGGCCCTCACCCTGGAACGCTCCGATCAGCGCACTGGACAGCTGGTTGACCTGGTCGGGCGCCAGGCCCACGAGCAACGGAGTGAATCCGTTGTAGAGCTCGTCGAGATCAAGAGCGGGCGCGGTGTTCGTCACCGGGATCGTGTCGCCGGGCCGAAGCCGCTCGCTCGGACCCGGGGCATCGGAGAGATCGAGGTAGCGGTCGCCGACCAGATTCTTGTAGCGGACCGCAGCATGGGTTGCGATCCCGAGTGGAACCGCGTTCTGCACGCTGAATGCCACCAGGACGTCGTTGGACGGCTCCAGCTCGACGTCCTGCACCCGCCCGACCGTCACGCCGGCCGCACGTACATCGGAGCCGGGTGTCAGTCCGGAGACATCCGTGAAGAGCGCTTTGTAGGTACTGGCGTCCTCGATCCGGACATTACCGAAAACCGTCACCATCACCAGCGACATCAGCCCGGCCACGCCGAACAGTGCCGCAACCTTGATGACCAACTTGGCCATGCTCAGCGCCCCCCGTTCGCCGCGGCGGGCCCGAACAGCTGGACCGCCAGCGGCGTGTGCCCGACCGACACCCCGTCACTGGATGAGTCGAACGGGTGTGAGCCGTCGTCGAACTTCACGTACGGGGAGGGGGATGCCCCGGGCGCCAAGGGACCGCCGTAGCAGCTGGGCCCGTCGTCCGCCGCGACCTTCGGAAGGTCACGCGGGTAGCGATACGGTTCCTGACCAGGCAGGAAGCTGGAGAGCAGGTGCAGGCCCGGTTGGGCACCCCCCATGAGCTGTTCCAGTGGCGGGCGCACCTGGTTGGCCGCCGCCAGCAAGCACGTGGTCTCCGGTGAGTACCGAGCGAGAAGGGCCGTGACCGGCGCCAAGGTGGCCAGGCTGTCGTGCAGCCCACCCTCGTTGTCCGCCAGGAAGCCGCGTGCCGTGTCCGCGACCCCGGTCAGGTCCAGCAGGAACGCTGCGAGCTGTGTCTCCTTCTGCACCAGGGTGCGGCTCGTGGCCGTCACGTTCCCGGTCGTCGCGAGCAGGTCGGGTGTCGCGTCGGCGTAGACGTTCGCGACGTCTGCGACCCCCGAGATGTCGCTGCTCATAGCCGGCACGCTCGGCTGGAGGTCGGCGAGGTAGGCGTTGAGCTGCTCCATGGTGTCACCGAGCTGCTTCCCGCGACCCTGCAAACCGGTACTGAGCGCGCCGAGAGCCGAGTTGAGCTTGGCGGGGTCGATCGAGCTGAGCAGGCTGACCAGGTCCTCGAAGACGTTGTTGATCTCCGGGCCGACCGTGGTCGGCTGGATCACGGCGCCATCGACGATGTGCTGAGGGCTCGACCGGGCCGGGACCACGAGGTCGACGAATTTGGCACCGAAAATGGTCGGGGCGAGCAGGTTCGCTGTGACGTTGGCCGGGATTTCGTCGACGAGCGCCGGATCGAGAGCGACCTCGATCGTGGCCGCATCCCCGTCGGGACTCACGGCGCGCACCTTGCCGACGGTCACTCCGAGCAGAGTCACGTCCGCGCCGGGATCCAACAGCAGCCCGGATCGGTCGGCCCGCACGGTCGCCGCGACCACCGGTGTGAATGCCCCGTTGTAGTTCCCCAGTATCGCTGCGACCGCCGCCGCGATGAGCAGGAGCGCCAGGACTCCATACAGCTTGTAGCGCACGCTCGACGCCCCCATCGTGCCGATCACCGCGAGATGTGCAGGGTGTTGGAGTTGCCGTAGAGCAGCAGGCTCATCGCCATGGCGACGACCATGATGCTGATCAGCGAGAGCCGGACCGCCTGCCCGACAGCCTTGCCGACACCGGACGGGCCGCCGGCTGCGGTGAAGCCGTAGAAGCAGTGCACCGAGATGATGACGACCGCCATCGTCAGAACCTCGATGAGGGACGAGAGGATGTCGGCCGGTACCAAGAAAGTGGCGAAGTAGTGGTCGTATCCGCCTGGCGACTGGCCGTAGAGGAGAACGACGGTCAGCCGGGTCAGACCGTAGGACATGATCAGCGAGATGGCGTAGAGCGGGGTGATCGCGATCATCCCCGCGATCACCCGGGTGGTCACCAGGAACGGCACCGCCGGAATCGCCATGACGTCCAGCGCATCGATCTCCTCGCTGATCCGCATCGCGCCCAGCTCCGCGGTGAACCCGGCACCGACGGTGGCGATCAGCGCAACCCCGGCTATCAACGGCGCCGCGATGCGAGTGTTGAGGTAGGCGGAGATGAAACCGCTCAGCGCTTCGACCCCGACATTGGAGAGCTGCGAGTAGCCCTGCAGCGCCACCTCGATCCCCGTGGTGCCGGTCAGGAAGGCAACGATCACGGCTGTACCCCCGACGAGCGCGAGGGCTCCGGTGCCGAGGCTCACCGCTGCGAGCTGTCGCCAGATCTCGCGCGAGTAGCGGCGCACCACGACCGGGGCCCAGCCATAGGCGCGGCCGTAGAAGGCGAGCTGGCGACCGAGGTCGTCCAGCACCCGGCCGGGCAGGGCGACGATCTGCCCCGCACGGCGGACTGTCTGCTGAGTCATGTCCTGGGTCCTAGTTCGCCGTGAGGCCGAGTTGCAGGTACACCGCACTCAAGACGGTGTTGAAGACGAACAGCGCCGCGATAGCGAGCACGACCGTCTGGTTGACCGCGTCACCGACGCCTTTGGCGCCGCCGCTGGTGGTCAGCCCGCGGTAGCAGGCGACCAGGCCGGCGGAAAGCCCGAAGACGGCCGCCTTGATCTCACTGAGCACGAAGTCGCTGAGCCCGGTCAGCAGCGTCAGGTTCGCCATGAACTGCCCCGGGCTGGCTCCCTGCACGAGAACCGACAACGCGTACCCGGTCGAGATGCCGACGATCGACACCAGACTGTTCAGCGCCATCGCCACGAGGGTCGAGGCGAGTACGCGCGGAACCACGAGTCGCTGCAGGGGGTCGATGCCAAGAACCTTCATGGCGTCGATCTCTTCGCGGATGGTGCGCGAACCCAGATCAGCACAGATCGCGGTGGCCCCGGCACCGGCAACGATCAGCACGGCCGCCAGTGGCCCGATCTCGCGCACGACGCCCAACCCGACACCTGCGCCACTGAGGTCGACCGCGCCGATCTGGACGAGCAGCTGGTTGATCAGGAAGATGACGACGCCGAGGAACGGGACCGTCAGCATGATCGCCGGACCGACCGAGACGCGCGCGATGAAGACGATCTGCTCGAGGAGCTCCCGCCACTGGAACGGGCGCCTGAACAGCGCCCGGCCGGTATCGAGAGTCATGGCGATGAAGCTGCCGAGCGCATCGGCGAACGACACAGCACTACGACGGGCCATGCGCGAGGCTCCTCCGTGGGCGACGACATCGTCTCCGTGCGCGGTGCCGGGCAGCACCGCACGATTTGAACACTCTGTGAACGAGTTGTGCAGCCTGTGGTTACGGCCACAACTGTCAGACCCTCGTTCGAGCGAACCGCTCGTGCGGTGCTCCAGCGGTGTACACCGCGTCAGAAGTTCGCGGGACACAGGTGGGCACCGCCTCACCGGAGCGGCGCCGTGGCCGCGGCCGGATCGGGCGCGGGATGAGCGTTCACCAGCGTCGTGCCCGACCGACACGCCGCCGCCGAGGGCGCAGGCCCAACGGGGCGTTCTCTGCTGCTGCACAGCAGAGAACTCGCCCGTCCCGACCACAGCGACATCGACTCCGGCCGTCTTCCACCATCTGGCTCCGACGCTGCTCGCGCAGGCACGGGTGAAGGCCTGGACAGGGGGCGAGCGAGCCGTCGAGGCGGGCTCCGGACCTCACCTACGATGGTTTCATCATGACGAGCGGTGAGCAGGTCCGGCGACGCGACGGCTACGGCGCGACCAGCCCGATCGTCGGGGAACGCGGAGCTCAGACGCGGAAGCGCATCGCTGACCTACTGCTCCGACTCCTCGCCTCGCAGAGCTTTCACGACGTCTCCGTCGACGCGATCGCGAAGGCTGCGGGCATCTCCCGGCCGACGCTGTACCAGTACTTCGAGAGCAAGGAGCAGATCTTCCTCGAGTTGCTCGCCGAGTGCGGCCGGGCCATCAGCCGGCTCGCCAAGAGACTCGGCCCCCTGGGCCCCACCGCGATCGGCTTCGACAACCTTCACTGGTGGCTCGGCGAATGGGCCGACCTGTACGACAGCTACCGGACCGTGCATCTGCAATGGGCCGGGATGGACAGCCCCGCGCACCCGCTGCGGCCGGTCATCGGCGAGTTCATGACCAGATACCAGTCGCGTGTCGCCCAGCGCCTCGAACGCTCGATGGTCGAGGGACTGGACCCTGAAGATGCGGCCACGATCCTCGTGAACACGGTCCATCGCTACCACTACTTCCGAGTTCTCGGGTTCGCCCCGCCGGACAGTTCGTCAACCAGGGTTGACGCGCTGGCGATCTGCATGCAGCTCATGCTGTTCCCCGACACTCCCGGTGGAGTCATCCGGGCGGTGACAGACTCCGATCCCAGCACCGGACTCGAGTCGTCCGAGTACCCGCTGTTCGCTGGGGGCTGGGTGGCCGCCGGGCGCGAGGACCCACCTGCGAGATTTGGTCCGAGGGGACAGCTGACTCGCAGGCGCATCCTGGACATCGGCGCAACAGCGTTCCGGGAAAGCGGCTTCCACGAGACACGCATCGACGACGTCCTGTCGCAGCTCGACCTCACTCGCGGTGCCTTCTACAAGTACTTCCCCACCAAGGACGACCTTCTCTATGAGCTCGCCGAGGAGTGCGCCGACGGATTCGGAGCGCTCTTCTCGACCTTCTCCCCCGCTGTCGACGTCCGCGGAGGTCACGATCTCGTCCTCTGGATGCGCGAGTTCGTCGGGCTTCACCAGCGCTACCGTGGCGTGATGCGCGCCTGGTTCCACGGGGCGTGGCAGGACCCGCACCTGACCGCTACCGCGCAGCGGCTCACCGGGGTCATCGCCGGTAGTGCGATGCAACCCGTTGCCGCCGTGGACCGTCTGTACCCGGTCAGCCTCCCGGCCGTCGTCTCGGTGCTGTTCGCGATGCTCGAGCAGCTGCCGGAGATCCTGGCCGTGCCGGCCCGCGGCGGCGACACAGCATCGATCATGGCGATCGCGATCCGGCGAGCGATCCTCTCGCCAGGGAGCCAGGCCCCTGCCACTCCTTGACGGTGCAGGTCTCGCCGGATCACACCGCAGGAC
>NZ_JAOPWR010000109.1 GCF_025965585.1 Pseudonocardia sp.
CCCTCATGGTGGCGCAGCATGAGCTGCAGGAACAGGACGTCGAGCTGCTTGCCGGTGGCGGCGCGCAGGTTCTTGAGGTCCTGGGCCGACGCCATGCCGGGCATGGTGGTGACGCCGCCGCTCGCGCTCATGGTCATGCCGTGCATCGCGTCGGGCGCCATCCACGTCATGTACGGGCGGCCGACGGGCTGCGCGCTCGCGCCCCACAGCTCCAGCCAACCCTGCATGCGGCCGATCTGGGCCGTCTGGGTCGACTCGATGTCGTAGGACAGCTGGTGGAGGTCGGGGTCGGTGGTGTGGTCGCGCTCCCACGAGGCCATCTGGGTGGCCTGCTGGTGGTGCACGCTCATGTCCTGCGCGAACTCGACGTCCACCGAGTCGGCTGCGGGGATCGGCAGCGTCGTGGAGCCGGAGCGGGCCACGAGCAGCCCGCCGGTGGCTCCGATCAGCAGCAGCACGAGCACGCCCGCGGCCACGATGAACGGCCGCACCCAGCCCGGCTCGCGCCGGTCGGTCCCATCGACTGGCGGGTCGTCGTCCACGGGGGGCAGGGCCGTCTCGGTGCTCATGCCGCCTCCGCGGGGGTGAGTGCGTCGGCGGTGCTCATGCCGCCTCCGCGGGGGTGAGTGCGTCGGCGGTGTTCATCCGCCGGTCCCGGTGCCGGTGGCCGGGGTGGAGCCCGCGCCCGTGCCCGCGTCGGGCACGGCGCCCGTGGCCGCGCCGGCGATGATCTCCGGCATCACCGTGGTGTTGTTGATCGCGCTGACGGGAGGGGCCGGCTTGAACGGCGGCGGGTTGTCCTGGTCGAACTGGCCCGGGCCGAGTGCCTGGCAGCTCGCGCCGACCTCGGGGTAGGCGTACTGGTTCGTGCGCAGCGCCTGGATGAACTGGTCGATCCGCGGGTCGTTCACGTCGGAGAGCTTGAGCTGGTGGCCCCACGACTGCAGCGAGATCGGCTGGTCGAGGCCGGGGTAGGGCGACATCAGCGTGTACGGCTGGCCCTGCACCTTCGCGGCGAGCGTCTGCACGGCGGCACCGGTGATCCGGTCGGGGTTGTAGGCGATCCAGACCGAGCCGTGCTCGAGCGCGTGCACCATGTTCTCGCTGCGCACCGCCGTCGGGTAGACGACGCCGTTGCACGCGGCCCAGAAGCCGTCGTGCGTGCCGCCGAACGGCGGGCTGTGGGTGTAGGCCACCTCCTGGTTCGGCTGCACGTGCTGGCCGCCGGTGTAGGTGGCGGTGATGACGCCCGGGATCTTGGTGGACGGGTCCTTGTCGGTGGCGCTGGGCGTGAACGCCGCCAGCGCGTCGACCTTGGCCTGCTTGGCGTTGTTCTGGACGACGTAGTAACCGAAGATCGCGCCCGCGAACAGCACCACCACGAGGATGGCCGCGATCATTCCCCACGGCGTCGAACGGTGGCTGACCACGGCCGCGCGTGCGTTGCGCACCGCCTTGCTGTTCTTGCCGCTGACCATGGACCGTCCAGACCTCGGGGAACCGGTGGTGCGGCCGTCACCCGGACGGCCCTTGCGTCGATCAAGTCTAGAAGTGGCACCTGAGAAACCGGTCAGCGCCACCTCCTAGACTTGTCAGGTGACTCCCGCTCTGCTCGCCGACCTGGTCCGTACCGCCGCGTCCGACGTGTTGGCGCGACGCGGCCTGGACCTCGCGGCGCTGCCCGACGATGTCGGTGTCGAGCGGCCGCGCAACCCCGAGCACGGCGACTACGCCACCAACGTCGCGCTGCGCGCCGCGAAGAAGGCGGGCGTGCCGCCGCGGGACCTCGCCGCCTGGCTCGTCGAGGAGCTGACCGGAAAGGACGGCATCGCCAGCGCCGAGATCGCCGGCCCCGGCTTCATCAACCTGCGCCTCGCCGCCGACGCGCAGGGCGGCATCGTGCGCGAGGTCCTGGTGGCGGGGGACGCCTACGGCACCGGCGACGAGTACTCCGACAAGAACGTGAACCTCGAGTTCGTCTCGGCCAACCCGACGGGCCCGCTGCACCTGGGCGGCACCCGCTGGGCCGCGGTCGGCGACGCGCTCGGCCGGGTGCTCGCCGCGCGGGGCGCCAAGGTCACCCGCGAGTACTACTTCAACGACGCAGGCAAGCAGATCGACCGGTTCGTCGGCTCGCTGGTGGCGGCCGCGAAGGGCGAGCCCGCGCCCGAGGACGGCTACGGCGGCGCCTACATCAACGAGATCGCCCAGCAGGTGCTCGCCGTCGAGCCGGGCGCCCTCGACGCGCCCGACCGCGACGAGATCTTCCGCAGGGTCGGTGTCAACCAGATGTTCGTGGAGATCAAGCAGGCGCTCCACGACTTCGGCACCGACTTCGACGTGTGGTTTCACGAGCAGTCGCTGCACGACTCCGGCGCGGTCGAGACCGCCGTGAACCGGTTGAAGGACTCCGGCAACCTCTACGAGGCCGACGGCGCCTGGTGGCTGCGCTCCACCGAGTTCGGCGACGACAAGGACCGCGTCGTCATCAAGAGCGACGGCAACCCCGCCTACATCGCCGGCGACATCGCCTACTTCCTCGACAAGCGCTCGCGCGGGTTCGACCTGTGCATCTACATGCTCGGCGCCGACCACCACGGCTATGTCGCCCGGCTCAAGGCCGCGGCGGCCGCCTTCGGTGACGATCCCGACGTCGTCGAGGTGCTCATCGGGCAGTTGGTCAACCTCGTCAAGGACGGCGTGCCGGTCCGGATGAGCAAGCGTGCGGGCAACGTCGTCACGATGGACGACCTGGTGGAGGCCGTGGGCGTCGACGCCGCGCGCTACTCGTTGATCCGTTCGTCGGTGGACTCGTCGCTCGACATCGACCTCGACCTGCTCACCAGGCGCAGCAACGACAACCCCGTCTTCTACGTCCAGTACGCCCACGCGCGGCTGGCCTCGCTCGCGCGCAACGCCGCCGACCTGGGCATGACGCCGGGCGAGGAGTTCGGCCTGCTCGAGCATCCCCGTGAGGGCGACCTCGTCCGGACGCTCGGGGAGTTCCCGTCGGTCGTGGCGTCGGCCGCCGAGCTGCGCGAGCCGCACCGGGTGGCGCGCTACCTCGAGCAGCTCGCCGCGGCGTACCACAAGTTCTACGACGCCTGCCGCGTTCTGCCGATGGGCGACGAGGAGATCTCCGACCTGCACCGCGCCCGGCTCGGGCTGTGCGTCGCGGCCCGTCAGGTGCTGGCGAACGGCCTGGGTCTGCTGGGTGTGAGCGCGCCGGAGAGGATGTGAGCCGCGCCGACGTGCGCATCCCCGCGGAGGCGCAGTCATCATTCGACGTGCTCCTCCACGCGGAGGCGCAGTCATCGTCCGACGTGCCCCCTCCCGCGGAGGCGCAGTCATGAGAGCCCATCCTGCGGGGCCGCTGCACGCCGGCATCTCGACTCCGCCCGAGACCGCGGGTCCGCACCCGTCCGGCGCGTCCGAGCTCGACGTGCTGGCGCCGTCGGTGTGGCCGCGCGGCGCGGTCCGAGGTGCCGGGGGAGCGGTCGAGCTCGCGGGCGTCGATGTGCGCGAGCTGGCCGAGACCTACGGCACGCCGCTCTTCGTCATCGACGAGGACGACTTCCGCTCCCGCGCCGCCGAGTTCGCGGCCGCCTTCGGGGCGGGCCAGGTGCACTACGCGGCCAAGGCGTTCCTCTCGGTGGAGGTCGCCCGCTGGGTGGCCGACGAGGGGCTGTCGCTCGACGTCTGCAGCGGCGGGGAGCTGGCCGTGGCGCTGCGCGCGGGCTTCCCGGCCGAGCGCATCGCCCTGCACGGCAACAACAAGTCCACCGAGGAGCTCGTCGCCGCCGTCGAGGCGGGCGTCGGGCGGGTGGTGCTGGACTCGTTCCACGAGATCGCCCGGCTGGACCAGGTCGCGCGCGAGCGGGGCGTGGTGGCGCCGGTGATGATCCGGCTGACGGTCGGCGTCGAGGCCCACACCCACGAGTTCATCGCCACCGCCCACGAGGACCAGAAGTTCGGGTTCTCGATCTCCGGCGGCGCCGCGAGCGACGCGGCCGAGGCAGCGCGGCGGGTGCTGAGGGCCGACGGGCTGTCGCTGGTGGGGCTGCACAGCCACATCGGCAGCCAGATCTTCGACACCGAGGGCTTCGAGGTCGCCGCGCACCGCGTCGTCCGGTTCCTCGCGCAGCTGCACGAGGAGCACGGCGGGGACGCGCTGGAGGCGCTCAACACCCTCGACCTGGGTGGCGGGTTCGGCATCGCCTACCGGTCGGAGGAGTCGCCGCTCGACGTCACCGAGCTGGCCCAGGAGCTGCGCGAGATCGTCAAGCGCGAGTGCCATGCCGCCGATCTGGACGTCCCGGCGATCGCCGTGGAGCCCGGGCGCGCCATCGCCGGCCCCGGCACCGTCACGCTCTACGAGGTGGGCACGCTCAAGGACGTGCCACTCGGCGGTTCCACGGGCCGCCGGTACGTCAGCGTCGACGGCGGGATGAGCGACAACATCCGCACGGCCCTCTACGACGCCGTGTACGACTGCCGGCTGGTCTCCCGCAGCTCCGAACGGGACGGCACGGGCGAGGCGGCCCTGTCGCGCGTGGTCGGCAAGCACTGCGAGAGCGGCGACATCGTGGTGCGCGACTGCTGGCTCCCCGCCGATCTCGCCCCCGGTGACCTGCTTGCCGTCGCCGCCACCGGGGCCTACTGCTACTCGATGGCGAGCTCGTACAACCGGCTGCCGCGGCCCGCCGTCGTCGCCGTCAAGGACGGGGCCGCGCGCGTGCTGCTGCGGCGCGAGACGGTGGCCGACCAGTTCCGGCTCGAGGTCTCGGAGTGAAGGACAGCACGCCGATGCACCGTGACGGCCCGCGACCAGCGATGATCCAGGGGTGGCAGTGAAGGACGCGATCCGCGTCGCGATGTTGGGGTGCGGGACTGTCGGCGGCGAGGTCGTGCGGCTCCTGCGCGACCAGGCCGACGAGCTGACCGCCCGTGCCGGCGCTCCCGTCGAGCTCGTCGGGGTGGCGGTGCGCCGCCCGCACAAGCATCCCGAGCTCGGCGCGCTTCTCACAACGGACGCGTCCGCGCTGGTCACGCGCGAGGACGTGGACGTCGTCGTCGAGGTGATCGGCGGCATCGAGCCCGCCCGCTCGCTCCTGCTGGAGGCGCTCAAGGCGGGCAAGTCCGTGGTCACGGCCAACAAGGCGCTGCTCGCCGAGGACGGCGCCACACTCGCCGAGGCGGCCGACGCGTCCGGCGCAGACCTCTACTACGAGGCCTCGGTGGCCGGCGCGATCCCGCTGCTGCGCCCGCTGCGCGAGTCGCTCGCCGGCGACAGGATCACCCGCGTGGCCGGCATCGTCAACGGCACCACCAACTTCATCCTCTCGGCGATGACGGAGTCCGGCGCCAGCTACGCCGACGCCCTCGACGAGGCCACCCGCCTCGGGTACGCGGAGGCCGACCCGAGCGCCGACGTCGACGGCTACGACGCCGCGTCCAAGGCCGCCATCCTCGCCACGCTCGCCTTCCACACGCGCGTGACCTCGGCCGACGTCCACTGCGAGGGCATCCGCGAGGTCACCGCCGCCGACATCGCCGCCGCCACGGGCCTCGGCTGCGTGATCAAGCTGCTGGCCATCTGCGAGCGCGCACCCGCCACCGCCGACGCGCCCGAGTCGGTCTCGGCCCGCGTCTACCCGGCCATGATCCCCACCACGCACCCGCTCGCGGCCGTCGACGGCGCGTTCAACGCGGTGTTCGTCGAGGCCGAGGCCGCAGGTCAGCTCATGTTCTACGGTCAGGGAGCCGGTGGCGCGCCCACGGCCAGCGCCGTACTGGGCGACCTGGTCGCCGTCGCGCGCAACCGCGTGGTCGGCGGCCGCGGGCCCCGCGAGAGCGCCTACGCGAGCCTGCCGATCCGCCCGATGGGCACCGTGCCCACGCGGTACCACGTCAGCCTCGACGTGGCCGACCGCGCCGGCGTGCTCTCCACCATCGCCGGCGAGTTCGCGCGCCACGGCGTGAGCATCGCGGCCGTGCGCCAGAGCGGCGGCGGCACCACCTACGACGGCGCGCCCGACCCGGAGCCGGGCGCACCCGCACGGCTCGTGCTCGTCACGCACGCGGCGCCGGAGGCCGCGCTGGCCACCTGTGTGGCGGCGCTGACCGGCCTCGAGGCGGTGCACGGGGTCGACAGTGTGTTGAGGGTCGAGGACCTGGGACGAAAGGGAGTGCGATGACGGCCGCAGCCAAGCTCGTCCGCTGGCCGGGGGTCATCGAGGCCTACCGCGACCGCATGCCGGTGCAGCCCGACTGGACGATCGTCACCCTCGGGGAGGGCGGCACCCCGCTGCTGCCCGCGCCGATCCTGTCGGAGATGACCGGCTGCGAGGTGTTCCTCAAGGTCGACGGTGCCAACCCCACGGGGTCGTTCAAGGACCGCGGCATGACGATGGCCGTCACGGCGGCCCTCGCAGGCGGTCAGCAGGGTGTGATCTGCGCCTCCACGGGCAACACGTCCGCCTCGGCCGCCGCCTACGCCACGCGTGCCGGCATGACCTGTGCGGTGCTCATCCCGCAGGGCAAGATCGCGCTCGGCAAGCTCGCCCAGGCGGTGGCGCACGGTGCCCGGATCCTGCAGATCGACGGCAACTTCGACGACTGCCTCGAGCTCGCCCGCAAGACCGCCGCCGACTACCCGGTGGCCGCGCTCGTCAACTCGGTCAACCCCACCCGCATCGCCGGACAGGCCAGCGCCGCGTACGAGATCTGCGACGAGCTGGGCCGCGCCCCCGACGTCCACTGCCTGCCCGTCGGCAACGCGGGCAACATCACGGCCTACTGGAAGGGCTACACCGGCTACCTCGCCGACGGCCTCATCCCGGCGGCGCCGCGCATGTTCGGCTACCAGGCCGCGGGTGCCGCGCCGCTGGTCAACGGCGCCCCGGTGAAGGACCCGGAGACGATCGCCACGGCCATCCGCATCGGCGCGCCGGCGTCCTGGGGGGCGGCGATGGCCGCACGCGAGGAGTCGAACGGGAAGTTCGCCGCCGTCACCGACGACGAGATCCTCGCCGCCTACCGGCTGCTCTCGGCGCAGGAGGCGGTGTTCGTCGAGCCCGCGTCGGCGGCCAGCGTGGCCGGGCTGCTGCAGTCCTGCGCCGACGGCTCGCTCCCGCGCGGCTCGCTGGTGGTGTGCACCGTCACGGGGCACGGCCTGAAGGACCCCGACACCGCGCTGCTCACCGCGCCCGCGCCGACCGTCGTACCGATCGACCCCTCGGCAGTCGCGGCCGCGCTGGAACTGGGCTGATGGGCCGTCCCACGGAGGTCCGGGTCCGCGTGCCGGCGTCGTCGGCGAACCTCGGACCGGGCTTCGACTCCCTCGGCCTCGCGCTCGGCCTCTACGACGAGGTCGAGGTGTCGGTGGCGCCCGACGGCGTCGAGGTCGAGGTGGTGGGGGAGGGCGCCGGTCGCGTCCCGTGCGACGACTCGCACCTCGTCTACCGCGCGATGCAGACCACGTGGAACATCACCGGCGCCACCGAGGACGGCACCGCGCCCACCGGTGTCCGGATGCGCTGCCGCAACGCGATCCCGCACTCGCGCGGCCTGGGCAGCTCCGCCGCCGCTGCGGTCGCGGGCGCGATCGCAGCCGTGGTGCTCGCCGGGCGCGATCCCGCCCTGGAACGCGACACGTTGCTGCAGGTCACGGCCGGCATGGAGGGGCACGCCGACAACGCGGCGGCCAGCCTGCTGGGCGGGTTCGTCGTCGCCTGGGAGACGGCCGGGAATACCGCGGAGCGGTTTCACGCTGTACGTCTCGACGCGCATCCGGGTATCCGCCCGGTGGCGCTCGTCGCGGGAACCGAATCGTTGACCAGCACCACCCGCGGGCTCCTGCCCGACCGGGTCCCGCTGGTGGACGCCGCCTTCACCGGCAGCCGCACCGCACTCGCGGTGCTGGCCTTCACCCAGCATCCCGAGCTGCTGATGCCTGCCACCGAGGACCGTCTGCACCAGGGCTACCGCCGTCCGGCCTACCCGGAGTCGGCCGATCTGGTGGACGCCCTGCGCTCGCAAGGCATCCCCGCCGCCATCTCCGGCGCGGGGCCCACCGTGCTCGCGCTCACGTCCGACTGTGTGATCCCGGCCGGGATCGACCTGCACGGCTTCGTCACGATGCCGCTTCCGGTCGACGCCCACGGTGCGCGGATCGACGTCGGCTGACGGGGTTGCGGCGTGTCGGAACGGGGGGTTGTTGCCCGGACCAGTGGATACGTCTACGCTTGACCTCGCAACGGCGATCCACGCGTCATCCGCGTGGCCACTCGCGCCGAGTCTGCGAAGATCTTTCCTCCCAGATCCGGCTCCGTCCGAGCGGCCTCCTCCCGCGACCGTCGCGATGATCGCCGACCCGCCAGTCGGGGCGGCCGCTCATCCCGCGATCCGTTGACCGACATGTCGACCGGCACACCGCCGGCGACGAATGTGTGAAATCCGCTGACCCGGGCACGGCCCGGTAGGTCAGGAAGGACAATCGTTGAGCGAGACCGATCTCGTCAGCACCGGAGCAGCCCCCCGCAAGCGCGGTGGCCTCACAGGAATGGTGCTGGCGGAGCTCCGCCAGCTGGCCGGGGAGCTGAACATCCCGGACACCACGGGGCTGCGCAAGGGCGATCTCATCGCCGCCATCAAGGAGCGCCAGGGTGGAGGCGCCGCCCCGTCCGCGCCCGCCCAGTCGCAGCTGACGCTCCCGGAGAACGGCGCGGCGGAGAAGCGGGCCGAGCCGGCCGCCTCCCCGGCGTCCGAGCCGGTGACCAGCGCTGATGGCGCGCCGGTCGTCACCACCACCACCCCGCGCCGCCGTCGCACGGCGTCGCGTCCCGCGGGCGCCCCGGACCCGCAGCCGGCCACCAACGGCGCCCCCCCCGCCTCCGACGGGGTGGCGTCCACCAACGGCTCGTCCGCGCCCGCCGCGGCCGCCGTGACCGTCACGGAGAGCGCACCGGCGGCTCCGGCCACCGAGGCCAGCGCCACCGAGACCCCGGCCGGCGGCTCCGAGTCCGCTGGCTCCGAGCCCGGCGGGCGTCGCTCCCGGCAGCGCCGCAGCCGGGGTGAGCAGAACGGCGAGCAGAGCTCCGGTTCGAACGGCGCCCAGAACGGCACCGAGCAGCTCGGCCGCGCGGCCGAGCCCGCTCCGGAGAGCATCGCCGAGAACACCGGCGACACCGAGCGCCCGCAGCGCGAGGGCCGTCGCAACCGCGGCGAGGGCCGCGACGACAACGGCGGCCAGAACACCAACCGCAACGACGGCGGCCGCAGCAACGCTCGCGGTGACAACCGCAACGGGAACGGCGGTGACACCCGGAACGGCGGTGACACCCGGAACGGCGGTGACACCCGGAACGGCGGTGACACCCGGAACGGCGGTGACACCCGGAACAGCGGTGATACCCGGAACGACCGGAACGACGGTGGCCGCAACAGCGGCAACGACAACCGGGGCCCGCGCGACAACCGCCCCGACGACGACGCGGACGACGACGGTGACGGCCGCGGCCGCCGCGGCCGCCGCTTCCGTGACCGCCGTCGCGGCCGTGACCGCAGCGACCGCCCGGGCGGCGGACAGGGCGGTGGTCAGGGCAACGTCGACACCGAGGTGCGTGACGGCGACGTCCTGCTCCCCGTGGCCGGCATCATCGACGTGCTGGACAACTACGCGTTCGTCCGCACCACCGGCTACCTGTCCGGCCCCACCGATGTCTACGTGTCGCTGTCGGTGGTGCGCCGCTACGGCCTGCGCCGCGGTGACGCCATCACCGGCGCGGTGCGCGAGCCCCGCGAGGGCGAGCAGTCGCGTCAGAAGTTCAACCCGCTGGTGCGCGTCGACTCGATCAACGGCCAGGACCCGGACACCCTGAAGAACCGTCCGGAGTTCACCAAGCTCACGCCGCTCTACCCCAATGAGCGCCTGCGCCTGGAGACCGAGCCGTCGAAGCTCACCACGCGCGTGATCGACCTCGTCATGCCGATCGGCAAGGGGCAGCGCGCGCTGATCGTGTCGCCGCCCAAGGCTGGTAAGACCATGATCATGCAGTCGATCGCCAACGCGATCACCACCAACAACCCGGAATGCCACCTCATGGTCGTCCTCGTGGACGAGCGCCCTGAGGAGGTCACCGACATGCAGCGGTCGGTGAAGGGTGAGGTCATCGCCTCCACGTTCGACCGCCCGCCGGGCGACCACACCACGGTCGCCGAGCTGGCCATCGAACGGGCGAAGCGCCTCGTCGAGATGGGCCACGACGTCGTCGTGCTGCTCGACTCGATCACCCGCCTCGGCCGGGCCTACAACCTGGCCGCGCCCGCGTCGGGCCGGATCCTCTCCGGTGGTGTCGACTCCACGGCGCTCTACCCGCCGAAGCGCTTCCTCGGCGCCGCGCGCAACATCGAGGACGGTGGCTCGCTCACCATCTTCGCCACGGCGCTCGTCGAGACCGGGTCCACGATGGACACGGTGATCTTCGAGGAGTTCAAGGGCACCGGCAACGCCGAGCTGAAGCTGGACCGCAAGATCGCCGACAAGCGGGTCTTCCCCGCCATCGACATCGACGCGTCCGGCACCCGCAAGGAGGAGCTGCTGCTCTCGCCCGACGAGCTGGCGGTCACCGTCAAGCTCCGCCGGGTGCTCTCCGCCCTCGACGACCAGCAGGCGCTCGACCTGGTGCTCGGTCAGCTCAAGAAGACCCGCACCAACATCGAGTTCCTGATGCAGGTCGCGAAGAACACCCCGGGTACCAACAACAACGAGGACTGAGCCGCATCCGGCCCCGGGAACAACGCCCGGGGCCGGATGGTTCAATGAGTTGTCACGCTCCGGCTCCGGTTCACCCCGCGGCAGCATCAACCGTCGCTGCTCGGGGACCCGGCGTCATACCGAGAGGAACCACCGTGCGATCCGGCATCCACCCGCAGTACGTCGACACCCAGGTCACCTGCGGTTGCGGCAACCAGTTCACCACGCGCAGCACCAAGGCCAACGGTGCGATCACCGTCGAGGTCTGCTCTGCCTGCCACCCGTTCTACACCGGCAAGCAGAAGATCCTCGACGCCGGCGGTCGCGTCGCCCGCTTCGAGGCCCGCTACGGCAAGCGCGCGGCCAAGAACTCCTAGCTTCACCGACGGCGCCCACCCTTTCGGGGTGGGCGCCGTCCGCATGTCCGGGGGTATCCGAAGGGAGTTCGTCGGGTGAGTGAGCTTGCGAGCGAACCATCGACACAGCGCCTGCGCGAAGCGCTGACCGAGCGCTGCGAGGGAAAGCGGTGAGTGCGCCGTCCGTCGACGCGCTGCTCATGGAGCACGCCGAGCTGGAGCGCGCGCTCGCCGACCCCGCCGTTCACGCCGACGCCGGCAACGCCCGCAAGCTCGGGCGCCGGTACGCCGAGCTCGGCCAGGTCGTCGGGGCCGCGAAGGAGCTGGCCGCAGTCCGGGAGGACGAGGCCGCCGCCCGCGAGCTGGCCGCGGAGGACCCCACGTTCGCCGCGGAGGCCGAGTCGCTGGCCACGCGCATCCCCGCTCTGGAGACGAAGCTCGCCGAGCTGCTCGTCCCGCGCGACCCGCACGACGGCGACGACGTCGTCATGGAGGTCAAGTCGGGGGAGGGCGGCGAGGAGTCCGCGCTGTTCGCGGGCGACCTCGTGCGCATGTACACGCGCTACGCCGAGCGCCGCGGGTGGAAGGTCGAGGTCCTCGACTCGAACCCCAGCGACCTGGGCGGCGTCAAGGACCTGACGATGGTGGTCCGCTCCCGCGGCACCGACCCCGCCGGCGTCTGGTCGGCGCTGAAGTTCGAGGGTGGCGTGCACCGCGTTCAGCGCGTGCCCGTCACGGAGTCGCAGGGCCGCATCCACACCTCCGCCGCAGGCGTGCTCGTCTACCCCGACACCGGCGCCGACGACGCTGTGGCCGACCTGATCGACGAGAACGACCTGCGCGTCGACGTCTTCCGCTCCTCGGGCCACGGCGGCCAGAGCGTCAACACCACCGACTCCGCGGTCCGCATCACGCACCTGCCCACCGGCATCGTCGTGAGCTGCCAGAACGAGCGCTCGCAGCTGCAGAACCGGGCCCGCGCGATGGAGGTGCTGCGCTCCCGCCTGCAGGCCCTGCACGAGGCCGAGCAGGAGGCCGCGGCGTCGGCCGAGCGTAAGTCGCAGGTGCGCACCGTCGACCGTTCGGAGCGCATCCGCACGTACAACTTCCCGGAGAACCGGATCTCCGACCACCGGGTCGGCTACAAGGCCCACAACCTCGGTACCGTCCTCGACGGGGAGCTGGACGGGGTCGTGGAGGCCCTGCAGGCCGCCGACCGAGCAGAGCAGCTGGCCTCATGACGCGCCTCCGGCGCCGGTGCGCGGACACCGTGGCCAGGGCCGCGGCCTCCGCGCACGACCGGGGCGACCGGTGAGCCGGCAGCCGCTGCGGCTGGCCATCGCCGAGGCCGAGCGAATGCTCGCCGACGCCGGGGTGTCGTCGCCGCGGTTCGACGCCGAGACGCTCGCCGCGCACGTGGTCGGGGTGGAGCGCAGCAGGCTGATGATGCATCCGCTCGTCGACCCGTCCGCCGTCGAGGTGCTGCGCAGGCTCGTGGTGCGCCGGGCCGCCCGCGAGCCGCTGCAGCACCTGCTCGGCACGGCTGTGCTCGGGCCGGTCGAGGTGGCCGTCGGGCCCGGGGTGTTCACGCCCCGCCCCGAGACCGAGCTGCTCTACGAATGGGGGCTCAAGGCGATCGCCGATGTGCCGTCCCCGCTGGTCGTGGACCTGTGCACGGGCTCGGCCGCCCTCGCGCTGGCCGTGGCCGCCGCCCGTCCGGACGCCGTCGTGCACGCCGTCGAGGCCGACCCCGGGGCTCTGACCTGGGCACAGCGCAACATCTCCGACCACGCCTCCGCCGGCGGCACGCCCGTCACGCTGCACGCCGCCGACGTGCGCTGGACCGACCTGCTCGTGGAGCTCGAGTCCCACGTCGACCTGGTGCTGTGCAACCCGCCGTACGTTCCCGACCACACGCCGGTCCCGCCCGAGGTCGAGGAGTGGGACCCGCCCGGTGCGGTGTTCGGTGGCCCGGACGGGCTGGAGATCATCCGTGCCGTCATCGCCACGTCGGCGGGCCTGTTGCGCTACGGCGGGTGTCTGGCCATCGAGCACGACGACACCCACGGCGAGGCGGTGCCCGCGCTGCTGAGCCGGCGGCGGGTGCTCACCGACGTCGAGGAGCACCTCGACCTCAACGGCCGCCCCCGCTTCGCGACCGCCCGGCGGCTCGGTCCCTCCTGAGCTGGTTCTAGGCTGCGGGCGTGGCTCCGACCTTCGACTGCTCCGACCCGGACGCACGCGCGGACGGCTTGGCCGCGGCGGCCCGCACCGTCCGCGCCGGGCGACTCGTGGTGCTGCCCACCGACACCGTCTACGGGCTGGGGTGCGACGCCTTCTCGGGCGACGCGGTCCGTGCTCTGCTCGCGGCCAAGCACCGCGGCCCGGACATGCCCGTGCCGGTGCTCGTCGGGTCCTGGTCGACCATCGACGGCCTCGTGCTGGGCGTCCCGAAGTCCGCGCGTGACCTGATCGAGGCGTTCTGGCCCGGCGGGCTGTCCCTGGTGCTGCCGCACGCGCCGTCGCTGGCCTGGGACCTCGGCAACACGTTGGGCACTGTGATGCTGCGCATGCCGCTGCACCCGGTGGCGCTGGAACTGCTGCGCGAAGTGGGCCCGATGGCCGTGAGCAGCGCCAACATCTCCGGCTCGGCGCCCGCCACCACGGCCGACGAGGCGCAGGCCCAGCTCGGTGACACCGTCGGGGTGTACCTGGACGGCGGCCCGTCCGGCGAGCCGGTGGCCTCCACGATCGTCGACCTGACCGCCGACGCCCCGCGCATCCTGCGCGAGGGTGCGGTCACGAGCGAGGCCGTGGCCGAGGTGCTGGGCCGCGAGGTCCTCACGGCTTAGGAGACGGCCCTAGCCTGCGGGCTGCTCGGGGAGGCCGCCCAGGGTGGCCAGGCGCGCCGTGGCGCCGTCGAAGTAGGTCGTGTGGTCGTCCACCACGTTGTGGGTGTGGCCGAACAGTTCGAAGTTGATGAGGCCGAAGAGGCTGGTCCAGGCGAACACCGCGCGGGCGGCGACCGACCCGGTGGGATCGCCCGGCAGCCCCAGGCCCTCGGCCACCCCGGGGGTGAGCGTCCCGTCGGAGCCCGTTCCGTCGGAGGAGACGTCGACCGCGCCGCCGGCGATCCCGTCCACGAGGATCCGGCAGAGGACCGCGCCGACGCGTCCCGCCGGCCCGATCGTGCTCTCGGGGGCGGCGTAACCGGGCACGGGCGAGCCGTAGACCAGCGCGTACTCGTGCGGATGGGTCAGTGCCCACTCCCGCGCCGCGCCGCAGACGGCCCGCCAGCGCGCCCGCAGACCCGGGCCGGCCGCGGCGTCGGCGTCCTCCGCGGCGGCGCCCAGCGTGTCGTACGCGTCGACGATGAGGGCGGTCAGCAGGTCGTCCCGGCTCGGGAAGTAGCGGTAGATCGCCGAGCTGGCCATGCCGAGCTCGCGCGCCACGGCTCGCAGTGACAGCGCAGCGGCGCCGTCGGACGCGAGGTGGGCGCGGGCGACCTCGGTGATCTCACGGGTCAGCTCGGCACGGACGCGGGCACGGGCTCCGGCGGCGCTCATCGCGCCAGTCTGACACAGGGCAAGAGCACTGACCACTATCGAGAT
>NZ_JAOPWR010000136.1 GCF_025965585.1 Pseudonocardia sp.
CCCCGACCTTCGCCGCGACCGCCGTGTTACCCAGGCCCTCCGCCGCGGCCAGCACGATCCGCGACCGCGTCGCCACCGCGTTCGCACTCGTCGATCGGCGCGTCCACGACAGCAACTGGGTGCGCTCCTCATCGGTCAGTTCCACAGCAGCAGCAGTAGGACCTGGCATCGCCCCAGCCTAGACAACTACAGGCCAACTACTGACTCACCACACTAGAGCCTCGCCCAACTCCGCGGCCAGCGTCGTCCGGTAGGAGACATCCGCAAGCAGTCGCGAACCCGCATGCGGCACCACGCCCGCGCGCTGCGACCAGTGCATGACCTGGTCGACGCAGGCCAGCGGGTTGAACCCGAGAGCGGCGAGGAGTCGGCGGATCGTTGGCCGACAGCGGGATCAGCCGATGGCGACCTGCAGTGGATCCCCCTTTTCAGCCTCGCGGTCGTGTTCGGCAGCTCGGGTGACGGCGAGGTAGGCAGGCGGCGGCGAGCATCGCGAGGGTGATGTGAGCGTGCCAGGCCTGCCAGGAACGGACCTGGTAGTGGTCGAGCCCGGCCTCGTTCTTCGCCGCCTGGAAGCACTCCTCGATCGCCCAGCGCGCGGCTGCGACCCGGACCAGTTCCCGTAGTGGCGTAACCGCGGGTGCGGCGCAACGGTAAAACGCCAGCACCACGAGCTGCTGGCCAAGTTCGACCCCGACGACTACGAGGTCGTTTGAGCTTGGCCTTGCCCTAGACCGGACGGCTGTGGCTCGCTGCGCCTATTCAGGCGACGCAGATCAAGCGATTGCTCGCGTCTGGCGAGCGATGCGGACCAAAGTAGCCGCCAGCTCGGCTGGGTGGTCGAGGAACGGTGAGTGGGTACCTGCCAACTCGATCGGGGTGATGCCCAGACGTTCCTCACAGACCCGCCGTGACCACTCCGGGCCGACCGCCAGGTCGTCGGTGGCCAGGATGTAGCTGCTGGTGGCGTTCGGCCAAGCTGCGATCGGGCAGGGCTCGACGAATGCCGTAGCGGCGATCGGGCGCAACAGAGCGTGGTAGCGGCGGGCGTCCTTCTCGGTGCACGCCGCATAAAAGTACTTCCGGGCGATCGGCCAGGTCACGACCGTCCGACCGAGCTCGTCCCTCTCGTTCTGGCCGACCGGCAGCGTGATGGCGCCGGGCTGAGTCGCAACGTAGTCACCGTAGGAC
This sequence comes from Pseudonocardia sp., assembly GCF_025965585.1. GTDB lineage: Bacteria > Actinomycetota > Actinomycetes > Mycobacteriales > Pseudonocardiaceae > Pseudonocardia. The sequence continues at coordinate 1,192 of NZ_JAOPWR010000136.1, forward strand.
TGCCCGGGCATCGGGACCTGGGCGCAGAGAAACACCATGTGGCGCACCGGGCGAGCGGCCGCGACGACCGGTACCGCCAGGCCGGCGAGCGAATGGCCGAGGACGACAACGTCCTCGTTCGTCCCGACCGCATCCAGCGCCTCGACCGTCACCCGGGCCCACTCCGCAGAGCCCTTCTCAGGGTCGTCCATCGGCAGGTCCGGGGTCACCACGGCGTGCCCCAACTCGTGCAACAGCGGAGCCAGCAGGTCCCACTGCCACGGTCCGTGGGCACCACCGTGTAGCAGGGCAAAGGTCGTCATCGCGTCTCCTCGTCGACCGCGTGCCGTCAATCAGTATACGGTTCACATACCGTTCGCGGCCGCGGATGGCGGTGCAGGCGTCAGCGAACCTAATAGAGGGTACTGTACAGGGCTGTCGAGTTGTCGTCAAACAAGGAAAGATCGATGAAGATCGAAGGTGCGTCCTCGATCGTGACCGGCGGTGCAGGCGGGTTCGGCGAGGCGATGGTGCGCCGGCTGGTGGGTGCCGGGTCCAAGGTCGTGATTGCGGGCCTCGCGGAGGACCGCGGCAAGGCGCTGGCGGACTACCTCGGGGATGCCGCACGGTTCGTCCTCACGGACGTGACGAACGAGGAGTCGGTCGGCGCTGCAGTGGCCGCAGCATCGGAGCTGGGCCCATTGCGTGTCGCGGTCATCGTGCACGGCGGTCCGGCCGCGGGTGCTCAACCGCAATGGCGAGCGCTACCCGCTTGCGACCTTTAGACGGAGGTGTCCGGCTGATGGGGGTCACTTCAGTGACGGCACCGTGATTCGTTGGACCTACGAGTTCAAGCCCCGCCCCGGTGTGGGTGCGCTGGTCAGGATTGTGTTGGCTCCGCTGTGGCGCTGCTATATGGTGGCCGGTCTGATCGGAACGGTGGACGTTCTGGCCGCGCGGAACGGGTAAGGGGATGTGCGACGGACCAGGAGGCGGTCTGGAGACAGGGGCATGCGCGGCACGGCGATCGGCCGCGAGCTGAACAACGTCCAGGGCGCTGACGCCGCGATCGTCACGTCGGCGTCACACGGGAGCCCACCTCGAGGCGGCGCTGTGGGCCGTGCGCAAGGCCGACCCCTGCGTCGTCGTCGGGCCGGCGAGACGTTTCCGAGTGGATCATCACTGACAGCGATACCTGACAGCAACGACGCCGACCGCGGACGGACGGTGGTCGGTCTTGTGAGGTCTTCCGCGCCAGGTCAGCGACGTGGGCAGACGGTGACAGACGTTCGGGCCGAGCCTGGGGGTCAAGGGGTCGCAGGTTCAAATCCTGTCGTCCCGACGGCCGTGAGGGGCGGTTCCCTTCGACGGGGGGACCGCCCATCGTGCTTTTGAGCTGCTGAAACCTGTGTGGTCCCTTGTTCCTGCTGACCGGGCATGGGGACCGTTCGGGGACCGCGGGGCTCGCAGGTGCGCGGTGAGTGCGTCACCGGCATCGGTGATGCTGTGTCGGGTGGGGTGCAGGTAGCGCTGGGTCGTGGTGAGCGATCCGTGGCCGGCGATGACGCGCAGGACGTGCACGGGGACGCCGGCATCGGCCATCCAGGTCAGTCCGGTGTGGCGCAGGGCGTGGCGCCGGAGGTGCTCGAGGCCGAGTGAGCTCACGACCTCGTCCCAGTGGGTCGCGTCGCGGAGGACCGCGGTGGTGATGCGGCCGCCACGGGGTCCGGTCGACAGTCGCGCGTCTTCCCGGCCCTGAACGGCGTCGATCCTGTGCTGGACGAGGTCTCGGACATCAGCGATGAGTGGGACGACTCGTGCCCGTTTGCCCTTGGTGCCCTTGTCGACGAGCCCGCCGGGTGATGGGGTGGTCTGGCGCCGTACCCAGCGCGGTCACCGCCACGCGCCTGCCTGTGATCGGCGTTGTTCCGTCCCTCCCGCGGACGAGCTGCACCGCGCCCCTGACGGCGAGAGCGAGGAGGAGGGCACCGAGAAGGTAGTAGCTCGGGCCCCATGTGACGAGCTGCAGGACGAGCAGCAGGAGAAAGCCCGCGAGCGCGCCGATCCGCCCGATGTTCCTGAATCGCGACTGGCGGGATCCCGTTCTGATGCAGAACGCCGCGAAGGCGACTTCGGCGGCCACAGCCATCAGGAAGATGGCGATTCCCACGTCTACGGCCCTACTGGTCCGGAGAGGGCGGCCCGACCGGCCTCGAGGCGGGCGACGGGCACCCGGAACGGCGAGCACGAGACGTAGTCCAGGCCGGCGCGGTGGAAGAAGTGGACGGAGTCCGGGTCCCCGCCGTGCTCGCCGCAGACCCCCAGCTGCAGGTCCGGCCGCACCGCACGGCCTTCGGTGGCCGCGAGCGCGATCAGCCGCCCGACGCCCTCGACGTCGAGGGTCTCGAAGGGTGACGCCGCGAAGATGCCGTGGTCGAGGTAGCGGGAGAAGAACGAGCCCTCGACGTCGTCGCGGGAGAAGCCCCACGTGGTCTGGGTGAGGTCGTTGGTGCCGAAGGAGAAGAACCGGGCCGTCTCGGCGATCGATCCGGCGGTCAGCGCGGCGCGCGGCAGCTCGATCATCGTGCCGAGCGGGGCGTCGAGCCGGATACCGGTCGCGGCGGCCTCCTCATCGAGGACGGCGGTGATCTCCGCGGCCACGTCATGCAGCTCCGCCGCGGCGCCGACCAGCGGGATCATGATCTCCGGGCGGACGTCGATCCCCGCACGGGTCGCGGTCGCGGCGGCCTGGGCGATCGCGCGGACCTGCATGCCGAACAGCCCCGGGACGGCGATGCCCAGGCGGACGCCACGCAACCCGAGCATCGGATTCTCCTCGTGGAGCCGGCGCACCGCGCCGAGCAGGGCCACGTCGCGTTCGACCGGGGTCCCGCGTTCCTGCGCGAGCGCCACCCGTACGGCGAGCGTCGTGAGGTCAGGAAGGAACTCGTGCAGCGGCGGGTCGAGCAGGCGGATCGTGACCGGCAGCCCGTCCATGGCGGAGAACAGCTCGACGAAGTCGTTGCGCTGCAACGGCAGCAGCACGGCCAACGCCGCGTCGCGCCCGGCGTCGGTGTCGGCGAGCACGAGGCGTTCGACGTGCTCGCGACGGTCCCCGAGGAACATGTGCTCGGTGCGCGCCAGGCCGATTCCCTTGGCCCCGAACCGGCGGGCGCGGCCCGCGTTCTCGGCCGTGTCGGCGTTGGCCCGTACCTCCAGGCGCCTGCGGGCATCGGCGTGGGTCATGAGCCGGTGCACCGAGCGGACCAGCTCGCCGGCCTGCGGCGAGCCCGGGTCCAGGGCCCCCTCGAAGTAGTCGACGACGGGGGAGCGCACGACGGGGACCTCGCCGAGGAAGACCTCACCGGTGCCGCCGTCGATGGAGATCAGCTCGCCCTCGGCCACCACGACACCGCCGGGGCCCGTCAGCCGGCGGCCGGCCACGTCGATGTCGAGCTCCTCGGCGCCACACACGCACGTCGTGCCCATCCCGCGGGCGACGACCGCCGCGTGGCTGGTGCGCCCGCCCCGGCTGGTCAGCACCCCCTGCGCGGCGATCATGCCGTCGAGGTCGTCGGGGGTGGTCTCGTTCCGCACGAGGATCACGCGCTCGCCGGCGGACGCGCGGGCCACCGCCGTCGGGCTGTCGAAGACCACCGCGCCGGTTGCGGCGCCGGGGGAGGCGTTCATCCCCACCGTCAGGACCTTCGCCGCGGCCGCGGAGTCGAAGCGCGGGAACATCAGCTGGGCCAGCTGATCGCCGGTGACGCGGCGCAGGGCCTCGTCGGCGTCGATCAGGCCCTCGTCCAGCAGCTGGCAGGCGATCACGAACGCGGCCGCCGCGGTGCGCTTGCCGACCCGGGTCTGCAGCATCCAGAGCGTGCCGCGCTCGATCGTGAACTCGACGTCGCACAGGTCGCGGTAGTGGTGCTCCAGCGTCGCCATGATCTCGCGCAGCCGGTGGTAGGAGCGGGGATCGAGGTGTTCGAGCTCGGTGAGCGGCAGCGTGTTGCGTATGCCGGCCACGACGTCCTCGCCCTGGGCGTTCTCGAGGTAGTCGCCGTAGACGCCCTTCTCTCCGGTGGCCGGGTCGCGGGTGAACGCCACGCCGGACCCGGATCCGGCGCCGAGGTTGCCGAACACCATCGCGACGACGCTGACCGCGGTGCCCAGGTCGGCGGGGATGTGCTCGCGGTGGCGGTAGGTGGCGGCGCGCGGCGAGTTCCAGGACGCGAACACCGCGCGGACGGCCATCGTCAGCTGCTCGTGGGGGTCCTGGGGGAAATCATGGCCGGTGTGCTCGCGCACGACGTCCTGGAACGCCGCCACGACGGCCTGCAGGTCGCGGGTGTCGAGTCCGACGTCCGACGCGGTGCCGCGGAGGTGTTTCCGCTCGTCGAACACGGTGTCGAAGTGCGCACCGTCGATGCCGAGGACGGTCGTGGCGAACATGTGGATCAGGCGGCGGTAGGAGTCCCAGGCGAAGCGGTCGTCGCCGGTGACCCGGGCCAGACCGAGTACGGAGGAGTCGGTGAGCCCGACGTCCAGAACGGTCTCCATCATCCCCGGCATCGACGACGCGCCGCCGGAGCGCACCGCGACCAGCAGCGGGTCGTCGGCCTGCCCGAGCCGCCGGCCCGTCGCGGCCTCCAGTGCGGCGAGGTGCTTGTCGATCTCCGGGCCGAGCTCGGGCGGCTCGACGCCTGTGCGCAGGTAGGTCCGGCAGGCCTCGGTGGTGATGACGAACCCGGGGGGCACCGGGAGCCCCATGTTCGTCATCTCGGCGAGGTTCGCGCCCTTGCCGCCGAGCAGGTCCTTGAGGTCCTTGTTCCCCTCGGAGAACGCGTAGACGTACTTCATCGGGTGCTGCGGGCCCGGGCGGCGAGCTCGTCGACGCTGGCGCCGACCGCGGTCGACACCCCGGTGGCGGCCCGGCGGGCACCCTCGCGCACCTCCGGGTCGCGGAGCCGGTCGCCCAGCGACGTGAGCGCGGCGTCGATCGCTGCGGCCCGGGAGCGCTCTCGGCGTTCGGCCTCGGACGGCGGCCCCTGCAGCGACGTGGCGAGGGACCGCAGGTCACCCCCGGCCGCGGTCCAGGCCTGGCGGGCGTGTCCGGGGCCGACCGGTGGAAGGACGCCGTGCGGGCCGTCGTCGGCCTGCGGGAGGACGATCCACGCGAGCAGGTAGGCCACCACGGCGACCCCGCCGGAGACGAGGGCGGCGGCCACTGCGGCGATGCGGACGAGGATCGGGTCCACCCCGAGGCGGATCGCGATCCCGGCGCAGACGCCGCCGAGGACCTGGTCCGCCCGACTGCGTCGCAGGCCGGACGGTGTGTCGGCGTTCGGGTTCTCGGACATGCCGTCGATGCTGCTGCGGGTGCGCCGCGAGCGGCCAGGGGCGAAGGTCGGCCGGTTCGGGCCGGAGGGCCCTGCCGGGTACGGGCGGCGGCTGCGAGGGTCGGGGCGTGAAGCCAGCCGAGGTACAGGTGGGACCGGAGATCGTCGTCGACATGCAGGGCGGGATCGCCGACGACCTTCCCGACTACGTCCGGGAGAAGGTGGCCGCCGCGCTCGTCCGCACCTCGCGTCCGGTGCTGTGGGTGCATGTGCGCGTGGTGCGACACGGTGATCCGTCCCGCAGCGAGGGCGTCACCGCGCACGGGAACGTCGACCTCGGCGGCCGGCCGTTGCTGGTCCACTCGGCGGCGGCGACCCCGCGTGCCGCCGTCGACCTGCTCGTCGAACGCCTGCGCCACCGGCTCGAGCGGCTGCCGCGCGGCCATCGGCCCCGTCGGGGGCACGACGACGGTGAGGCCCCGGGTGCCGGCGAGCCGGAGATCGTCCGGCACGCGACGAACAGTCCGGTCCCGCTCCCGGTGGACGAGGCCGTCGTCGAGATGGACGACCTGGGGCTGAACTTCCACCTGTTCGTCGAGACGCTGACCGGGCAGGACGCCCTGGTGTACCGCGACGGCCCCACCGGGTTACGGCTGAGCCGGGCCAGTGGAGGCCCCGACGTCGAGGGCTCCCACAGCGTCGTGGTCACGGTCAGCCCGCAGCGTCCACCGCTGCTGGACACGGCGGAGGCGGTCGAACGTCTGCGCGTCACGGGCCTGCCATTCCTGTTCTACGTCGACGCCGACCACGAGCGGGCCACCGTGCTCTACCACCGCGACGACGGCGACTACGGGCTGATCGACCCCGCCGCCAGGTGAGTTACTGGCTGCTGAGCACGTTCCTGATCCTCGTGTTCGTGCTGGTCGGTGGGTACTTCTCTGCGACGGAGATGGCTCTGGTCTCGTTGCGGGACGGTCAGGTCCGCAGGCTCGCCGAGCAGGGCCCGAAGGGCGAGGCGATCGCCCGGCTCCGCAGTGACCCCAGCCGGTTCCTGTCCGTGGCACAGATCGGGGTGACGTCGGCGGGATTCTTCGCGGCCGGGTACGGGGGTGCGACCCTCGCGGTGGACCTGGCCGGGGTCCTGCGCGGCTGGGGTGTGCCCGACGGCGTCGCGGCGCCGGCCGGTCTGGTGTCGGTGACGCTCGCGGTGTCGTACGTGTCGCTGGTGTTCGGTGAGCTGGCGCCGAAACGGTGGGCGATGGCGCGGCCCGCTGCGGTGGCGTTGTTCGCCGCGCCCGTCCTTGATCGCGTCGGCCGGGTCCTGCGGCCGGTGATCTGGCTGCTCATGGCCTCGGCCGATGCTGTCGTCGGGCTGCTGGGCATGGACCCGCATGCGCGGGCTGGGGGAGTGAGCGAAGAGGAGCTCCGTGAGCTCGTCGGATCGCAGCCCGACCTGACCGCGGAGGAGCGCAGGGTGCTGGCGGACGTGTTCACGGCCACCGACCGGCTGGTCGCCGAGGTGATGGTCCCGCGCACGGAGATCGACTTCCTGGAGGGGGCGATGACGACCGAGGAGGCCGCCGCGTTCGTCGTCGCCCACCCGCACTCCCGCTACCCGGTTGCCGGTCGATCACCCGACGACGTCGTGGGTGTCGTGCACGCGCGCGACGTGCTCGGTGCCGCCCGCCGTCGTCGGCTCGGTGACACCGCGCCGGCGACGGTCGCGGCGATGGCCGGCACGGCGCTCGCGATCCCGGACACGCTGCCGCTGATCGAGGCACTGTCCCGGATGCGCCGCCACGGGCGCCTCTCGGTGGTGGTCGACGAGTACGGCGGGACCGCCGGCATCGTGACCCTCAAGGACCTCGTGGAGGAGATGATCGGCGAGATCGGGACGGACGGGGACACGGCCCTTCCCGACGTGGACGGGGCGGTGGAGCTCGACGGGCTGCTGCACCGTGAGGACGTCCGGGCCCGGACCGGCATCACGCTGCCCGCCGGCCACTACGACACGCTGGCCGGATTCGTCGTGACCAGGATGGGCCACACGCCGCGGATCGGGGACAGCGTCGTCGCGCTCGGGTGTCGGTTCACGGTGCTCGAGACCGACGGTCACCGCGCTGCGCTGGTGCGGGTCGCACCCGACGCGACGTAGTGCTCACGGCCCGGGGTGCCATGCCGTTGGGCCCTGTGCGTCGGCTACCGGGCCGGTCCAGAGTGTGGGCATGACCGGATCCACGCTCCCTCCCCGCACCGACGACGAGATCCGGACCGCGGTGATCGAGGAGCTGGCCTGGGCGCCCGGCACGGGCACCGGCCCCTTGACGTCGCGGTCGCCGACGGCGCCGTCACGCTGTCGGGGCAGGTCGACTCCTATCCGGAACGGCTCCGTGCGGGCCTTGCGGCGCAACGGATCCGCGGGGTCGTCGGCATCGCGCAGGAGATCACCGTGCGGGGGAGCTGGGACGCCGTGACCGACACCGACATCGCCCGCGAGACGGGTCTCGCCCTGCAGCGGTCCGTCGACGTCCCGGACGCCGTGAAGGTCGCCGTCCACAACCGCGTCGTAACCCTGTCGGGCGCCGTCGCGTGGCAGTACCAGCGCCAGGCCGCGACGCACGCCGTCCAGTACCTGCCGGGCGTCGCGTCGGTCAGCAACCTGATCGAGGTGCGCCCGGAGATCGAACCCGCAGGGATCGGGCCGGCGATCCGGGCTGCGCTGGTCCGGCACGCGGGTGTCGAGGCCTCGCGGGTGGACGTGGACGTCGAGGGCGGGCTCGTGACCCTCACGGGCACGGTGCTGACGTGGGCCGAGCGCCGCGCGGTGGAGGACGCGTGCTGGTCGGCGCCCGGTGTGGCCGTGGTCGAGAACGAGCTGCGGATCGCCGGCTGACCGGGGCACTCCGTCGCCACTTCGCGGGTCCTTGTGCCCTGCCTCATCCGGGCTCCCCACGCGCACTGTCGGATCATGAGCGAACGCTACGACCCCGACGCGGGGCGTGATCCGCGCCGCGAGGCGCTGGACATCGAGACGGCGGTCGGGGTGGCGCTCGGTCGCAACACCCGCCTGCACGGCCACCGCATCACGGCCACGGCGGGCCCCGAGGGTCTGCTGACCCTCACCGGCACCGTCGCCACCCAGGCGCTGCGCAAGGAGGTCGAGCTGACCTGCTGGACGTTGCCGGGCGTCTGGACCCTGCACGACGAGCTGGTCGTCGGCCGCTCCACACCGCACGTCCCCGTCCGAGGAGCAGCATCATGAGCACCACGCTCACCGTGGTCGTCGTCGCCGTGGTCGTCGTTCTGGTGGTCCTGGGGCTGGCGGTGCGGATCATCAAGCAGTACGAGCAGGGGGTGTTGTTCCGGTTCGGTCGGGTGCTGGGCGCCCGTGAGCCCGGCCTGCGGCTGATCATCCCGATCGTCGATGTCCTGCACCGGGTGTCGCTGCGGATCGTGACGATGCCGATCCAGTCGCAGGGGATCATCACCCGCGACAACGTCAGCGTGGATGTCTCCGCGGTCGCGT
>NZ_JAOPWR010000186.1 GCF_025965585.1 Pseudonocardia sp.
CGCCGCTCTACTCGGCCGCCTCCGCCGCCTCGAGCCACTCCATCTCGACGGTCTCCTGCTCGACCAGCACGGCCTTCAGCTCGGCGTCGAGCTCCAGGAGCCGCTTCGGGTCGGTGGCCGCCTCGGCCAGCTGCTCGTGGAGCTGCTTCTCCTTCTTCGTCAACGCGGTCATCCGCCGCTCGAGGCGTTGGGCCTCCTTGCGGGCGGCGCGCTGGTCAGCCGCACTGGACGCAGGCCTCGCCGGGGCGGGCTCGCTCGACGCCGACAGCCCGCTCGCCTGGGCGCCGGCCCGGGCCCGGCGGGCGAGGTACTCGTCGATGCCTCCGGGCAGGTGGGTGATCTTGCCGTCGCCGAACAGGGCGACGACCGTGTCGCACGCGCGCTCCACCAGGTACCGGTCGTGGCTGACGACGACGAGTGTGCCCGGCCAGCCGTCGAGCAGGTCCTCGAGCCGGGACAGGGTGTCGACGTCCAGGTCGTTGGTGGGCTCGTCGAGCAGCAGGACGTTCGGCTCGGCCATGAGCAGCCGCGTGAGCTGCAGGCGGCGCTTCTCGCCGCCGGAGAGCTGGCCGACCGGCGTCCACTGCCGCGACGCGGGGAACCCGAGCCGCTCCAGCACCGACGACGCCGTGAGCTCCAGCTTGCCGAGCTTGACGTACTTGGCCACCTGCTCGGTGGCCTCCAGCACGCGCATGTCCTTGGGCAGGTCCACGAGCTCCTGCGAGAGCTCCGCGAGCTGCACGGTGGTGCCCTTCACCAGCCGGCCGCCCTGCAGCGGGCGGTCACCGGTGAGCGTGCGCAGCAGTGTGGTCTTGCCCGATCCGTTGACGCCGACGATGCCGACGCGGTCGCCCGGGCCGAGCCGCCACGTGACCTTGTCGAGCAGCACGCGGTCGCCGATGGTGGCGGTGGCGTCCTCCAGCTCCAGCACGGTCTTGCCGAGCCGGTTGGTGGCGAAGCCGAGCAGCTCCACGGTGTTGCGGGGCGGCGGGACATCGGCGATGAGCGCCTCGGCGGCCTCGATCCGGAACCGCGGCTTGGACGTGCGCGCGGGGGCGCCGCGGCGCAGCCAGGCCAACTCCTTGCGGGCCAGATTCTGCCGCTTGGCCTCGGCGGCGTCGGACTGCCGCGAACGCTCGGCGCGGGCGTAGATCCAGTCGGCGTAACCACCGAGGTAGCTCTCGACCTTGCCGTTCGCCACCTCCCAGGTGCGCGTGCAGACGGCATCGAGGAACCAGCGGTCGTGCGTGACCACCACGACCGCGCAGCGACGCTCCAGCAGGTGGCGGGCCAGCCAGCCGATGCCCTCGACATCGAGGTGGTTGGTGGGCTCGTCGAGGACGACGAGGTCGGGGTCGCCGACGAGTGTGGCGGCCAGCGCGACCCGCCGCTTCTCGCCGCCGGACAGGCCCTCGACGGAGCGCTCCAGGTCCTCGATGCCCAGGCCGTCGAGGACGTCGCGGACCTTGGCGTCGGCGGCCCACTCGTGGTCGCCCGCGCCGTCCCACGCGGCCAGCACGACGTCGCGGACGCGGGCGCCCTCGGGCAGTGCGTCGCCCTGCACGAGGTGGGCGAGGTGGAGGTCGCCGACCCGGCTGACGCGGCCGCCGTCGGGTGCGCGGACGCCGGTGATGATGTCGAGCAGCGTGGTCTTGCCGCCACCGTTGAGGCCGACGACGCCGACGCGCTCGCCGCGCTCGATGCCCAGCGACACGTGGTCGAGCAGGATCCTCGACCCGTCGCCGGGGACGTGGGCGAGCACCGACTCCAGGTTCACCAGGTTCTGGCCCGCCATCAGGCACGCACCGGGGGCCACGAGGTGGGCGGGGTGGGCGGGGTCCCCGGTGGTTCGTGCTGGTCGACCACACGCGCACCCGGCACCGGGCCGTGCGCGACGCGGACCGTGCGGCACACCCCGACCCCGGCGAGCTCGGTGGCGACGTCCAGCGCGGAGTCGGCGTCGGCGCACAGGAACGCGCAGGTGGGGCCCGAGCCGGAGACGAGCCCGGCGAGCGCGCCCGCGTCGACCCCGGCGCGCAGGGTGCGGCGCAGGTCGGGGGCCATGCTGACGGCGGCGACCTGCAGGTCGTTGCCCAGGGACAGCGCGAGCTGGCGGGGGTCGCCACCCGCGATGGCCTCCAGCACCGGCTCGACGGGACGCTCCCGAGGTTCGGCGCCCGCGCGGAGCCGGTCGAGCTCCCGGAACACCGACGGGGTTGACAGCCCGCCGCGGTGCAGCGCGATCACCCAGTGCTGAGGGTGCCGGGTGAGCACGGGCACGATCTGCTCGCCGCGGCCGGTGCCCAGCGCCGTGCCGCCGTGCAGCGCGAACGTGACGTCGCTGCCCAGCTCGGCGGCCAGCACCGACAGCTCGTCACGGGACAGGTCGAGCTTCCACAGCGCCGAGAGCCCGACGAGGGCGGCGGCCGCGTCGGCGCTGCCACCGGCCATGCCACCCGCCACCGGGATGCCCTTGCGCAGCACGAGGCGGACGTCGGGCTCCCGCTCGGCCAGCTCGGCCAGCAGCTGGACCGCACGCCACGCGAGGTTGGTCTCGTCGGCGGGCACCTCGGAGACGCCCTCGCCGTAGACCTCGATACCGGGGGCATCGCTCGCGGAGACCGACACCTCGTCGAACAGGCTCACGGCGTGGAACACTGTGACGAGGTCGTGGAAGCCGTCGTCACGCAGCGGGCCCACGGCGAGATGCAGGTTGATCTTCGCTGGGACCCGCACGGTGACGGGGGGTGGAACGGCGGCGAGCACCCGTCAACCCTACGTGCACCGATCCAGGCGGGTGGTGCCGCAGCTACCCCGCCGAGCTCGACACCGACTCCGAAGCGGTGGCACCGGGCCGGGCCAGGTGGCGCGGGAGGGCGAACGCCAGCGCGGCCACGAGCCCCACCAGCGCCACCCCGGCCGGCAGGAGCAGCGACTGAGCCATCGCCGTGGCGAAGCCGGCGTGCAGCGCCTCGGGCAGCTTGGTGATGGTCTCGGAAGCGCCACCGCCCGGCGCCGCGGGCAGCTCGGCCGCCAGCCGGGACGCGATCAGCACCGCGATCGCGGCGCTGCCCAGCACCGCACCGACCTGGCGGGTGGTGTTGTAGACCCCGGAGCCCGCGCCCGCGTCGGCGCGCGGCAGGTTCCGCGTAGCGGTGCTGGAGACCGGCGACCACACGAACCCGTTGGCCACGCCCAGCAGCGCGATCGGCAGCAGCAGCTCCCAGATCGGGGTGGTCGGCCCCATCACGGCCGCGAGCCACATCAGCGCCACCGACCAGGAGGCGAGCCCGATCCCGGCGAGCACGCGCGGGTGCATGCGGTCGGTCCAGCGCCCCACGAACGGCGCCAGGCCGCCCGAGACGACGGCCATGGGCACCAGCAGCAGGGCCGAGCCGGTGGGGCTCAGCCCGAGGACGCCCTGCGCGTAGAACAGGATCGGGAACACCATCGCGGTGACGGTGAAGCCGATCGTGGTGATCACGATGTTGGCCAGGCTGAAGTTCCGGTCCCGGAACAGCGCGAGCCGGACGAGCGGTTCGCCGGGGTTGCGCGCCTGCCAGACCACGAACAGCGCCATCACGACCAGGCCGGCGACGATGAGCGACCACACGGAGACCGGCCCGGCGATCGTGCCCCAGTCGTAGGTCTGCCCCTCCTGGATGCCGAAGACCAGCAGGAACATGCCGACCGCGCTCAGCGCGACGCCGAGCAGGTCGAAACGGCGCACATGGGTGGGCAGCTCCGGCACCAGCCGCACGGCGAGGACGAACCCGACGACGCCGACCGGCACGTTGATGAAGAAGATCCACTCCCAGCCGAGGCCGTCGACCAGCACACCGCCCAGGATCGGGCCGACCAGCGTGGCCACCCCGGCGACGGCGCCCCACAGGCTCATCGCCCGGCCGCGGCTCTCCGCGGGGAACGTGCGGGTGATGACGGCCATCGTCTGCGGCGTCATCAGTGCGGCGCCGAGGCCCTGGACGACCCGGGCCGCCACGAGCTCGCCGATGGTGCCGGTCAGCCCGCACCACAGCGAGGCGAGTGTGAAGATCGCCAGCCCGGCCAGGTAGACGCGGCGCGGGCCGAAGCGGTCGCCGAGCCGGCCGGTAACCAGCAGTGGCACCGCGTACGCCAGCAGGTAGGCGCTGGTGACCCAGACGACCGCATCGACGCCGACCCCCAGCGAGGTCATGATCGCGGGCGTGGCGACCGAGACGATCGTGGAGTCCACGAGGATCATGAAGAACCCGAGGACCAGGGCCCAGAGCGCCGGCCACGGGTTGGCCGGACCGGTTTCCTGCGCTCCCGCCGCGGGCGGGCGTCGATCGGGCATCTTCAGCTCCCCGGGTACGTGCACGAAAACCGTGCTCGTCGAAACCCTACGGCTGACCCCCGACGGCCGCGCGCGGTCGAACGGCGGCCAGGCGCGCGAAGGCCGCCACGTCCAGGCGCTCGGCGCGTTCCAGGGGCTCGATGCCCGCCGCCCGCAGCGCCGTCTCGGCCGCGGCCGGGGAGCCCGCCCATCCCGAGAGCGCGGCGCGCAGGGCCTTGCGCCGCTGGGCGAACGCCGCGTCGATCACCGCGAACACGTCCTTCCGGGCGGCGCCGGAGGGAGGGTCGCGGCGGTCGAACGCGAGCAGCCCGGAGTCGACGTTCGGCACCGGCCAGAACACCGCCCGCGGCACCCGCCCGGCACGACGAGCCGAGGCGAACCACGCGAGCTTCGCGCTGGGCACGCCGTACGTCCGGCCGCCCGGCTCGGCCGCGAGCCGCTCGGCCACCTCGGACTGCACCATCACCAGCCCGCGCCGGATCTCCGGCAGCTCGGCGAGCAGGTGCAGCACCACCGGCACGCCGACGTTGTAGGGCAGGTTCGCGACGATGGCCGTGGGCACCGGCCCGGCGAGGTCGGCAGCACGGACGCGCAGCGCGTCGGCGGTGGTCACGGTGAGCCGGTCGGCGAGCCCGGGGGCGCGGTCGGCCGCCGTCATCGGCAGCCGTGCGGCCAGGACGGGATCGATCTCCACGGCGTGCACGGCCGCCACCGCGGGCAGCAGCGCCAGGGTGAGCGACCCGAGGCCCGGGCCGACCTCCAGCACGACGTCGTCGGGCCGCAGCTCGGCCGCCTTCACGATGCGCCGCACCGTGTTGGGGTCGTGCACGAAGTTCTGCCCGAGCTTCTTCGTGGGCCGCAGCCCCAGCTCCGCGGCCAGCGCGCGTACCTCCGCGGGCCCCAGCAGTCGCGAGTCCGTCACCCGGGGAGCGTGCACCCCGGGTCGACAGCACGGATCACTGGGTCGACCTCACTGGGGCAGGCCCAGCTTCCGCGAGCACGCCGGCCAGGCGCCGTAGCCACCGCCGCGGCCGTCGCGCACCTTCTCCGCGACCGCGATCTGCTGCTCGCGGGTGGCCTGGTTCGGCAGCGGCGCGTAGTCGGTGCCGCCGTTCGCCCGCCAGGTGCCGGCGTCGAACTGCAGGCCGCCGTAGTAACCGTTGCCGGAGTCGATCGCCCAGTTGCCGGTGGCCTCGCACTGCGCGATGCGGTCCCACACGCTGCCGTCGTCGACGGCGGGGGCGGTGGCGATGGTGTCGTTGGTGCCGACCTTCACGATGCGCGGGGTCGGCGGGGTGCTGTCACCCGCGCGAACCTGCTCGCGGCGCACCTCCTTGCCGTTCTGCACGTACACCCGCATGATCGCGGTGGTCTCGCCCGGCGTGCCCGGGTCGACCACCTTCTCCTTGCCCCGCGCCATGGTCGGGTCGTCGATCGTCTGCTCCGGGGGCGGGACCTCGCGGGTCTCGACGACCTCGCCGACGCCGTTGCGCACGACCTGCACGTCCATCCCGTCGGTGAGCGGGGTGTCGCCGCTGGGCACCGAGACGTCGTCGGGGCCGAGCGTGATGCCCTTCTCCTGCAGCAGGCCCGCCACGGTGCCCGCGTCGGTGGTGACCGGGGCCTTCGCCCCGGTGCCGTCGGTGAGCCAGACGTTGCGGGGCACCTTCAGCGTGAGCGCCATGCCGGTCAGCGGGATCGGCGCCGCGGGGGCCGCCGATATCTGGATCGGCTGGACCTGCATGCCGAGGCTGGTGAGCGCCTCCTGGACCGACGACGCGGTGGTCCAGAGCTGCCGGACCGACGGGCCTTCCTCCAGCGTCAGCATGCGGGCGCGGCTGAAGATGATGTGGTCGCCGCTGTCGAGCTCGGTGGGCAGCGCGGGCTCGACGCGGTCCTGCGGGGCGGTGACGATGCCCGCCGACCTCAGGGCGTCGCCGACGTCGGAGGCGAACGTGTGGATCGTGCGGTCCTGGCCGTCGACGGTGACCGTCACGGTCTTGTCCATCGCCAGCGCCGTGGCACCGCCACCGACCAGCGCGAGGATCACCGCGAGCACGGCGCCGCGCACGATCGTGCGGGCCGGAGCGGCCTTCGGCGGGGCCTGTGCGGCCCGGCGGCGGTCGGCGCGGCGGCGCCCGGGAACCGGGGCGGCCCCGGGCTGCGGCTCGGCGTCGGGAACCGCGACGGGAGCGGGCGGGGTCGCCGTGAGCGAGCCCGTGACGGCGGGTAACGCGTCGGTGCGCAGGTCGTCGACGCGCGGGAGGCGCCCCGTCAGTGCGTCGTGGTCGGCGGGCTCGGCGCCGCACGGCTGCGGGGCCGGGCGGAACGCCGCGGGGAACGCCCCCGTGCCCCGCTCCGGGGCGTCGGTGAAGGCGGTGGGGAACGCGCCGGTCCGGTGCTCGGGGAGCGGCGTGTAGCCGGTGGAGAACGATCCGGTGCCCTGCCCGGGAGCCGGGGTGAACAGGTCGGCGGTCATATCCACGGTGACGCGGGGCATCGGGCCGGTCAGGTCGGCCGGGCCGAGGACCGGGAGCTCGCCGGTGACCGGGTCGGCCGAGGCGTCGTCGGTGCCCTCGCCGGGATGGGCGCTGACGGGGCTGGGGCCGGGCCGCCGGGTGGGCACGATCGTCTCGAGCGCCGGCCGGGCCGACGGCCCCGGGAAGGCACCCGGGTCGGTGCCCCCGTACCAGTCGACGAACGGGTCGTCCGGGAGGTCGTCGACGGGCGCGCCGGCGAAGAGATCCACGCGGGCGTGGGCGGCGTGGCGCCGCGCACGCGCAGAGACGTCGACCACAGCAATCCTGACCTCGACGGACCGGGCAGGGGAGGAAAATACGGTCACGGTGGCCCGGAGGCAGTGGTTCAGGGGAGCGCCCCGGACCACCGTGACCGCACTGCTGGGGAGCGTTCCCCACCCCGGCTTGAGCGATCACGGAACCGTAACGGGCTGTGAACAGAGTGTTCGACTCGCAACGCCGCGTGAGCGCCGAGCGGCCCTTCCGCTACGCCGAACGTGCACCCGATGCGCCGAATGTGTCGGACGGGAGGACGGGCGGCAGCTCACCGAGCGAGAAGACCCGTTCGGCGTTGCGCTCGGCGTCCGCGGCGAGCCGCTGGTCGGACACGCCGCGAAGCGCCGCGAGACCCCGGACCGTCCACGGCAGGCAGTACGGCTCGTTCGCGCGGCCGCGGTGCGGGTGCGGGGTGAGGAACGGCGCGTCGGTCTCGACGAGGATCCGGTCGCCGGGCACGAGGACCGCCGCCTCCTGCAGCGCGCGGGCGTTCTTGAACGTCACGGGGCCCGCGAACGAGAGGACGTAGCCGGCGTCGACGCACTCCCGGGCCATCGCGGCGTCGCCGGAGAAGCAGTGGAACACCACGGTCTCCGGGGCGCCCTCCTCGCGGAGGATGCGCAGCACGTCGTCGTGGGCGTCGCGGTCGTGGATCATCAGCGGCTTGCCGAGACGCTTGGCGAGGTCGATGTGCCAGCGGAACGCGGCCTGCTGGGCGCCCGGCGGCGAGTACTCCCAGTGGTAGTCCAGGCCCGTCTCCCCCACCGCGACCACGCGGGGATCGGCGGCGAGCCGCTCGATCTCCGAGAACTCCTCGTCGGTGACGGCCGCGGTGCGCGTCGGGTGCAGGGCGACGGCGGCGGCCACCCGGCTGTCCCAGTGGGCCGCCTGCACCGCCCAGCGCGCCGCGGGGAGGTCGTCGGCGATGGTGACGGCCCGCGTGACGTTGACGGCCGCGGCACGGTCCATGGCGGCCGTGACGTCAGCGGCGGTCTCGCACCCGCAGGCGTCGAGGTGCGTGTGCGAGTCGACGGTCGGGACCGGCAGCGGCTCGGGCGGATCCGGCCGCTCCCGCCTCCCGTGCCCGCCGCTCACGTCTTCTGGATGGGCGCCCAGTCCGGCCCGGTCTCGCCCAGCTCGGGATCGAGCTTCGTGAAGATCGGGCTGGGCTTGCCCAGCGGGCGCCCCGCCTCGATCGGCGTGCTCTTCCACTCCGCCTGCTCGGATGCGTAGTCGCCGGTGATCACCGGGTAGGAGGGACCGTCGCCGAGGTCGTCGACCTCGCGGATCTCCGGCTGCGCCGCCCAGACGCCCGTGCCGCCCAGCGCCTCGTGCACCTGCTGCGCGGAGTGCGGCAGGAACGGCGTGAGCAGCGTGTTGGCGTCCTGCACCACCTGCAGCGCGGTGTGCAGGATCGTGTCGCGGCGGTCCGGGTCGTCCTTGCGCTTCCAGGGCTCCTGGTCGCTCAGGTACCGGTTGGCCGCGGTGACGACGCGCATGGCCTCACCCGCCGCCTGCTTGAAGCGGTTGCGGGCCAGCAGCCCGCCCACCGTGTCGAAGCCGGCCTTCGAGACCGCCAGCAGCTCGTGGTCGGCGTCGGTGGGCACCAGCAGCTTCGGGATCGCGCCGACGTTCTTGTGCGCCATCGAGATCGAGCGGTTGACGAGGTTGCCCCACTCGTTGGCCAGCTCGAAGTTGGTGCGGCGCACGAACTCGTCCCAGGTGAAGTCGGTGTCCTGGTTCTCCGGGCCGGCCACCGAGATGAAGTAACGCAGCGAGTCCGGGCCGAACTCCTTCAGGAAGTCGCCCACGTAGATGACGGTGCCGCGGCTGGTGGAGAACTTGGAGCCGCTCATCGTCAGGTACTCGCTGGAGACGACCTCACTGGGCAGGTTCAGCGTGCCGAACGAGCCCGGCGAGCCGCCCCTGTCGCCCGCGCCGTTCTGGCCCAGCAGCAGTGCCGGCCAGATGACGGAGTGGAAGACGATGTTGTCCTTGCCCATGAAGTAGTAGCCCTGGGCCTCGGGGTCGCACCACCACTGCTTCCACGCGTCGGGGTCCGGCCCGCGGCGCGCCCACTCCACCGAGGCGGACAGATAGCCGATCACGGCGTCGAACCAGACGTAGAGGCGCTTCATCGGCTGGTCGCTCCAGCCGTCGAGCGGGATGGGCACGCCCCAGTCGAGGTCGCGGGTGATGGCTCGCGGTTTGAGGTCGGCCGCCAGGTTGGCGGAGAACTTCAGGACGTTCGGGCGCCAGTCGGTGCGGGCGGAGAGCCAGGAGCCGAGCGACTCCGCGAACGCGGGCAGGTCCAGGAAGAAGTGCTCGGTCTCGATGAACTCGGGCGTCTCACCGTTGATCTTCGAGCGCGGGTTCAGCAGGTCGGCGGGGTCGAGCTGGTTGCCGCAGTTGTCGCACTGGTCGCCGCGGGCGCTCTCGTAGCCGCAGATCGGGCAGGTGCCCTCGACGTAGCGGTCGGGCAGCGTCCGGCCGGTGGACGGGCTGATCGCGCCCATCGCCGACTTGGAGTACACGTACCCGTTCTTGTGCAGCGCGAGGAACAGCTGCTGCACCACCTCGTAGTGGTTGCTCGTGGTGGTGCGGGTGAACAGGTCGTACGAGAGCCCGAGGCCCTGCAGGTCGCGGGTGATCACACCGTTGTACTTGTCGGCGAGCTGGCGCGGGGTGAGCCCCTCGGCGTCGGCCTGCACCTGGATCGGCGTGCCGTGCTCGTCGGTGCCGCTGACCATCAGCACCTGGTCACCGATCATGCGGCGGTACCGGGAGAAGACGTCGGAGGGCACACCGAAACCGGACACATGGCCGATGTGCCGCGGGCCGTTGGCATAGGGCCATGCCACGGCGGTCAGCACGCGGGAACTCATGGTGACCAGCGTAGGCCCCGGCCACCAACCGGTTTATCCCAGCGCCCGGTCCAGGTTGATCGCGGCACTGATGAGCGAGATGGGTGAAGGCCTGCGGGAAGTTGCCCGGCGGATGGCCCGTCAGCCCGATCTACTCCGCGTAGAGGCCGAGGTGGTCGGCGTGGGGTGATCGGGAGGCTCATCTCTCGGGCTGTCACTTCTCGGGAAGGCGCCATCCGCGCTCCCCCGGCAGGTCCAGCGCCTCCTGCGGTCCCCACGACCCCTTCTCGTACGGCAGCGCAGGCGGCGGGTCGGCGAGCACCGGGTCGCACAGCTCCCAGAGCCGCTCCACCTCCGCGGTGCTGATGAACAGGAGATGGTCGCCCGTCATGGCGTCGAGCAGCAGCTTCTCGTAGGCCTCCAGCGGCTCGACGTCCTCGAAGGCCTGCTCGAACCGCAGATCCAGCCGCGCGTGCGCGATGTTCATACCCGGTCCGGGACGCTTGGCGCGCACCTCCAGGGAGATCTCAGGCTCGTCTGTCAGCTCCAGGACCAGCTCGTTCGGGCTGCCGTCGGCCTCGTCGGGGAACATGCGCAACGGCGGCTCCTCGAACCCGAGCGTGATCGTGCGGCGGCCCTCGCCCATCGCCTTGCCGGTGCGCAGCAGGAACGGCACGCCGTGCCAGCGCCAGTTGTCGATGTAGGCCTCGATCGCCACGAACGTCTCGACGGTGGAGTCGTCGGCTACCCCGTCCTCGTCGCGGTAGCCCTCGTACTGCCCGAACACCACCTGCTCCGGATCGAACGGGCGGACGGCCCGGAAGACCTTGACCTTCTCCTCGTGCAGCGAGTCTGCGTCCAGGTGGACGGGCGGCTCCAGCGCCACGAAGCCGAGCAGCTGGAACAGGTGGGTGGAGATCATGTCCCGGAATGTGCCGGTGGCCTCCATGAACGACGCCCGGCCCTCGATGCCGATCTTCTCCGGCACATCGATCTGGACGTAGGCGATGTGGCCGGAGTTCCAGACCGGCTCCAGCAGCCCGTTGGCGAAGCGCAGCGCGAGGATGTTCTGCGCCGCCTCCTTGCCCAGGAAGTGGTCGATCCGGAACACGTCGGACTCGTCGAACACGTCCAGCACGGTCGCGTTGAGGTCCTTCGCCGAGGCGAGGTCGCGGCCGAACGGCTTCTCCAGCACCAGGTGCGCGCGCTCGTGCAGGCCGGTGGACTTCAGCATCGCGACCATCGGCTGCATCGCCGACGGCGGCACCGACAGGTAGAGCAGCCTGCGGACGTCGTCTCCTCCCAGCTCCCTCTCGGCCTCCGTGACGGCCGCGGCCAGGTCCTCGCCGTCCTCGGCGGAGGAGACGACGAACCGGATCCGCTCCGCGAACTCCGCCCACTCCGCGCCCCCGTCCTCGGGCGCCACCTTCTCGCGGAACTCCTCGTCCGTCCCGGGCGAGTGCCGTCCCGTCCCGATGATCCGGACGTCGGGCAGCAGCCCCGAGCGGTGCAGGTGGAACAGCCCGGGGAACAGCTTGCGATGCGCGAGATCACCGGACGCACCGAACAGGACGAGCACGTGGGGTGAGGTCATGTGATCGCGTACCCACTCCGCCCGCCGGAGCAACCGCCGATCACGTCGCACGGCCGGTTACCGTGGGGCGGTGAATGTCGAGGTGACCCCTTTGCCCGGAATCGGCGTGCGGAAGGACTTCGCGCTCCGAGGTGGCCGCCGCGTCGGCGTCGTGACGCACCGGGACGGGAAGATCGAGCTGATCATCTCCAAGACCGACGACCCGGACGCGTGCCTGGCCGAGCTCCCGCTGTCGCCCGACGAGGCCGCGGCGCTCGCCAACCTGCTCGGCGCACCCCAGCTCGTCGCACAGCTCACCGAGGAGCACCGCGACCTGCCCGGCATCAACACCCGCCAGATCCCCGTCGGCCCGCCGTTCGACGGCCGCACCCTGGGCGACACCGCCCTGCGCACCCGCACCGGCGTCTCCGTCGTCGCCGTGATGCGCGCAGGTCAGGTGCACCCCAGCCCCACGCCCGACTTCACCCTGACCGCCGGGGACGTCATGGTCACCGTTGGCACGTCGGAAGGACTCGACAACGCTGTCAAGATCCTCAAGCGGGGCTGAGCCGCGGTGACCGACACCGCGCTGGAGCTGATCGAGCTCGGAGCCGTCTTCTTCGGGCTCGGCCTGCTCGGCCGTCTCGCCGGGCGCATCGGCCTGTCCCCCATCCCGCTCTACCTGCTCGGCGGACTCGTCTTCGGCACGGGCGGCCTCGTCCCGCTGGGCGGCATCGACGAGTTCACCTCGCTTGCGGGCGAGATCGGCGTGGTCCTGCTGCTCCTGCTGCTGGGCCTGGAGTACTCGGCGGCGGAGCTCGTCACCGGGCTGAAGCGCTCGTGGCTGGCGGGCCTGCTCGACATGGTGCTCAACGCCGCCCCCGGCGCCGCCGTCGCCCTCATCCTCGGATGGGGTCCGATCGGGGCGTTCGTGATGGCCGGCGTCACCTACATCTCGTCGTCGGGGATCATCGCGAAGGTCCTCGGCGACCTCGGCCGCCTCGGCAACCGCGAGACGCCCGTGGTGCTGTCGATCCTCGTGTTCGAGGACCTCGTCATGGCCCTCTACCTGCCGATCCTCACCGCGGTGCTGGTCGGGGTCTCGCTCGTCGGGGGCCTGACGGCCGTCGGGATCGCGGTCGGGGTACTCGCCGTCGTCCTCGTGGTGGCGCTGCGCTACGGCCGGTACGTCTCGGCGATCGTCGACTCGCCCGACCGCGAGGTCTTCCTGCTCAAGGTCCTCGGCGCCGCGCTGCTGGTGGCCGGGTTCGCGTCGGCGATGCAGGTGTCGGCGGCGGTCGGGGCGTTCCTGCTCGGCATCGCGATCAGCGGCTCCACCGCGGAGAACGCCACGAAGATGCTCGAGCCCCTGCGCGACCTGTTCGCCGCGATCTTCTTCGTGGTGTTCGGCCTCAACACCGACCCCGCGTCGATCCCGCCGGTGCTGGGCTGGGCGGTCGTGCTGGCCGTGTCCACGACGCTGACGAAGCTCGCCACCGGATGGTGGGCCGCACGCCGGCAGGGCATCGGGGCGCTCGGACGGGCGCGGGCCGGGGCCGCGCTCGTGGCCCGCGGGGAGTTCTCGATCGTCATCGCGGGGCTGGCGGTGAGCTATGCGGCGGTCGCGGACGAGCTGGCCGCGCTCGCCACCGCGTACGTGCTGCTCATGGCGGTGGTCGGCCCGGTGGCGGCGCGGGTGGTGGAGCCATTGGCCCGGGCCGTCCGCAGCCGTCGCACCGACGGGGTCCCGGCCCCGTCAGCGGGGCGGTAGTCCGTCCCGCGATCATGATCGCGGCGAGGTGAGGGGTCTTCGCTGTTCGATCACCGAGAACACCCACCTCGCACCGGTCATGAGGGCCGGTCGCCCAGGGACGCCGCGTACAGGTCCCGTTTCGGGACGCCCGCCGCGGTCGCCACCGCGCTGACGGCGTCCTTGAGGCGTTCGCCGTCGGCCACGCGCTCGTGCACCGCCCCCACCAGCGACTCGACGGTGGGGGCCTCGCTCGGGGCCGCACCCGCGAGTACGACGGTGATCTCGCCGCGCACCTGGCCCGCGGCCGCCCACGCGGCGAGCTCGTGCAGCGGACCGCGGACGACCTCCTCGTAGGTCTTCGTCAGCTCCCGGCACACGGCGGCGAGCCGATCGGCGCCCAGGACGTCGACGGCCGCGGCGAGCGTCTCGGCCAGCCGGTGCGGCGACTCGAAGAACACGGTGGCGCGCGGCTCCGCCACCAGCGTCTCCAGCCACCGCCGACGTTCCCCCGACCGCCGCGGCGCGAAGCCCTCGAAGCAGAACCGCTCGCACGGCAGGCCCGAGAGCACCAGCGCCGTGGTGACCGCGGACGGGCCGGGCAGGCACGTCACCGGCAGCCCCTCGGCCGCTGCGGCGGCCACGATCCGGTAGCCGGGGTCGGACACGGCGGGCATCCCCGCGTCGCTGACGACGAGCACGGTGCGGCCGGCGCGCACGTCGTCGAGCAGGCCGGGCAGGCGCGCGGCCTCGACGGCGTCGTAGTGGCTGATGACCTTGCCGGTGATCTGCACCCCGAGCGCCGACGCGAGGGTGCGGACCCGGCGGGTGTCCTCCGCGGCCACGACGTCGGCGGTCGCGAGCGCGTCCATCAGCCGCCCGGACGCGTCACGGGCCTGCCCCAGCGGGGTGGCCGCCAGCACCAGGCGGCCGGTAGCTGATTCGTCGCTCACACCGCGCAGCCTACGATCGGGCGCGTGGCAACCCGCACCGTCGAGTCCCCACGGCACGGCACCCGCAGCCGTCCGGCGAGCGACGACGACGCGGTGGACGGCAACATCCCGGTCGGCGACGGCCCCCCGTCCACCCGCGGACCGGCGGACCCGCGCGACGTCCTGGGGGCTCCCCCGCCCACCGACCGCCTGCGCGGCTGGATCGTCACGCTGACCCTGACGCTGGTGGCCGGCGTCGTGCGGTTCGTCGGGCTGGGCCACCCCACCGACGGCGGCACCCCGGTCTTCGACGAGAAGCACTACGTCCCGCAGGCCTGGCAGATGCTGCGCAACGGCGGCGTCGAGGACAACCCGGGCTTCGAGCTCGTGGTGCACCCCCCGCTCGCGAAGCAGCTCATCGCGCTCGGCGAGCTCGTCTTCGGCTACAACGGCGTCGGCTGGCGGGTCTCGGCCGCACTGGCCGGGGTGCTCTGCGTGTTCCTCATCGTCCGGGCGGGCCGGCGGCTCACCCGATCGACGCTGCTCGGCGGCATCGCAGGCATCCTGCTGATCTGCGACGGGCTGTCGCACGTCCAGTCGCGGATGGGGATGCTCGACATCTTCTCCGCGGTGTTCGTGCTCGCCGCGTTCTGCACGCTTCTCTGCGACCGCGACGACGTGCGCGCCCGGATGGCCGTGGTCGTGGCGGAGGACCGGGTCCACGACTCGCCCTACGGGCCCCGGCTCGGGGTGCGCTGGTGGCGGCTGGCCACCGGCGTGCTGCTCGGGCTGGGCTGTGCCGTCAAGTGGTCGGGCATCTACTGGGTACTCGCGTTCGCGGTCCTCGCCGTGCTGTGGGACCTCATGGCGCGGCGCGCCGTCGGCGTCACCCGGCCGTGGGTGGGCACGCTGCGCCGCGACGTCCTCCCGGCGGTGTGGGCGCTCGCGATCGTGCCGGTGCTGGTCTACCTGTCGGCCTGGTGGGCGTGGTGGGGCAGCGAGACGGCGGTCGACCGCTACGCCGTCGGCGAGAAGGTGGCGCCGGGCGGGCTGCTGTCGTTCCTGCCCGAGGCGATGCAGGGCTTCATCTACTTCCAGCAGAAGGTGCTGCAGTTCCACGAGGGCCTGACCACGGCGGCCGCGGGCGTGCACCCGTGGGAGTCCAAGCCATGGACGTGGCCGATGGGGCTGCGCCCGATGCTCTACTACTACGCGTCCGGCCAGGACGTCACGGGCTGCGGCAGCACCGACTGCGTGAGCGCCGTGATGCTCATCGGCACCCCTGCCCTGTGGTGGCCCGCGATCCCCGTGCTGGCGTTCGGGCTGTGGCGGCTCGTCACGCGGTTCGACTGGCGCTGGGCCGCCGTGCTCGTGGGCTACGGCGCGGGCATCGTCCCGTGGTTCATGGACATGGCCCGGCAGATGTTCTACTTCTACATGACGCCGGTGGTGCCGTTCCTCGTGCTCGCCACGGTGCTGGTGATGGGCGAGATCCTCGGCCGCGCGGGTGCGTCGAAGGAGCGCAGACAGACCGGCCTGCTCGTCGTCGCGCTCTGGGTCGGGCTGGTCGTGGCCAACTTCGTCTGGCTCTTCCCGATACTGGACGGCCTGCCGATCACCGCGGCCCAGTGGAACGCGGAGCTCTGGCTGCCGTCGTGGCGTGCGTGATCAGGAGCTGACGGCGAGCAGCACACTCGCGCCCAGCGCCAGGCCGGCACTGCCGATCTGCATCCCGGTGAGCCGCTCGCGCAGCACGAACCGCGCCAGCAGCACCACGATCACCG
This sequence comes from Pseudonocardia sp., assembly GCF_025965585.1. Taxonomy (GTDB): domain Bacteria; phylum Actinomycetota; class Actinomycetes; order Mycobacteriales; family Pseudonocardiaceae; genus Pseudonocardia. The sequence continues at coordinate 16,035 of NZ_JAOPWR010000186.1, forward strand.
GATAGAGCGACACCACCACCGCGCTGACGCCGAGGTCGCCGGTGCGCGTGGCGACGAGGAACAGCACGTTGGCCCCGGTGTCGAAGACGCCGCTGACGAGCAGCAGCCGCGTGACGCCCGCCCGCAGCCACACGTCGAGCACGCTGTCCGGTCGGTCCGGGGCTGCCATGCGACCAGCCGGAACCGGGGTGCGGCGGACGGCGCCCAGCGCCAGGATCGTCAGGAGCGGGACCGTCGTGAGACGGCCGACCAGCAGCGGCCACAGGCCGCAGTCCTGGGGGGTGGCGTCGAGTGCCACGAAGAACAGCGCGAACCCGACGCCCGCGCCGAGCGCCAGCAGCGGGCCGGTGCGGGCGCCCCTGCCGCGCGCCGTGCCCGCGTTGGCCAGCAGGATCGCCACCAGCGCGACGACGATCGCGAACAGCGTCAGCGCGCTCGGCCGCTCGCCCCCGGCGATGCCGATCAGCAGCGGCAGCCCCGCCCCGACCACCGCCGAGAGCGGCGCCACCACACCCATCGGGCCGACCGCGAGACCCCGCAGGTAGAGCAGCAGCCCGGCCGCACCGGCCAGGCCGCCCGCCGCGCCGAGCCCGAACGCCGCCGCCGAGGGCGCGCCGCCCACGAGGACGACGAAGGGCAGCAGCGCCACCAGCCCGACGACCTGCACGCCCGCCGTGACGGCCAGGACCGGGGCACGGCGGGAGGCGATGCCACCCGCGAAGTCGGCGATGCCGTAGGCGAGGGCTGCGGGCAGGGCAATGGGAACAGACATCGTTCATCTCAGTTCAGTAGAATGTACTTGCTCAGCCATCAAAGTAGCTTCTGCCGGGCAAGCGTGCAATGAACTATCCGCAGGAGTACGGCAGACTGTCCACCATGCAGTCACCTGACGCCGTCGCCGCCGCGGTCGGACGCAACGTCCGCGCACTGCGCCAGCAGCGGCGCATGACGATCGACGCCCTCGCCGCCGCCGCGGGCGTCAGCCGGGGCACGGTGATCCAGATCGAGACCGCCCGCGGCAACCCCAGCATCGGCACGCTCGTGGCGCTGGCCGCCGCGCTGCGGGTGGGAGTCGCCTCGCTCGTCGGCGGCGACGCCGAGCCGCGCGTGGTGGTCCGCCGCGACGCCGAGGCCGCCCGGCTGTGGAGCAGCGCCGCCGGGAGCAGCGCGGTGTTCCGCATCGGCACCGACCCGCCCGACGTCGTCGAACTGTGGGACTGGACGCTGCAACCGGGCGACGGCTTCGACGGCGAGGCGCACCCGATGGGCACCCAGGAGGTGCTGTCAGTGCTGTCGGGACGGCTCGACCTGTGCGTCGGCGCCACGAACCAGCAGCTGACGGAGGGCGACACGGTGATGTTCCAGGCCCACGCCCCGCACCGCTACAGCAGCGTGGGCGACGTGCCGGTCCGGTTCGTGATGGTGGTGCTGCAGCCCGGCGACGCCGGACTGGTCCCCCCGACCAGCATCGCCGAGGCCGAGACCCCGCCGGACTGACCGGCGCAGCGTCGGTGACGTCGGACGGCCGCTCTCAGGCCGCGGCCCCGAACTGGTCCCACAGCGCCTGCAGCGCGGTGACCGGCGCGACGAAGCTGTGCAGGCCCTGGTCTAACAGGATGCCGGCCACGCCCTGCCCGACGACCGTGGGCGCCAGCCCCGTCACGTCCTTCGGGGTGATCGACATCGCCGGGATGCCCGCCTCGTCGACCGGCCCGCCCTGGCGGCTCGCGAAGTCCTTGACGTGGCGGTCGCTGGTGAAGGCCAGCAGGAACGTGGCGTCCTCGACCACCCCGACCATCGGGCGCGGGTCGGCCGCGTCCCCGGTCGGCAGCAGCCACCAGTGCTCCAGCCCGTAGACGGCCTGCCAGAGCCGGCCCACCTTCGGGGCGCTCGGGTCGTTTCGGACGGCGGTGGCGAGCTCGTCGGCGTCGGTCATGCCCGCGATTCTAAAGCTGCGGACAGGAAATGTTCCATACGGAAGCGAATCAGCAGACGTCTGGCTGCAACGGGCGGTGCACCGGGTCGACGGCGAGCGTCACGCCCTCGACCTGTGAGCGGTACTGGCAGCCACCCCGGGTGAGCACCTCAACGGTGCCCCCGTCGACGAAGCGGACGGCCAGCGGCGGCGGCCCGGACTCCTGACCCTGGTAGACGAGCGATTCCTGCTCGAACGGGCCGCTGCCCGCCCGCAGGACCACCGCGTACACCGGGTCGAGCGTGGCCCCCGAGCCCTGCAGGACGACGAGGCTGCGCCCGCCCGCGGACACCCGCGTCAGCTCCTGGTTGGTGCCCGCCAGCCGGCTCGCCGCGAACACGAACCCGGCCCACCCGAGGACGACGAAGAACCCCACCAGCAGCGCCAGGCCCCGCAGCAGCCCGCGCCGCGTCACCACCGCGAACGCCGCAGTGAGCAGCACCAGCGCCAGCCCGACCAGGCCCGCGGTGAACCACCTCGCGTAGCGGAGATGGAACGGATCGGCCAGCGACACGCCCGCCAGCATGCCCACGACCAGCACCAGGACGATCAGGGCGACGGTGCTGCGCAGTCGGGTCACCCGGGGCATCCTGCCGGACACCCGGCACACCCACACATCCTGCGTATCAACGGGCACCCCTCGTGGCTCACCCGTGCGCACCCCGCGCACCCCGAGGAGGACCTCCATGGCAGATCCGACCCAGATCGGGCGCTGGGACCCGGTGTTCCCGCTACCGAACGTCGCGATCCACACGCACCTGCTACCCGACGGCACGGTGCTGTTCTGGGGGCGGCGCGACGACCCCGCGGCCTCGCTGAACGAGCACTCCTGCACGCCGCACGTCTGGGATCCCGTCACCGGGACGTCCACGCCCACACCGCGGCCCGCGCTCGCCGACGGCACGACGGTCAACCTGTTCTGCTCGGGGCACGCCTTCCTGCCCGACGGCAGGCTGCTCGTCGCGGGCGGGCACCTCACCGACGGCCACGGCGTGAACCAGGCCTGCACCTACGACCACGTGACCCGGACCTGGGCCGCCCTGCCCCCGATGAACGACGGGCGCTGGTACCCGACCGTCACGACGCTCGCCGACGGGCGCGCGCTGGTGATCTCCGGCAGCGTCACGGACGGCAGCGGGCCCAACCGGGTCCCGCAGATCTGGGACGGCACGGCGTGGCAGCCGACCGTCGACTTCACCGGGCTGCCGCTCTACCCGCGGATGCACGTCGCGCCGGACGGGCGGGTGCTGATGTCCGGGTCCAACCCCACGACGTACCTGCTGGACACCGCGGGTGCCGGGGCCTGGACGCCCATCGGCGCGCGGGCGAACGGCGACCGCCAGTACGCGCCGTCGGTGATGTACGCACCGGGCCGGGTGATCTACATCGGCGGCGGTAACGACGCGGGTACCGACCTGCCCACGGCCGCCACGGAGGTCATCGACCTCACCGCAGCCGCCCCGGCCTGGCGGCCGGCCGCGAGCACGGGCTTCCGGCGCCGCCAGCACAACGCGACGGTGCTGCCCGACGGCACCGTGCTCGTCACGGGCGGGACGAGCGGCCCCGGTTTCGACGACGTCTCGCCCGGCCACCCCGTGCACGTGGCCGAGCTGTGGGATCCCGGCACCGACAGGTGGACCGCGATGGCCGCGGAGGACGTCGACCGCTGCTACCACGCCACGGCCCTGCTGCTGCCCGACGCGACGGTGCTCAGTGCCGGCGGTGGCGAGTACGTGATCGGCACCGACCCCAACCCGCCCGGCGACACCCACCGCGACGCGCAGGTCTTCCACCCGCCGTACCTGTTCCGCGGCCCACGCCCGGAGATCGCGGCCGCGCCCGCCGCGATCGTCCACGGGGAGGCGTTCACCGTCGCGGTGCAGGACCCCGACATCGCGCGCGTGACGCTGGTCCGGCTCGGCTCGGTGACGCACTCGTTCGACCAGAACCAGCGCTTCGCGCCGCTCGCGTTCACGGCGCTGGGCACGACCCTGACGGTGACGGCACCCGCCGGTCCGGCGGACTTCCCGCCCGGCCACGCCCTGCTCTTCGTGCTCAGCGGTGCGGGGGTGCCGTCGGTGGCGCGGATCGTGCAGGTCACGGCACCCGCGCCGGCCGATGGGCCGGTCGTGGCGGTGCGGGCGACCGACGTGCCGGCGGCCGATGTGCGGGCGGCCGAGGTGCGGGCCACCGCCCCGAGCGCAGCGCCTGCGGGGACACGGGTGACGGTCGGTCTCACGGCGCAGTGCCCCTACGGGCTCAGCGCCTGCTGGGGCGGGGCGTACGAGGCGCTGGGCACGCTGGACGGGGTTGCCGCGGTGGACCCCTTCGCCGACGCGCGCGACTCCACCGCCGTGGTGCACCTCCGCGACCAGGGCCTGCCCGACCTCGACCGCTGGCCGGCCCGCCTCGCGGCCTCCGCCGGGGGCGGCTACGCGTTCCGCGGCATCGAGCTGACGCTCACCGGCACGCTCCGCGCACGGGCGGCCCTGCTGCACCTGGTCGCGCCCGGCCTCCCCGCCCCCGTCCGGCTGCGCGCGCTCCGCCCGGGCACCGAGCTGGCCTGGGACCTCGAGACCCGCGGCCCCCGCGCGGCCACCCCCGACGAGCGCGACGCCTACCGCACCCTGCGCCGCCGGTGGCGGGCCGACCCGGACGGCTTCACGGTCCGGGTGACGGGACCGGCCCTGAAGGGCCGCGGTGGCTGGTCGCTGCTGGTCCGCGTCGTCGAGGACGGGGGCTGAGCGTCTCGGCTACCCCGCCGCCGCGACGATCGCCGCCGCGAACGCCGCGGTGGCGGCGGGCGGGGCCTGGGGCAGGAACAACGACGGCTCGGCCAGCTCCAGCTCCAGCAGCAGCGGGCCGCCGTCGGCGCCCTCCACCAGGTCGACGCGGGCGTAGAGCAGGTCCTCGCGGGCGAACGGCGCGGCGTCCAGCACCGCCTCGGCCACCTCCCGCTCGGCCGCGGTGGGCTCGGTCGCCGAGATCTTCTCCGTCGCGAACAGCTTGTCGGCGCTGAGCACGTGACCGGGGGTGAGCAGGGCGGCCTTGGAGGCGGCGTGGCTGAACGCTCCGCCGACGAACAGCAGCGCCGTCTCGCCCCGGGTGTCGACGCTGGCCTGGTAGGGCTGCACCATCACGGTCCGGCCCGCGGCGAGCAGCCGCTGGGCGTGGTCGCGGGCGGCGGGGTGCGCGTCGGCGGCGTAGCGCGCGGTGTTGCGGCTCCCCGCCGACACCGACGGCTTCACCACGAACTCGACGCCGTCCGGCAGTGCGACGGCGTCGCCGGGCTCGAGGAACGCGGTGGGAACGACCGGTACGCCTGCGAGCTCACGCAGGTAGGTCTTGTCGGTGTTCCAGGCGAGCACATCGGGGCCGTTGCGCAGCGTGGTGCGGGCCGCGGTGTCCCGGGCCCAGCCCAGGAACTCGTCGCGGCGGGCCGAGTAGTCCCAGGCCGAGCGCACGACCGCGACGTCGAAGTCGTCCCACGCGACCGCGGGGTCGTCCCACGGCACGACGGCGACCTCCGCCCCGGCGGAGTGCAGCGCGGGCAGCAGCAGGGGCTCGTCGTCGTCGGTGCCGATGGCGGACGTTGCGGTGACGATCGCGATGCGCATGCCCGGGATCCTGCCGGAACGCGAACACCCCGATCTCACATGGAGATCGGGGTGTCGGGATGCGTGTTGTGGAGCTGAGGGGAATCGAACCCCTGACCTTCTCGATGCGAACGAGACGCGCTACCAATTGCGCCACAGCCCCGGTGCCTGCCGTTCCCGGCGGGCGTGGAAGACACTATCAGTCGCCTACTCGCCCACCGCACGCCGGTAGTCGGGTCGGGCCGGACCGTCGAGGTCGTAGAGGTCGGGATCACCGTCGATCTCCTCCACCAGTGACGTACCCGCAGGCAGAGCAGGCGGCGGCGCGGGCCGCAGCCGCGGCAGCGCGATCTCCTCGACCGGGTCGGACAGCTCGGTGGCGGTGCTCAGCGACGCTCCGGTGCCGGTGACGCGCTCGGGCTGCTCGCGCTCCAGCTCGTTCTCCCCGTCGTGCTCGTCCGCCCCTAGGTGGTCTGCGCCGAGCTGGTCTGCGCCGTGCTCGTCCGCGTCGTGGGCGAGGTCCTCGCCGGGCTCCGCCTCCTCGGCGCTGCCGTCGGCGTCGGGACGGTGGGCCGCCTCGCGCCCGCGGCGGGCCCACTCGTCGAGCTCCGGGTCCTCGGCGGCCGGGCGGCGCCGGGTACCGGCCATGCGGGCGGCGCGGCGGTCGCGGATCGCCTCCTCCATCCGCACCTGGCGACGCAGGTAGACGAGGTAGCCGACGAGCGCGAGGTCGACGGCGCCGTGCACCCACCAGACGGCGGGGACGGAGACGGCCGCGACGGCACCCGTGACCACCGCGGCCACCAGCATCGCGAGCACCACCCGCTGCCGGAACGTGTAGCGGTACCGGGCCGCCGTCGCGGCGGCCTCCGGGTCGTAACCGCCGCGTCCGGGGCGGTAGCGCGGCGGCGGGCGCTCCCACCGGCGGTCGTCCTCGTCGAGCTCGCGCTCGTCGTCGTACTCGTCGTGGGCGTACCGGGCCTCGCGGTCGGGCTCGGACTGCTCGCGGTCGGGCTCGGACCGCTCGCGGTCGTGCTCGGACTGCTCGTCGTCGTCGCCGGCCGGATCGAGGCCGGTGTCCCGGTCGGCGTCGAGCTCGTCGCCGTCCTCGAGATCGGCGGCGGCGTCATCGGGACGCGGCTCGGTCGCCACCGCCCCGGCCTGGGCGCTCGGCATCCGGGCCGCGGAAACGGCGCCTGCCGGCGTCGCGGCGCCGGACCGCGCCGCCGGAACGCGCGGCGCCTCGTCCGCGTCGAGGGTTCGCTCACGTGAGTCCGTCACGTCCACCTCCAGGTTGTGGCGCCGCCGCGGTCGCTCGAGCACCCGGCCGGAGAGCGCCGCCACGCTGGGCTTCGCCACTTCCTGGCGGTGTCGCGCGACCGCAGGGACGAGGATGAGCAGCCACAACACCACGAGGCCCACGAAGATCATCGAACTGGGCACGGCTGCCTCCTCCCCCCACGGCGCAGTCCGGTCGCGACCCGTCTCCCCAGTCGAGATCACGTCCGGACCCCAACGGTAGTGAGCGCGGCGGGGTGAACCCGGTAGCGACGCGCCGTTGCCTTGCGGGTTCACCCATGAGGACCAGGGGACCACTGAGACGCATGGTGCTCATGTGGGTGTACGGAGTGTTACGAATGAATAACAGAGAGTCGTACGCGACCTCAGGCGCGGGAGGCGCGGCCCTCGGCCACGAGCCGCCCCGCGAGCCCGCCGGGCAGCAGCTCGTCGGCGGTCAGGGCGTAGCAGTAGTGGTCGCGCCAGGCCCCGTCGATGTCGAGGTAGCGCCGGAAGAGCCCCTCCTGGCGGAACCCGAGCTTCTCCAGCACGCGGATGCTCGCGCCGTTCTCGGGGCGGACGGTGGCCTCCAGGCGGTGCAGCCCCACCGGCCCGAAGCAGTGGTCGACGGCGAGCGCGACGGCCGCGGTGATCACGCCGCCACCGGTGACCGTCGAGTCCACCCAGTATCCGACGTAGGCCGACAGCAGCGGCTCGCGCAGGACGTTGCCGACCATCACGTGGCCGACGAACCGGCCGTCCAGCGTCACGGCGAACGGCAGGGCCACGCCCCGCCGGCCCGCCGAGCGCAGCTGGAGCCACCGCCCGGGCCACTCCGTGGCGGCGTTGCGGCGGATCCAACCCCCGGGCATCGTCGGCTCCCACGGCGAGAGGTGGCGCTCGTCGCGGGTGCGGATGGCCGACCAGTCCGAGCCGTCACGGAGCCGGACCGACCGCAGCGCCACGACCCCGGCCGGGACCTTCAGCGGGCCGGGCCGGGAGGGCCATCCGGGATGCCGTCCGACAGGGGGCTCCGGGTACGAGTGCGCCATGGCGGATCGCGGGTCCGCTCAGGAGCCCGGCAGGAACGCGACGGTCACCTGCTCGTCGACGGTGGCCTCGGTGACGTCCTCCGGCAGCACGATCAGCCCGTTCGCGTCCACGAGCGACGACAGCAGGTGCGTGCCGGACGTGCCCAACGGCTGCACGAGGTAGTCGCCGGTGGCCTTCTCGCGCAGCAACCGGGCCCGCAGATAGCCCCGGCGACCGGCCACGGACGCGACCGGCGAGGTGAGGCGCGCGGTCGTCGTGCGGCGGTACGGGTCGGGGCGGCCCTGCGCGGTGCGCAGCAGCGGACGCACCATCACCTCGAACAGCAGCAGGGCCGTGGCGGGGTTCGCGGGGAAGAGGAACGTGGGCACGGCGTCCGGGCCCAGGCGCCCGAAGCCCTGCGACGACCCGGGGTGCATCGCGACGCGGGTGAGGTCGACCTCGCCGAGCCCGGAGAGCGCCGCCTGAACCTCGGCGCCCGCGCGCCCGCCGACGTTGCCGCAGACCACGATCACGTCGCTGAACGGGAGGCGGTCCTGCATCGCGGCGCCGATCTCCCGCGCGTCGCCGCGCACGAGCTTGGCGCGCGAGGTGTCTGCCCCGGCCTCGCGGGCGGCGGCGGTGAGGGCGTGCGAGCACACGTCCGCGACCTGGCCCGCGCCGGGCGTGCGGGCGAGCTCCACCAGCTCGTCGCCGACGGAGATCACCGAGACCCGCGGCTTCGGGTGCACCAGCACCTTGTCGCGGCCCGCGGCGGCCAGCATCCCGACCTGGGCTGCACCGATGATCGCGTCACGGCGCACGGCCACGTCGCCGGGCTGCACGTCCTCGCCGACGCGGCGCACGAACCCGGCCGAGGGCACCCTGCGGTGGACGACGATCCGCGCCGCGCCGCCGTCGGTCCAGTCCACTGGCACGACGGCGTCGGCCAGCGTGGGCAGCGGGGCGCCCGCAGCCACCCGCACCGCCTGCCCGGGCTGCAGGCGCAGCGGCTGTCGCGACCCGGCCGGGATCTCCCCGACGACGGGCACCTCGACCGTCTCGCCGTCCACGGCGGACACCACGTCGACGCTGCGCACCGCGTAGCCGTCGATGGCGGCCATGTCGAAGCCCGGCAGCGGGCGCGAGCTCACGACCTCCTCGGCGCAGCGCAGGCCGTAGGCCTCCGCGATGGCCAGACGCACGGGCGCAGGGCGGACGGCGGAGCCGAGGACCCGTTCGAGCTGCTCGTCGACCGAACGCACGTGCCGCTCAGCGCTCCAGTCGGGCGGTCAGCCAGGACCGCAGATCGGGGCCGTACTCGGGAGTCTCCAGCGCGAAGTCGACGAACGCCCGCACGTAGCTGCCCGGGTTGCCGAGGTCGTGCCGGCCGCCGCGGTGCACCACCACGTGCACCGGGTGGCCCTCGGAGATCAGCAGCTGCACGGCGTCGGTGAGCTGCAGCTCGCCGCCCGCCCCCGGGGTGATGCGGTCGAGCGCGTCGAAGATCGCGACGTCGAGCAGGTAGCGGCCGGCGGCCGCGAAGGTGGACGGCGCGTCGGCGGCGGCGGGCTTCTCCACCATGCCGTGCACCTGCTTGACGTCGGGGTCGTCGGTGTCGCTGACCTCGAAGACACCGTAGGCGGATATCTCCTCACGCGGGATGTCGAACGCGCAGAGCACGCTGCCGCCGAACTGCTCCCGGACCGCGGCCATCCGCCCCAGCACGCCGGACGGGAGCACGAGGTCGTCGGGCAGCAGCACCGCGAACGCGCCTTCGCCGCGCGGGATCTCGGCGCGCGCGCAACCGACGGCGTGGCCCAGCCCGAGGGGCTCGTCCTGCGTGACGGTGCGGACGGCGATGAGGTCGTGCGCGCGACGCACCTTCGCCACGAGACCGTCCTTGCCGCGCGCGGAGAGGGTCTTCTCCAGCTCGGACGAGTCGGCGAAGTGGGCGGCGACCGCGTCCTTGCCGGGGGAGGTGATGATCAGCAGCTGCTCCGCGCCCGCCTCGGCCGCCTCGGCGGCGACGAGCTCGATGCCCGGTGTGTCGACGACGGGCAGAAGCTCCTTGGGCACGGTCTTGGTCGTCGGCAGGAACCGCGTGCCCAGGCCTGCGGCCGGAACGACGGCAGTACGGAACGTCGGCCGCGCCGACGACGCGCTCGCAAGCTCGCTCATGCTCGAGGACCCTATCTGCGCCGGTAACCTGCGCCGGTGACGGCACGCGCGGACGTACCGCCCTCCCCCGACGGTGATGGCGGGGGGCCGGCCGTCCGGGAGGAGAAGGACGCGTGGCGGCGCCGCCTGCTGGCCGCCCGCCGGGCCCTCCCCGCCGCCGTCCGCGCGGCCCGGGCCGCCGCGCTCGCCGCGGGTGCCGTACGGCTCGCCGACGGGACGAGCGGCCCCGTGTGCGCGTATCTCCCGGTGGGATCGGAGCCGGGCACGTCCTCGCTGGTGGAGGCGTTGCGCGAGGCCGGCCACGACGTGCTGCTCCCGGTGGTGCCCCCGGCTCCCGGACCGCTGGACTGGGCCCGCTTCGACGGCGTCGAGGCGCTGGGGCCGGGTCCGCTCGGGCTGCGCGAACCGGTGGGCCCGCGGCTCGGACCCGCGACCGTGACGCACGCGGGCCTGATGCTCGTACCCGCACTGGCCGCCGACCGCGACGGCCGTCGGCTGGGCCGCGGCGGCGGCTTCTACGACCGCACGTTGCCGCTGGCCCGGACCGCGACGCCCCTGGTGGTGGTGCTGAACGACGACGAGCTGGTGGCGCGGGTGCCGGTGGAGCCGCACGACCGCCGGGTGACCGGCGCGCTACTCCCGGATGCGGGAGTGATCCGGCTGGGGAACAGTTCGTGATCCCGGAGGGTTATGCTGGCACTCTCTGTGTGCGAGTGCCAGTTAGCGGAGGAATACGTGCCCACCTACCAGTACGCCTGCACCGTCTGCAACCACCGGTTCGACGCTGTGCAGTCCTTCTCGGATCCATCGCTGACGGAGTGCCCTAGGTGCTCCGGCAAGCTGCGGAAGATCTTCTCCTCGGTCGGCATCGTGTTCAAGGGCAGCGGCTTCTACCGCACCGACAGCCGCGCGGCCGCAGGCAGCACCGTCGCGAGCGAGTCCAAGAGCGAGTCGAAGGGCTCCGAGAGCTCGTCGAACGGCTCGGCGCCGAGCACGTCGTCCTCCACCTCGGAGAAGTCCTCGTCGGAGAAGTCCTCGTCGACGTCCTCGTCGAGCGGCTCGGGGGGCTCCAGCTCCACTCCCGCGGCTGCGGCGTCCTGACAGCCCCGCGCGAGTTGTCCCCATCGCGGTTCGGCTGTCCACAGGTTCACTGACAGCCGCCCGGTGAGGGCCCGGCCGACCTAGCGTCGGTCCATGACCACCGACCGGCTCGCGCCCCGCCTGCGTCACCGCCTCGTCGCGGCGGCCACCGGGCCGGGCTGGCGCCGCATCGCCCTGGCCCGGAGGATCGCCGCGGCCGTCCTCGCGGGGCTGGCGCTCGTCCTGGCCGTCCTCCCGCGCTCCGCGGCCGCCGGGGCGCCGGTCGCCGTCGCGGCCGTTGAGATCCCCGCGGGCGCCACCGTCCGCGGCACCGACGTGGTCGTGCGCGAGTGGCCGGCCGAGCTGGTCCCCGCGGGTGCGCTGGGCGATCCGGCCGCCGCCGAGGGTCGGGT
>NZ_JAOPWR010000196.1 GCF_025965585.1 Pseudonocardia sp.
CGCGCCCCCGCGGCCGCGTGCGACGCGCCCGGTCGGGCTGCGCACGCTGGCCTCCGCCCTGGACGTGGCCGCCCCCGCGGGTGAGCTGCCGGCCGTCACCGGGGTCACGCTGCGCGCCGCCGAGGTACTGCCCGGTGACCTGTTCGCCGCCCTGCCCGGTGCCCGTGCCCACGGCGCCGACTTCGCGGCCGACGCCTACGCGGCCGGTGCCGTCGCGGTGCTCACCGATCCCGACGGCGCCACGCGCCCGGCGCTCGCGCGCGTCCCGGTCCTGGTACACCCGCGCCCGCGGGAGGTGCTCGGCCCGGTCTCCGCGCTGGTCTACGGCGACCCGACCGCGCGGCTGTCGGTCCTGGGCGTCACCGGCACCAGTGGCAAGACCACCGTGGCGCACCTGCTGGAGGCCGGTCTGTCCGCCGCGGGGCGCACCACGGGCCTGCTCGGCACGGTCGGCACCCGGATCGACGGAACCGCGCTGCCCAGCGCGTTCACCACGCCGGAGGCGCCCGACCTGCAGGCGCTCCTCGCGGTGATGGCCGAGGCCGGGGTCACGGACGTCGCCATGGAGGTCTCCAGCCACGCGCTCGCGCTGGGCCGGGTCGCGGGCACGCGGTTCGCCGTCGGTGCCTTCACCAACCTGTCACAGGACCACCTCGACTTCCACCGTGACATGGACGACTACTTCGAGGCCAAGGCGACCCTGTTCGACGGGCGCGCGGAGCACGCCGTCATCTGTGTCGACGACGAGTGGGGCCGCCGACTGGCCGCCCGCACCCCGGACGCGGTGACGGTGTCCACCATCGGCCCGGACGCCGTCTGGCGGGGGACGGACCTGGTGACCGGCGCGGACGGTACCCAGACGTTCACGGTGGCCGGGCCCGCGGGCGCGCTCCCGGCCCGGCTGCTGCTGCCCGGTGCGTTCAACGTCGCCAACGCGCTGGTGGCGCTGGCCTGCCTCGACGCGGTGGGCGTGCCTCCCGCGGTCGCCGTCGAGCGGTTCGCGCAGGTCACGGTCCCCGGACGGATGCAACGGGTGCAGGTTGGCCAGCCGTACCTGGCCGTCGTCGACTACGCCCACAAGCCCGCCGCCGTCACCGCCCTGCTCGACACGCTGCGCACCGAGGTCCCCGGCCGGGTGCTCGTGGTGCTCGGCTGCGGGGGCGACCGGGACCGCGGCAAGCGCGCCCTCATGGGGGCCGCCGCGGCGTCGCGCGCCGAGGTGCTCGTGGTCACCGACGACAACCCCCGCACCGAGGACCCCTCCGACATCCGCGCGGCGATGCTCGCCGGTGCGCAGGCCGAGCCCGGCCGCGGCGAGGTGCTCGAGATCGGTGACCGCCGCGCCGCCATCGCCGCCGCCGTCGAGCTCGCCCGGCCCGGCGACGTCGTCGTGATCGCGGGGAAGGGCCACGAGACCGGCCAGGAGATCCACGGCGTCAAGCACCCCTTCGACGACGCCGCGGAGCTCGCGGCCGCCATGAGTGCGGGTGCCCGGTAGTGCCCGACCCCGACGTGATCGGATGGGTGTCGTGATCCCCATGCGGCTGGCCGACGTCGCCGCCGTCACCGGTGGCCGCCTGCACCGCGCGAGCGGCGACGAGCTGGTCACGGCCGTCGAGTTCGACTCGCGCAAGATCGTCGACGGCGGCCTGTTCCTCGCGTTGCCCGGCGAGCGGGTCGACGGCCACGACTTCGCGGCCGCCGCGGTCGACCGCGGGGCGGTGGCCGTGCTGGCCGCCCGCGAGGTCGACGCGCCCACGGTGATCGTCCCCGCCGTGGCCCGCACGGAGGGCACCTATCTCGCCGACGCCGACCCGGACGGCTCCGGCGCCGCCGTGCTCGCCGCGCTGGCGAAGCTCGCGTCGCACTCGGTCGCCGCGCTGCCGGACCTGACGGTCATCGGGGTCACCGGCAGCTCCGGCAAGACCTCCACGAAGGACCTGCTCGCGGCGGTCCTCGCGCCGTCGGGCCCCACGGTCGCGCCGCCGGAGTCGTTCAACAACGAGCTCGGCCTGCCCTGGACGGCCCTGCGCGCCGGGGCGGACACACGCCACCTGGTGCTGGAGTTCTCCGCCCGCGGGCCGGGCCATATCGCCGCCGCGGCCGCCGCCGTGCCGCCGCGCATCGCCGTCGTGCTCAACGTCGGCAGCGCGCACCTGGGCGAGTTCGGCTCGGTCGCGGGCATCGCGCAGGCCAAGGGCGAGTTGGTGGAGGCCCTGCCGGCGGACGGCGTGGCCGTCCTCAACGCGGACGACCCGCTCGTCGCCGCGATGGCGTCCCGCACCCGGGCCCGCGTCGTCACGGTGGGCCGCGCGGCCGGTGCCACCGTCCGCGCCGAGGACGTCCGCCTCGACGCCGGCCGCGCCCGCTTCCGTCTCGTCGCCCCGGCCGGATCGGCCGACGTCGCGCTGCAGCTGGTGGGCGAGCACCACGTCGGCAACGCGCTGGCCGCGGCCGCCGTCGCCCTCGAGCTGGGGGCCGCGCCCGATCAGGTCGCCGGCGTGCTGTCGGCGGCCGCGCCCGCGTCGCGCTGGCGGATGGACGTCACCGATCGCTCCGACGGCGTCACCGTCGTCAACGACGCCTACAACGCCAACCCCGAGTCGATGCGCGCGGCGCTGCGAGCGCTCGCCGCGCTCGGGACGGGGAGGCGCACGTGGGCGGTGCTGGGCCCGATGGCCGAGCTGGGCGCCGACGCGGACGCCGAGCACGCGAGGATCGCCGGGCTGGCGAGAGAGTTGGATGTGGCAAAGGTGGTCTCTGTCGGCTGTGCGGCGTACGGCGTGCTGACTGCTGTCGACGACGTCGGGGGCGCGATCGACCTGTTGCGAGCCGAGCTGCGATCCGGCGACGTCGTACTGGTCAAGGCGTCCCGTGCGGCGGGGCTCGACCGGGTCGCCACCGCGATCCTCGACCAGAGGCAGTCACACGAGGGAACGGCGGTGTCGTCGTGAGGGGCGTGTTCATCGCCGCGGGGGTCGCTTTGGCGGTCTCCATCCTGCTCACCCCCTACCTGATCCGGTTCTTCGCCCGGCAGGGCTTCGGTCAGGAGATCCGGGCCGACGGGCCGCAGAGCCACCAGGCCAAGCGCGGCACACCCACCATGGGCGGCGTCGCGATCATGCTGGCGATCTGGCTGGGCTACCTGCTCTCGCACCTGTTCACGGGTGAGCCGATCACCCCGTCGGCGCTGCTGGTGCTGTTCCTCACCACGGCGCTCGGGCTCGTCGGTTTCCTCGACGACTTCATCAAGCTGCGCCGGGCCCGCAACCTGGGCCTCAACAAGACGTCCAAGATCATCGGGCAGGTGCTGACGGCCACGATCTTCGGGATCCTGGCGTTGCGCTTCGCCAACCCCGAGGACCTGACGCCGGCCTCGGACAACCTGTCGTTCGTCCGCGACATCACGGTGCTGTCGTTCGGGCTGGTCGGGTTCATCCTGCTGGCCAACCTGATCATCGCGGCCTGGTCGAACGCCGTGAACCTCACCGACGGCCTCGACGGCCTCGCCGCGGGCACCTCGGCGATCGTACTGGCGATCTACGTGATCATCGGGTTCTGGCAGTTCCGCAACAACTGCGGGCTGAACATCGCCGCCGGCTGCTACCAGGTGCGCGACCCGCTCGACGTCGCCCTCGTCGCCGCGGCCGCGATGGGCGGCTGCATCGGCTTCCTCTGGTGGAACGCCGCGCCGGCCCGCATCTTCATGGGCGACACGGGCTCGCTCGCCCTGGGCGGGCTGATCGCGGGCCTGTCGATCGTCACGCGCACCGAGCTGCTGCTCGTCGTGATCGGTGGCGTGTTCGTCGTCGAGGCGCTGTCGGTGGCGCTGCAGATCGCGGTGTTCCGCACCACCCGTCGTCGCGTGTTCCGGATGGCGCCGTTCCACCACCACTTCGAGCTGGCCGGGTGGGCGGAGACCACGGTGATCATCCGGTTCTGGTTGCTCGGTGCGATGTGTGCGGCGCTCGGTCTGGGGCTGTTCTACAGCGAGTGGCTCACCGCGTCCGCGGGCCAGTGACGGAGCGGGCCAGTGACGGAGGCGGGCCGGTGACGGAGCTCCGGGGCGCGCACGTCCTCGTCGCGGGCGCGGGCGTGTCCGGGCTCGCCGCCGCCCGCGCGCTCGTCGACCTCGGGGCGCACGTCGCGCTGTCGGACGCCCGGCC
>NZ_JAOPWR010000209.1 GCF_025965585.1 Pseudonocardia sp.
GGCGCCCCCGCCACGCCCGCCCGGCGCATCGCCGACGTCGAGCTGGACTCCGCTCGTGCCAAGCCCACCGGGGTGTCCGAGCTGGACCGCGTCCTCGGCGGCGGCCTCGTCCCCGGCTCGGTGGTGCTGCTCGCCGGTGAGCCGGGCGTCGGGAAGTCGACGCTGTTGCTCGAGGTGGCGGCGAGGTCCACCGGGCGCGTGCTCTACGTCACCGGCGAGGAGTCGGCCGGACAGGTGCGGCTGCGCGCCGAGCGCACCGGCGCCGTGAACGACGAGCTGTACCTCGCCGCGGAGTCCGACCTCGGGTCGATCCTCGGCCACATCGACGAGCTGCGCCCCGACCTGCTGGTCGTCGACTCCATCCAGACGATGTCCACGACCGAGGCCGACGGCACCCCGGGCGGGGTCACGCAGACCCGCGCCGTGACGGTGGCGCTCACCGGGCTGGCCAAGGAACGCGGGCTGCCGGTGGTGCTGGTCGGGCACGTCACGAAGGACGGCAACATCGCCGGCCCGCGCGTGCTCGAGCACCTCGTCGACGTCGTGCTGTCGTTCGAGGGGGACAAGCACTCGACGCTGCGCATGGTCCGTGGCGTGAAGAACCGCTTCGGCCCCGCCGACGAGGTGGGCTGCTTCGAGCTGCGCGACTCCGGCATCGTCGGCATGCCCGACCCGTCGGGGCTGTTCCTGGAGCGCTTCGGGGGCCCCCCGGTGCCCGGCACCGCCGTCACCGTCGTCATGGACGGCAGACGCCCGCTGCCCGCCGAGCTGCAGGCCCTGGTGACGGGCAAGGACATCCCGAGCCCGCGGCGCGCCGTGAGCGGGCTGGACAACGCTCGCGTGGCGATGCTGCTGGCCGTGCTGGAGAAGCGCGGCGGCGTGAAGCTGCACGACGCGGAGGTCTACGCGGCCACCGTCGGCGGCATGCGCGTGGTGGAGCCGGCCGCCGACCTCGCGCTGCTGCTGGCCATCGCCTCGGCGAAGCGCGACGTCGCGCTGCCTGCGGACGTCGTCGTGCTGGGCGAGATCGGGCTCGCGGGGGAGGTTCGCCGGGTCACCGGCCTGGAGCGCAGGCTCACCGAGGCCGCCCGGCTGGGATTCACCCACGCGCTGGTGCCCCCGGACAGCGGGCGAGCACCGGCGGGGATGAAGCTCATCGAGGTGCGCGACGTCGGGTCGGTGCTGACGCAGTTCCGCTGACTCCCGCCACCTGATCCGGGCCACCGGCACGGGCCAGTCGAAGGTGAGCGAGCCACCCGGCGGCAGGGCGTGCCAACGGGCCGATACCTCGTGGAGCCTGCAGCCGTCTCACGGGGTGAGCACGAACAGCGTGGGCGGACTGATGATGTCGTCGAGCCGCGTCAGCACGCGATAGTTGCCCGCCGGTACGACCGTGCGGGGCTGGGCGCAGCCGGGCGTCGACGTCCGGCCCGCCCACGTCACCGCGAACGCCACGGGCTGGCCCGGCACGAGCGTGCGCAGGTCGGTGCTGTGGACGTTGGAGCAGTCGTTGCTCGACCACAGCTTGACCGACTGGTTGCTGTTCCAGACGACGATCTCCTGCCGCGCGGAGTCGAGGTCGCGCACGCACGGCTCGCCGCTGGTGTTGGTCACCACGAGCCGCAGCACCGGCTTGTCGCCGACCTTGTGCTGGGCGCGGTCGATCTCGGACCCCACCGTCAGCATCGCGTTCGTGCACGGCACGGGCCCGCTCGCGGGCACCGGCACGGGGGTGGCCGCGGCCACGGACGCGCGCGGGGTCTCGTCGGGCCGCAGCTCCTCCGAGGTCGTGGCAGGCGCGCCCGGCGTGGTGGGACCCGGCGTCGTGGTTCCCGGGCCGGCGCTCGCGGGGGAGGCGGCCCCCACCGTCCCCGGCTGCGACGGTGCGGAAGCCGGGTCCGACGACGGTGGCGCGGCGGCCGCCGCCGGGGCGGTCGGGGTCGACGGATCGGCCGACACCGGAGCCGGGGACGGGGAGGCCTGCTGGGGAGCGGCCTGTTGGAGAGCGGTCTGGTCGGGGGCGGTCTGCTCGGGAGCCGAGAGGGCGGCGCGGCTGGCGCGGATGGTGGTGGTGTCCTCACCGCCGGTGCCGAACAGTGCCGTGACCGACCAGATCACGAGCAGCACCACCACGATCGTCGACGCGACCGCCACCCAGCGCCGTCTCCAGTAGACGGACGCGGGTAGCGGCCCCACCGGCTCCCACATGTGACCGAGAGTATCTGAATGACTACGGCACGTTGCGGATCTGCGCGTTGCGGCGCGTCGCGACACCGGTCTTGCCCCGACCGGCCCAACGAGCCACACTCACTCCGTGATGCGCATGCTGCTCGAGGCCTTCTGGCCCAGCCGTCGCATCACTCAGTTCGACGAGTTCTGTCGCCCGGCCGCGTAGCGCGACCCCACCCCTCCTGGTCGCCGCGCGGCCGTTCGCTGTGCCCACCCGTTCTTCCGTCGTGGGCTCCGCAGCCCGCGACACCCCTCACCAGGAGAGAGCCATGTCCGTCACGGACGACCTGCTCGCCAACAACGCCAAGTACGCCGAGTCCTTCCGAGGCCCACTGCCCCTGCCCCCGGCCAAGCACATCGCCGTCCTCGCCTGCATGGACGCGCGCCTCAACGTCTACGCGATCCTCGGGCTCAATGAGGGCGAGTCCCACGTCATCCGCAACGCCGGCGGCGTGGTCACCGACGACGAGATCCGCTCGCTGGCCATCAGCCAGCGGCTGCTCGGCACGAAGGAGATCGTCCTCATCCACCACACGGACTGCGGGATGCTGACCTTCACCGACGACGCGTTCAAGAAGTCGATCCAGGACGAGACGGGCATCAAGCCCGAGTGGGCCGCCGAGTCGTTCCCCGACCTCGACGAGGATGTCCGCCAGTCGGTCAACCGGATCAAGGCCAGCCCCTTCATCCCGCACACCGACCAGGTGCGCGGCTTCGTGTTCGACGTGACCACCGGCAAGCTGAACGAGGTCGTCTGAGGTAGCGGGACCGGGCAGTGGCACGATCGCACGCGTGCCGCTGCCCGACCTCGTGCTCGACTGGTACATCCACAACAAGCGCGACCTGCCCTGGCGCCGGCCCGGCACCACGCCGTGGGGCGTGCTGGTCAGCGAGTTCATGCTCCAGCAGACGCCCGTGGCGCGCGTCGAGCCCGTCTGGCTCGCGTGGATGGCCGCGTGGCCCACGCCCTCGGCGCTCGCCGCGGCATCGCGGGCCGACGTGCTGCGCGCGTGGGGCAAGCTGGGCTACCCGCGGCGGGCCCTTCGGCTGCACGCGGCCGCGGCGGCCATCGCGGAGCAGCACGGGGACGTCGTCCCGTCGGACGTGGACGCCCTCGAGGCGCTGCCCGGCGTCGGCTCGTACACCGCGCGGGCCGTCGCCGCGTTCGGGTACGGGCTGCGCTGCCCCGTGGTGGACACCAACGTGCGGCGCGTGGTGGCGAGGGCGGTGCACGGCGCCGGTGACGCCGGCGCGGCGCGCGTGAAGGCCGACCTCGTCGACGTCGACGCCCTGCTCCCCGCCGACGACGCCACCGCGGCCACGATCTCGATCGGGCTCATGGAGCTCGGCGCACTCGTCTGCACGGCCCGCGCGCCCCGCTGCGAGGCCTGCCCCGCCCGCGAGGTCTGCGCGTGGGAGGCGAACGGCCGGCCCGACTACGCCGGCCCCCGCAAGCCGGTGCAGGGCTTCGCCGGTACCGACCGCCAGGTTCGCGGGCGGCTGCTCGACGTCCTGCGCGCGGCCCCGGACCCGGTCGATCGCGCGGCGCTGGACGCGGTGTGGTCGGACGCGGGCCAGCGCGACAGGTGCCTCCACTCGCTGCTGGTGGACGGCCTGGCCGAGCAGCGGGACGACGGCCGCTTCGCCCTCCCCGCCTGATGCGCACCTGGTCCACGCGCGCGTCGCCTCCCGGCGCGCGCATGGTGCCGTGTGCGGAACTCGCGCGCCGGCCGGTGGGGAGGACCGTCTGATGGCGCAGACCGTCCGGTTCCTGCTCGACCCCGACGCCTGCGCCTCGCTCGCCGCCCTGCGGGCGGCCTCGGGGGTCGCAGCTCCTCCCGGCGTCCCGTCCGTCACGGTCGCCGCTGCCTCCGCGATCCCGGACGCCGCCCGTGCCGCACTGGCGGCCGAGCTGCGCGTGCTCGCGCTGCCGTCGATCTGGCTCGCCACCCTGGGCACCGTCGCCGGGCGGCCCGACGAGCTGGTGCTCGCCGCCGTGGTCGACGCCGAGCTGCTGGCCGTGCACGCCGCCGTCCACGACGCGCTGGCCGGGCGCGTCAAGGGGCCGGTGGCCGCCTACCTGCCGGGCACCTGGCTGCCGCACTGCGTGCTGGCCACCGAGCGCCCGGCGGAGGTGTTCGCCGCGCTGCACCCGGTCGTGCCGGTCCGCGCGCGCGTCGTCGGCGTGGACGTCGACGGCTGAGATGCGGAACGCCGGCTCCCGACGATCAAGGCGTGGATGTCGCTCCGGACGGTCCAGGAACGACATCCGTGCCGTGATCAGCGATTCGGGACCGCCGCGACCAGGGCCTCGACCGCCGATCGGTAGACCTCGGGGGCGGCCGCGTGCAACAGGTGGCCCGTGCCGGGCACCCGGATGTGCCGCGCGTCGGCCAGGCGCTGCGCCATCGCCGCGATCTGGCCGGCCGGGGCGACGCTCTCCTCGGCCTCGAGCAGCAGCACCGGGCAGCGGACGGCGTCGAGAGTGGCCCAGTGGTCCACCCGCGCCCACTCCGCGGCGATCTCCACGACGTCGTCGACGCGGGAGAGCAGGTGCCAGCCGTCGGCGCGTTCCTCCACGCACATGGCCATGTAGTCGCCGAACTCGGCCCGCGGGTGTCCGAACGCCCGCCGCACCGCGTCGAGCGACGGGAAGGACTGCGGCAGCGCCCCGAACCACGCGCGGGCGTCGTCGGCGCTGCGGCCACGGAAGTCCACCGCCATGTCCTCGACGACGAGCGCGCGCACCAGCTCGGGATGCCGGGCAGCGAGCACCAGCCCGTGCAGCCCGCCCATCGAGTGCCCCACGACGACCGCGGGCCCGATCTCGCCGAGCAGCTCCGCGGCGTCGGCCGCCATCCGCTCGGTGGTCCACGGCCCGCGCGCCTGCGAACGGCCGTGGCCGCGGGCGTCGAGAGCGAGGACTCGGCCGTGCGCGGTGAGCCACCGGGCCACCGACGTCCACGTGGCGGCACACCCCATCAGGCCGTGCAGCAGCAGGATCGGCGGGCCCTCACCGCAGAACCCGGTGACGGCCAGCTCGACGCCGTCGGTGGTCCGCACGGCGGTTAGCCTAGGGGTCATGGCCGTTGTGAAGATCAATGCGATCGAGGTTCCCGAGGGCGCCGGACCCGAGCTGGAGAAGCGGTTCGCCAACCGTCTCCACGCCGTGGACGGCGAGCCCGGCTTCATCTCCTTCGAGATGCTCCGCCCGGTCTCGGGCGAGACCCGCTACTTCATCGTCACGCACTGGGAGACCGACGAGGACTTCCAGAACTGGATGAAGGGCTCGATGAAGCAGGCCCACTCCGGCGAGCGCGCCCGGCCGGTGGGCACCGGTTCGTCGGTGCTGGAGTTCGAGGTGGTCGACCTGGCGGGGATGTCCTGACCGCAGACCTCGACCGGGCTTCCGAGCTCCTCGCCGGCGCCGACGCGTTGCTCGTCTGCGCCGGCGCCGGCATGGGCGTCGACTCCGGGCTGCCCGACTTCCGCGGCCCCGAGGGCTTCTGGCGCGCCTACCCGCCGTACCGAGCGCCGGGCCTGCGGTTCGAGGAGATCGCGGACCCGGTGCACTTCGCCGCCGATCCCGAGCTGGCCTGGGGCTTCTACGGCCACCGGCTCGGGCTCTACCGGGCGACGGTGCCGCACGCCGGCTTTCAGGCTCTGCACACCTGGGCGCAGCACCGGCCCACACGCGTGTTCACCTCGAACGTCGACGGGCAGTTCCAGCTGGCCGGGTTCGCCGAGGAGCAGGTGGCCGAGTGCCACGGCTCCATCCACCAGCTGCAGTGCACCGTCGACTGCGGTCGGCCGGTGTGGCCCGCCGACGGCGTGACCGTCGAGGTGGACGAGGCGACGATGCGGGCCACCTCGCCGCTCCCGTCGTGCCCGGACTGCGGCGCGCTCGCGCGTCCCAACATCCTCATGTTCGGCGACACGGAGTGGGTCGCCGACCGCACCGCCGACCAGATGCGCGCCCACACCACGTGGCTGCGCGAGCTGCGGGAGTCGGGCGCCAGGCTGGCCGTGGTCGAGATCGGGGCGGGCACCGCGATCCCCACCGTGCGCCGCGAGGCCGAGCGGGCCAGTGCCGCGTCCGGTGCGCTGGTGCGCATCAACGTGCGCGAACCCGAGGTGCGGCACGGCCGCGGGGTCGGGATCGCCGCCCCCGCGGCTGCCACGCTCCTCGCCCTGGACGAGCGGCTCACCTTCCGCGAGCCGCCCGCCCTCCGACACTGATCAAGGCCCCCGACGTCGCAAGTTGATCTCCAGGAGCGACGTCAGCGCCTTGGTCACCGCGTTCGGGCGGCAGGGGTCGCTCAGGCCGGGATGTCCTTCGCGGCGGGGACCACCACGCCGAACATGTCCTGGATCGCGGCGAGGCTGGCGACCTGCAGCGCCGCCGCCGACACCGTGGTGCCGTCGACGCCGGGCAGCGACCGGGTGGCCGTGGTACCCGCCACCACCGACGGGCTGTGCCCCAGGCTGAACGCGCCACGGGCCGTCGAGTTCACGCACATGTGCGTCATGAACCCGGCCAGGATCAGGTTCGACCCCGGGGCCAGCCGGTCGTCGAGATCCGTCTGCGTGAACGAGTTCGGGAAGTTCTTGACGATCACCGGCTCGCCGTCGCGCGGCGCCACGCGGTCGACGATCTGGCCGATCTCGCCCTTCACGTCATACGGGGAGCCCTCACCGGCGTCGTGCATGATGTGGAAGATCGGGATCCCCGCGGAGCGGGCCCGGTCCAGCAGCTCGGCGGCCTGGTCGATGGCCGGCTGCACGTTCTCCAGCTCCATCACGCCGCGCGTGTAGGTGTTCTGCAGGTCGATCATGATCAGCGAGGACTCGGCGAGGCTCGCCGGCTCCTTGGGCAGGCCGACCAGGTTGCGCAGGGTCTCGGACATCGGTGCCTTCCTCTCGAGATTCGAACGGGGCCTCTCGTCATGCGGACGGGCCCGGCCGCAGCGGAGTGACCGGGCCCGCACGGTACTCACACGCCGTTGAGCGCCGCGGACTCCTCGTCGGAGAACAGCCGGGAACGGATCATGAACCGGACGCCCTCCGGCGCCTCGACCGAGAACCCGCTGCCGCGGCCCTTCACCACGTCGACGGTGAGATGGGTGTGCTTCCAGTACTGGAACTGCGACTCCGACATGTAGAACCCGATCGGTGCCGCCACGCCCTCGACCACGAGGTCACCCAGGTGGACGTCCGAGCCGCCGATCTTGAAGTCCCCGTCCGGATAGCACATGGGCGAGCTGCCGTCGCAGCACCCGCCGGACTGGTGGAACATCAGGGGGCCGTGGAACTCCGCCAGCCTGACCAGGAGCTCCGCGGCGGCCGGGCTCAGCGCCACCCGGGCGGTGGCGCCGGAGCCAGGCACCTCCGGCACCACTGCGCCGGCCTCCGCGGGCGTGCTCATCAGAAGAAGCCCTGGGCGTTCTGCGAGTAGCTGACCAGCAGGTTCTTGGTGTTCTGGTAGTGGTCCAGCATCATCTTGTGGTTCTCGCGACCCACACCGGACTGCTTGTAGCCGCCGAACGCCGCGTGCGCGGGGTAGGCGTGGTAGTTGTTCACCCACACCCGGCCGGCCTGGATGTCGCGGCCCGCGCGGTAGGCGGTGTTGCCGTCGCGCGACCACACCGCGGCACCGAGGCCGTACAGCGTGTCGTTGGCGATCTTCAGTGCGTCGTCGTAGTCGTCGAAGCGCGTGACCGAGACGACCGGCCCGAAGATCTCCTCCTGGAAGATGCGCATCGAGTTGTTGCCCTCGAAGATCGTCGGCTGCACGTAGTAGCCGCCCGACAGCTCGCCACCGAGGTCGGCGCGCTCGCCACCGGTGAGCACCTTCGCGCCCTCCTGACGGCCGATGTCGATGTAGGAGAGGATCTTCTCGAGCTGGTCGTTCGACGCCTGCGCACCCATCATGGTATCGGTGTCGAGCGGGTGGCCCGTCTTGATCTGCTCGGTGCGCTTGACGCACTGCTCCAGGAAGTCGTTGTAGATGCTGCCCTGGATGAGCGCACGCGACGGGCAGGTGCAGACCTCGCCCTGGTTGAGGGCGAACATCGCGAAGCCCTCGAGCGCCTTGTCGTAGAAGGCGTCCTGCTTGCTCGAGACGTCCTCGAAGAAGATGTTGGGGCTCTTGCCACCGAGCTCGAGCGTGACCGGGATCAGGTTCTCGGACGCGTACTGCATGATCAGCCGGCCGGTGGTGGTCTCACCGGTGAAGGCGATCTTGCGAATGCGCTTGTTCGACGCCAGCGGCTTGCCGGCCTCGACGCCGAAGCCGTTGACGATGTTGAGCACACCGGCGGGCAGCAGGTCGCCGATGAGCTCGATGAGCACGAGGATCGACGCCGGCGTCTGCTCGGCGGGCTTGAGCACGACGCAGTTGCCTGCGGCGAGGGCCGGGGCCAGCTTCCAGATCGCCATCAGGATCGGGAAGTTCCAGGGGATGATCTGGCCGACAACGCCGAGGGGCTCGTGGAAGTGGTAGGCGACCGTGTCGTCGTCGATCTGCGACAGGCTGCCCTCCTGCCCGCGGATCGCACCGGCGAAGTAGCGCAGGTGGTCGATCGCGAGCGGGATGTCGGCGGCGAGGGTCTCGCGGCAGGCCTTGCCGTTGTCCCACGCCTCGGCGATGGCGATCATCTCGAGGTTGGCCTCGATGCGGTCGGCCATCTTGTTGAGGATGATCGAGCGCTCGGTGACCGAGGTCCTGCCCCAGGCGGGGGCGGCCGCCCAGGCGGCGTCGAGTGCGAGCTCGATGTCCTCGGACGTGCCTCGGGCCACCTCGGTGAACGTCTGGCCCGTGATCGGCGTCGGGTTCTCGAAGTACTGGCCCTTCACCGGTGCGACGAACTCGCCGCCGATGTAGTTCTCGTAGCGGGACTTGAAGGCAACAACGCTGCCGGTCTCGCCGGGAGCCGCGTACTTGGCCATCTGTGGTTCCTTCCACATCGTCGGAGACAGGTGACCTGGGACACTACGAAGTGAGGGGTTGCAGCGAGGTTGCACGCAAATGCGGATCATGTGACCTGACCGTTCCGCCAGTACGGTCACGGGTGAGGGTTGCCTCATACCGCGCGCGCGCGGATGCTGGGCTGGTGACCGCTCGTGACCTGGCTCGCACGCGTGACGCCGTGCTGGCCGGGGACGTGCCCGCGGCGCTCCCGAGGGAGGTCGTCTCGGACTCCTGGCGCCGCTCGCTGGCCGCCCGGGTCGACCCCGAGCACGGTGGTCCGCCCCTGATCTACGAGCACCGCGAAGTCACCCGTGTGCGTGACGGGCACCCGCTCGCGGGCGTGCTGCCGCTGTTGCGCGACACGCTCGTCTCCATCGCCGACGAGGCGATGCACATGATGATCGTGACCGACGCCCAGGGCCACATCCTCTGGCGTGAGGGCCAGCGCGACGTGCTGCGCACCGCCGAGCACGTCGGGCTCGTCGAGGGCACCCGCTGGACCGAGGACAGCATCGGCACCAACGCGATGGGCACCGCGCTCGCCGCCGACCGGGCGGTGCAGATCCACTCAGCGGAGCACCTCGTCCGCACCTATCACCAGTGGACGTGCGCGGCGTGCCCGGTCCACGACCCGGACACCGGCGCGGTGATCGGCGCCGTGGACGTCACCGGGCCGGCGCGCACGTTCCACCCCACCACGCTCGCGCTCGTCGTCGCCGCGGCCCGGCTGGCCGAGGGGCACCTCGCCGCCCAGGTCGCGATGCGCGACGAGCGCCTGCTCAGCCGCAACCTGCCGCACCTCATCGGCCTCCGCGACGAGCCCGGCGCACTCCTCGCTCCCGGCGGGCGCGTGCTCGCAGCCCAGCCGCAGGGCTGGCTGCCGTCGCGGGTCGAGCTGCCCGCCGCAGGCGACCGCGTCGCGCTCGGTGAGAACGGCGAGGGCCTGCTCGAACCGCTCGCCGAGGGCTGGCTGCTGCGGCTGCACCGGCGTGCCGCGCGTCCGCGGCCGGTGCTGGCGCTGCCGTTCCTGGGGGTCGAGCGTCCCGTCGCCTGCCTCAACGGACGTCCGGTCCGCCTGTCGCTGCGCCACGCCGAGCTGCTGACGCTGCTCGCCCTGCACCCGGAGGGCTTCACCGCCGACGGCCTCGCCACCGCCCTGCACGGTGACGCGGGCAAGTCCGTCACCGTGCGCGCGGAGGTGCACCGGCTGCGGTCGGTGCTGGACGCCGGGGCGGTGCGGACCCAGCCCTACCGGCTGCAGTGCCGCGTGGACGCCGACTTCCTGCAGGTCCGCGAGGCACTCGCCGACGGCCGGGTCCTCGACGCCGCCCGCGCCCACCGTGGCCCGCTGCTGCCCCGGTCCGAGGCGCCCGCGGTCCGGGAGGAACGGGAACTGCTCGCTGCCGCCCTGCGCCGGGCGGTGCTGGGCGGCGGCGACGTCGACGCGATGTGGGCCCTGGCCGAGACCCCCGACGGGGCCGACGACATGGAGCTCGTCGAGCGCCTGCTGCACGCCCTGCCCGAGCGCGACCCGCGCCACGCCGTGCTCAGCGCGCGACTCCAGGCCGCGCGGTAGCAGCCTCCTCCGCGTAGGCCACCAGCCGGTCGGCGAGCTCCGCGGGCCGGCTCAGCGCGTTCAGATGGCCGCCGGGCATCTCGTCGACCGGGACGTCGAGCCGCTCGGGCACCACGCGGCGCTGGAACTCGATCGGGAAGAACCGGTCCTCCCGGGCCGCCAGGAAGCGCGTGGGCACGTCCGGCCAGGCCGGCAACGGCCACGGCGTCGCGAACGGGGTGCCCGGCTGCGGGGGATCGCCCCGCTCCATCGCCTCGGCACGGACGTCGTCGGGGACGTCGTGGAAGAACGCGTCCAGCATGTCGGGGTCGGCGGCGAGATCGCGCCCGTCGCGGGCCGCCTGGGCCTCGCGCGCCCGGCCGAAGCCGGTGTTCTCCCACCACTCGCCCCCGGACTCGCCCGGCCGCGGTGTCATCGCGTTGACCAGCACGATCATCCGGACCGGCAGCCGGTCGCACACCAGCGGCGCGGTGAAGCCGCCCATGGACTGCCCGACCACCACGAGGTCGTCGCCGAGCCCGGCGGCCGCCGCCACCACGGCGTCGGCGTACTCGGCGAAGCCCGCCGCGTCGTCGCCCGCGGGCAGGTCGACCGCCACCGCCTCGTGCCCCCGGGCCCGCAGCTCCGGGACGACGCGGTGCCAGTACCAGGCCTGGCCGCCCGCACCGGGGATCAGGACGAACGTGGTCATCGCCCGCACTCCTCGAACTTCCGGCCGCTCGACGTGGGTGCTGTCATGCTCCTAAGTTAGGAGTAACAGGTTCGAGATCACAAGTACTCCACCTATCCTGGAACCGTGCGCTCCTACGACGACCCGTGCGGCATCGCCCGCGCCCTCGACGCGGTCGGTGAGCGCTGGGCCCTGCTGGTGGTGCGCGAGCTGCTGCTGGGGCCCAAGCGCTTCACCGACCTGACGGCCGGGCTGACCGGCGTCAGCCAGAACGTGCTGTCGCAGCGGCTGCGGGAGCTCGAAGGGGCCGGGATCGTCCGGCGGCGCCGGTTGGGGCCTCCGTCGGGGGCGCGCGGGTACGAGCTCACCGAGCGGGGCGCCGAGCTCGAACCGGTGGTCATGGCGCTGGCGCGGTGGGGTAGCCGGGAGCCGCTGACGTCCGGCGCCGAGCTCGGCACCGACGCGTTCGTGCTCGCCCTGCGCACGGCGTTCGACCCCGGTCCCGCCGCAGACCTGCGGGCCACGTACCAGCTCGACCTCGGCGATGACCGGTTCCACGCCGAGATCGCCGACGGCCGGTTCCACATCGCCCGGGGCGACGCCGACCGGCCCGACGCCACCCTGGCCTCCGACGGGGGTGCGCTGCGGGGCGTGGTCTTCGGCGGGCGCCCACTCGACGAGGTCCGGGTGCAGGGCGATCGCCGGGCCGCCGAGCGCTTCGTCCGCTCGTTCCCGCGACCCACCGGGCCCCCGCGATCACCAGCGGGGCGGCCGCCGGCGCCGGCTGCAGGGCGAACGCCCGCGCGTGGCTGAAGCCGTCGCCGTAGCGGAAGCGCCCCACAACGACGAACGGCCCGCACGGACTGTCGTCCGTGCGGGCCGTTCGCTGTCCTGCGCCGAGGCGCGGGGCTGGGTCTTACTCCTCGCCCGACTTCGCCATGTCGACGGGCGGGGAGTCGGGGACGAGGCTCGGCTTCGGCTCACCGCGGAAGGTGAACACGGCCTTGTCGTCCGCCACGCGCGACTCGTCGGCGTCGGGGTCGAGGCCCTCGACGTCCACGATCACGATCTGGCCGGGCTCGATCTCCCCGAACAGGATCTTCTCGGAGAGCTGGTCCTCGATCTCGCGCTGGATGGTGCGGCGCAGCGGCCGCGCTCCCAGCACCGGGTCGAAGCCGCGGCGGGCCAGCAGGCCCTTGGCGGCCGGCGTGAGCTCAATGGCCATGTCCTTGTTGGCCAGCGCGCCCTCGACCCGGTTGATCATGAGGTCGACCATCGTGATGATCTGCGGCTCGGTGAGCTGGTGGAACACCACGATGTCGTCGATGCGGTTGAGGAACTCCGGGCGGAAGTGCTTCTTCAGCTCGTCGTTGACCTTCGACTTCATCCGCTCGTAGTTGGACTGCTCGTCGTTGTTCTGGGCGAAGCCCAGGCCGACGGCCTTGGAGATGTCCTGCGTGCCGAGGTTCGACGTGAAGATGATGACGGTGTTCTTGAAGTCCACCGTGCGGCCCTGGCCGTCGGTCAGACGACCGTCCTCGAGGACCTGCAGGAGGGTGTTGTAGACCTCCTGGTGGGCCTTCTCGATCTCGTCGAACAGCACCACGGAGAACGGCTTGCGGCGCACCTTCTCGGTGAGCTGGCCGCCCTCCTCGTAGCCCACGTACCCGGGAGGGGCACCGAAGAGCCGCGAGGCCGTGTAGCGGTCGTGGAACTCGCCCATGTCGATCTGGATGAGCGCGTCGTCGTCGCCGAACAGGAAGCTCGCCAGCGCCTTGGACAGCTCGGTCTTACCGACACCGGACGGGCCGGCGAAGATGAACGAGCCCGAGGGGCGCTTCGGGTCCTTGAGACCGGCCCGCGTGCGGCGGATTGCCTTGGAGACCGACTTGACGGCCTCCTCCTGCCCGATGATCCGCTTGTGGAGCTCGTCCTCCATGCGGAGCAGACGCGTGGTCTCCTCCTCGGTGAGCTTGAAGACCGGGATACCTGTCCAGTTGGCCAGGACCTCGGCGATCTGCTCGTCGTCGACCTCGGCGACGACGTCCAGGTCACCGGATTTCCACTGCTTCTCGCGCTCGCCCTTCTGGCCGAGCAGGGTCTTCTCGGAGTCGCGCAGGTGCGCGGCCCGCTCGAAGTCCTGCGCGTCGATCGCCGACTCCTTGTCCCGACGGACGCCGGCGATCTTCTCGTCGAACTCGCGGAGGTCCGGCGGAGCCGTCATCCGGCGGATGCGCATGCGCGCGCCCGCCTCGTCGATCAGGTCGATCGCCTTGTCGGGCAGGAAGCGGTCGCTGATGTAGCGGTCGGCCAGGGTGGCCGCCGCGACCAGCGCGTTGTCGGTGATCGTGACGCGGTGGTGGGCCTCGTACCGGTCCCGCAGACCCTTGAGGATCTCGATGGTGTGCGCCACGCTCGGCTCGCCCACCTGGATCGGCTGGAAGCGGCGCTCGAGAGCGGCGTCCTTCTCGACGTACTTGCGGTACTCGTCGAGCGTGGTGGCACCGATCGTCTGCAGCTCGCCGCGGGCCAGCATCGGCTTGAGGATGCTGGCGGCGTCGATCGCGCCCTCGGCGGCACCCGCACCCACGAGGGTGTGGAGCTCGTCGATGAACAGGATGATGTCGCCGCGCGTGCGGATCTCCTTGAGCACCTTCTTGAGGCGCTCCTCGAAGTCACCGCGGTAGCGGGAACCGGCCACCAGCGAGCCCAGGTCGAGCGTGTAGAGCTGCTTGTCCTTGATCGTCTCGGGAACCTCGCCCTTGACGATGGCCTGCGCCAGTCCCTCGACGACGGCCGTCTTGCCGACGCCGGGCTCGCCGATGAGGACCGGGTTGTTCTTGGTCCTCCGGGAGAGGACCTGCATGACCCGCTCGATCTCCTTCTCCCGGCCGATGACCGGGTCCAGCTTGCCCTCACGGGCCGACTGGGTGAGGTTGCGACCGAACTGGTCGAGAACGAGCGAGGAGGACGGGGTGCCCTCACCGCGGCCACCGGAGGCGCCCTCGGCGGGCTCCTTGCCCTGGTAGCCGGACAGCAGCTGCAGGACCTGCTGGCGGACGCGGTTCAGATCCGCCCCCAGCTTGACCAGCACCTGCGCCGCGACGCCCTCGCCCTCGCGGATGAGACCGAGCAGGATGTGCTCGGTACCGATGTAGTTGTGGCCGAGTTGGAGCGCCTCGCGCAGCGAGAGCTCCAGGACCTTCTTGGCCCGCGGCGTGAACGGGATGTGCCCGCTCGGCGCCTGCTGGCCCTGACCGATGATCTCCTCGACCTGCTGACGGACGCCCTCCAGGGCGATCCCGAGGGACTCCAGGGCCTTCGCGGCCACTCCCTCGCCCTCGTGGATGAGGCCGAGGAGGATGTGCTCGGTGCCGATGTAGTTGTGGTTGAGCATCCTGGCCTCTTCTTGGGCCAAGACGACAACACGCCTTGCTCGGTCGGTGAACCTCTCGAACATCTGTACTCCTCGCCTACTGCGCTGTACTGCGCCGCACTGGGTCGTCCGCGACTGGTGGTGCCATCCGTACAGGGCCAATCCATACAGGCGGCGCGCGCTGCGCCGCGTACGCCCGTTACCACTGTATCGGCTCCGGGGGCCCTACCGCCCCTGGTGCGGACTCTGACAGGGCACAACGCGTCACAGGTTGTACGGATTCCCCTACGTCCCGGTCACCTTCGCGGCGGCGAAGCGCACGGAACGGACCGCGCCGGACACCGCGCCGGCGCCCTCTCCGTCGGCGCGCTCGGCCGCCTTGTCGGCTCGCCAGCCGTCCTCGTCGCGGCCGCGGCGCCAGTACCCGGAGACCGACAGCGCCTCGCGGGGGACACCCCGCTCGTCGACGAGGTGCCTGCGGACGTCGCGGACCTGGCCCGCCTCGCCGTGCACGAAGGCCTGCAGCCGGCCCTGCGGGAACTCCAGCGCGCGGACGGCGTCGACGAGCCGGGTGGGAGCGGCGGGATCACGGTGCAGCCAGGTGACGTCGACGTCGCCGGCCAGCACCTGGTGCTCGGCGGCGTCGCCGACCTCCACCACGGCCAGCACCGGGACGCCGGCGGGCACGCGTTCGCAGGCCGCGCCGATGGCGGGCAGCGCGCTCTCGTCGCCGACCAGGAGGTGCACCTGCGCGCCGGGATCCGGGGCGTACGCGCCGCCGGGACCCACCAGGCGCAGCACGTCACCCGGACGGGCGGACGCGGCCCATGGCCCTGCGAGCCCCTCATCACCGTGGTGGACGAAGTCGATGGTCAGCTCGCCCGCGGTGTGGTCGAGGCCCCGGACCGTGTAGGTGCGGGTCACGGGCCACTGCTCGCGGGGGAGCTCCGCCCGGATCGCCTCCAGGTCGAACGGCTCCCGGTAGCGGACACCGGGCCGCGGGAACTGGAGCTTCACGTAGCGGTCGGTGTAGGGGGTGTCCGGGAACGCGGCGACGTCGTCGCCGCCGAACACGACCCTGATCATGTGGGGGGTCAGCCGCTCGGTGCGGCGGACCTCCAGGGTGGTCGTCCTGCGGGCCACGAGACCTCCTCCGGTCCAGATGGTCGAGATGAGGCCACCCTTACCACGAACTCGGGGCCGACACACGGTGCCGGCCCCGCATTCGTCGGGAACTCCCAGGGAATCAGTTCTCCTGGTGGTACGCCTCCAGCACCTCGGCCGGAATGCGGCCGCGGTCGGATACCTTCATGCCCCGCTTGCGCGCCCAGTCCCTGATGGCCTGGTTCTGCTCACGATCGACCGACGGGCGCCGCGCCGGAGCCGCGACGGCACCGGAGGAACGACGCGCACGGCCACCGGCACGACGGGCCGAGCCGACGAACTCGGCGAGCACATCGCGCAGTTTGCCCGCATTATCTTTGGACAGGTCGATCTCGTAGTTCTTGCCGTCAATTCCGAACTCGACGGTCTCGTCGGCCTCTTCACCGTCGAGGTCGTCTACCAGTCGGATCTCCCGGATCTGCGCCACCGCCGCAGCCCTCCATACTTCTTCTCGCAGTCGTGCTGCGGCGTCGCCGCATCGACAACCAAGGTATATCTTTTACAGTGGCACTGTCGAGTCCACCGTCGGTGGCGAGGTGACTACTCGGATCGCACCAGCGGGTAGAGAATGGTTTCGCGGATTCCGAGACCGGTCAGCGTCATCAGCAACCGGTCCACACCCATTCCCATCCCGCCCGTGGGCGGCATTCCGTACTCCATGGCGCGGAGGAAGTCCTCGTCGATCTGCATGGCCTCGGGGTCGCCCGCGGCGGCCAGCAGCGACTGCGCGGTGAGACGTTCCCGCTGCTCAACGGGGTCGACGAGCTCGGAGTAGGCCGTGGCGAGCTCCGTGCCGAACACGATGAGGTCCCAGGCCTCGGCGAGCCGCGGCTCGTCGCGGTGCTGACGCGTGAGCGGCCGGACCTCGACGGGGTAGTCGCGCACGAACGTGGGTTCGATCAGTGTGTGCTCGACGAGCTTCTCGAAGAGTTCGAGCACGATCTCACCACTCGTCAGTGAATCCTTCAGCTCGACCCCGTGACCATCTGCAATCTTCCGGAGATCCTCGACCGACGTGTCGAGTGTCACTTCCTGGCCGACCGCTTGCGAGACGGCACCATGGAGCGTGACCGAACGCCACTCGCCGCCCAGATCGTGTTCCGTTCCGTCGGCGTGACGCACCACCGTGGAACCGAACACCGCCCGCGCGCTCGCCTGCACCATCTCGCGCGTCAGCTCGGCGAGGTCGTCATAGGTCGCGTAGGCCTGATAGGCCTCCAGCATCGCGAACTCCGGCGAGTGCGTGGAGTCGATCCCCTCGTTGCGGAAGTTGCGATTGATCTCGAAGACGCGCTCGACACCGCCGACCACCGTGCGCTTGAGGAACAGTTCCGGCGCGATCCGCAGGTACAGATCCGTGTCGAGCGCGTTCGCGTGCGTGACGAACGGGCGGGCGGTGGCGCCACCGTGCTGCAGCTGCAGCATCGGGGTCTCCACCTCCACGAACGACCGCTCGTGCAGCACGGAGCGCAGGGTGCGCATCACCTGCGCCCGGCGCTGCACCATCTCGCGGGCCTGCGGGCGCACGATGAGGTCCACGTAGCGCTGACGGACGCGCGTCTCCTCCGACAGCTCCGTGTGCGTGTTGGGCAGCGGGCGCACCGACTTGGACGCCATCTCCCACGCGTCGGCCATCACCGACAGCTCGCCGCGCCGGGAGGTGATCACCTCGCCGTGCACGAAGACGTGGTCGCCGAGGTCGACCGTGGACTTCCAGCGGGCCAGCTCCTCCTCGCCCACGAGCGCGAGGCTCACCATCGCCTGCAGCTCCGTACCGTCGCCCTCGCGCAGGGTGGCGAAGCAGAGCTTGCCGGTGTTGCGCAGGAAGATGACGCGTCCGGCCACGCCGACCTCGTCGCCGGTGGCGGTGTCGACCGGCAGGTCGGGATGGGCCTCACGGACCTCGCGGAGGCTGTGGGTGCGCGCGACGGACACGGGGTAGGGGTCGCGGCCCCCGGCGAGCATCTCGGCCCGCTTGGCCCGGCGTACCCGCATCTGCTCGGGCAGCTCTGACTCGGGCGCCGAGGGGAGGTCTGTGCTCACCCCGCAAAGGGTAGTAACGCCGTCGCGGCGGTGACCGGGCGGCCGTACGGTCGACGTCATGGCGACGCGGGCGACGTCCTTCGGGGCGGTGGCGGCCGACTACGCGGACCGAGCGCGCGTTCGAGCGCTTCCCCTACCCCGCGCCCACCACCGTGGACGGACTGATCGCCGCCGTCTCCGCGCACTCGTGGGCCCTGGTCATCGACCCGGCCGACCGGGACGCAGCGATGGCGAAGGATCCGCGACTACCTCGCCACGCGCCCCGAGACGTCGTCGGGGACGTTCGAGCTGCCGCTCGTGACCGAGGTGGTCCGCGCGTTGCGCAGGTAGACCAGTCGCAGCCCGAGCAGCGTCAGGTCGGGCACGTACTCGGTGATCGTCTCGGACTCGCCCATCATCAGCGGCGCCAGGCCGCCCGTGCCCAGCACCGTGACGGGGCCGGCCTTCGGCCCGAGCTCGGCGAGGATGCGGCGTACCAGGCCGTCGACCTGGCCCGCGAAGCCGTAGAGCACCCCGGCCTGCAGGCACTCCACGGTGTTCTTGCCGATCACCGACCGCGGCCGGACGAGCTCCACGCTGCGCAGCGCGGCCGCGCGGGTGGCCAGCGCGTCCATCGAGATCTCGATGCCCGGCGCGAGCGCGCCACCGAGGAACTCACCCTTCGCCGAGACGACATCGATGTTGGTGGACGTGCCGAAGTCCACGACGACGCACGCGGTGTCGTACAGCCGGTGCGCGGCCAGTGTGTTGACGACGCGGTCGGCGCCCACCTCGCGGGGGTTGTCGACCAGCAGCGGGACGCCGGTGCGCACCCCCGGCCCGACGACGACGGCAGGGTCGCCGCGGCGGTCGATGAGGATCTTCAGCTCGCGCAGCAGGCTCGGCACGGTGGACAGTGCCGCGACGCCGGTGACCTCGGACGCGTACCGGCCGAGCAGCCCGCCGAACGCCACCTCCAGCTCGTCGGCCGTGATCCGCCGGTCGGTGCGCATCCGCCAGTCCCTGACCAGCGCCGGGTGCGGGTGGTCCGGGTCGGTGTCGGCGTAGAGGCCGAGGGCGATCTGGGTGTTGCCGACGTCGACGCAGAGCAGCACGGCTAGGCCGACGCGCCGGACAGCAGCCCCGAGCCCTCGGGGGCGTGGGCCGGGTCGCTGCCGAGCTCGACGACCCGGTTCCGTCCGTCGACGAACACCACGTGCGGGGCGTACTCGCGGAGCTCGGCCTCGTCGAGCTGGCCGTACGCGATGAGGATGACCAGGTCGCCCGGGTGCACGAGGTGCGCGGCGGCCCCGTTGATGCCGATGACTCCGCTGCCGCGCGCACCGGGGATCACGTAGGTCTCCAGGCGGGCGCCGTTGGTGATGTCGACGATGGCCACCTGCTCGCCCTCGAGCAGGTCGGCGGCGTCCATGAGGTCGCGGTCGACGGTGACCGAGCCGACGTAGTTCAGGTCGGCCTGCGTCACGGTGGCGCGGTGGATCTTGGACGTCATCATGGTGCGGAACACAGGACTCCTCCTACAGCCGGATGGCCACGTTGTCGATGAGGCGGGTGGTGCCCAGACGGGCGGCGACGAGCAGCCGGGCGGGGCCCTGCGCGGGCGCGGGCCCCAGGTCGGGGTCGCGCAGCTCCAGGTACTCGACGTCGATCTCGGGCTCCAGCGCGAGCACGGCCCGCGCCGCGTCGAGCGCCGCCTCCGGGCCGTGGGCCGATACGGACGCGCCCGTGACGAGGGCGCGCTGCAGCGTGGCCGCGCGGGCCCGTTCCGCGGGCGAGAGGTAGACGTTGCGCGACGAGAGCGCCAGCCCGTCGGGCTCGCGGACGGTGGGCACGCCCACCACCCGCACGGGGAAGTCCAGGTCGCGCGCCATCTTCCTGACCAGCACGAGCTGCTGGTAGTCCTTCTCGCCGAAGAACGCGACGTCGGGCGCGACGATGTGGAAGAGCTTGGCCACCACCGTCAGCACGCCGGCGAAGTGCCCGGGGCGGACCGAGCCCTCGAGCTGGTCGGCGATCGGCCCGGGCGTGATCGTGGTGTCGGCGCCCTCGGGGTACATGTCCCCGACGCCCGGGGTGAACACGAGCTCCACTCCCTCGTCGCGGCAGGCCTCGAGATCGGCCTCCAGCGGGCGCGGATAGCGGGCGAGGTCCTCGTTCGGGCCGAACTGCAGCGGGTTCACGAAGATCGACACGGCGACCACTGTGGAGCCCGGGGCCCGGCGGGCGTGCCGGATCAGCTCGCGGTGGCCCTCGTGCAGCGCTCCCATCGTCGGGATCAGCAGTACGCGACGGCCCGCGGCCCGCAGCGCGCGGCTGACGGGGGCGATCGCAGCGGGCGTGGAGTGCACCGTCAGCTGCCCGGTGGCGAAGCCGCCCTGGGTCTTGGCCGTGGTCACGAACCGTCCTCCTCGTCGAGGGTGGCGAGCACGTCCTTGACGGCGTGCTCGGAGAGCAGTCCCGCGGCCGACGCCCGGCGCGCGGTGCGACCGGCGAGCACGCGGTAGGTGGCGGCGAGATCGGGGTCGACGGCCGCCAGCTCGCGCAGGTGGGTGCGGACCGTGCCCACGTCGCCGCGGGCGACGGGGCCGGTGAGCGCGCGGTCGCCGTGGCGCAGCGCATTGTCCAGCGCCGCCGACAGCAGCGGCGCCACGAGCTGCTCGGCCGGGGTGATGCCGGCCTTCTCCAGCGTGTCGATGCAGTCGCGCACGAGCGTGACCAGGTGGTTCGCCCCGTGCGCGAGCGCCGCGTGGTAGAGCGGGCGGACCGACTCGGGGACGCGCACCGGATCGGCTCCCATCTCGACGACGAGCGCCTCACCGACGCTCCAGGCCGCCTCGTCGCCCGGCGCAGCGGTGACCCCGACGCTGGCGCCGGCGAGCCGGGTGACGTCCTCGACGCGGCCGGTGAACGTCATGACCGGGTGCAGGGCCAGCGGGAGCACGCCCTGCTCGGTGGCCGCGGCGAGCACGGCGACGCCGTGGGCGCCGGAGGTGTGCACGACGATCTGGCCGGGCCGGAAGCTCCCGGCGGCGGCGAGACCGCGGACCAGGCCGGGCAGCACGTCGTCGGGGACGGCGAGAAGCGCGAGGTCGGCGCCGGCCACGACCTCGTCGGGCGGCAGCAGCGGGACGTCGGGCAGCAGCGCGGCGGCGCGGCGCACGGACTCGCGCGAAACACCGGACGTGGCGACGACGTGGTGCCCGGCCGCGGCCCAGGAGGCGCCGACGACGGATCCGACCCGGCCGGCGGAGACGATACCGACTGCGAGCCGAGCAGGTCTGTCCATGACTTTCTCCCCCTCGTTCCAGTCCCGCTGTGCGGGTACCGGACGATGACGCCACCCCCGTCGGCGACGCCAGCACAGGTTAGACACCACGCCGGGCCGCAGCGACGACGCGTGACGGGCTTCACCGCCACGGCACCCCCGATCAGCGCGGGGGCGGCCAGCTCTGCGGCGGCAGGCCGGGCGGCGGGGGCTGCGGAGCACGCGGCGGGGGCCCGGGCGGCGGTGGCACCCAGCCACTGGGCTGCGGCCCGTGGTGGCGCATCGCCACCGTGAGCGCCTCCGGATGGCCGACGGCCTTCATCCGCGCGCGGAAGAGCTCGGCGAGCGCCTCCTCGTGCCAGAACATGCCCGTCTCGCCGATGGACCCGCGGGCCATGCGGGACCGCAGGAACGCGAGCTCCGTGACCGCCGCCTGGTAGTCGGTTACGGCCTTCGCCACGGGCTTGCCCGACCGCCGCCCGACCGCCGCCCGCCAGCCGCGACGCCCGGCCAGGCTCGACAGCAGCGTGATCTCGCTGGGCGCGATCCAGCCGGCCTGCGCGAACCCGGGCAGCTGGTCGGCGACGATCCGCTGCTCGCGCTTCCGCTGGAACACCACCACCGCGATCATGCCGACGAACAGCGGGAGCATCACGAAGCCGTACACGCCGAGGAAGACGTTGCCCCCGAACAGCGACGCCGAGGAGTTCCACAGCGCGTGCAGGAACACGGCGAACACGTAGCCGACCAGCACCGACACGATCCGGACCGGCACGCTGCGGCTGTTGGCCGCGATGCCGGCGCCGATGCCCGTCATCGCCGTGAACAGCGGATGGGCGAACGGCGAGAGCAGCCCGCGCAGCACCAGCACGGCGAGCACCCCACCGCTGGCCCCGCCCGTGGAGTCCTCGGTGAAGGCGCGCCCGAAGTAGAGGATGTTCTCGGTGAAAGCGAACCCGGCCGCCACCAGCCCCGCGTAGACGATGCCGTCGATGATGCCGTCGAACTCGCGGCGCCGGAAGATCAGCAGCCCCACGAGGAACGCGCCCTTGAGCGCCTCCTCCACGAGCGGCGCGATCGCGATGGTGCCCAGCGTGTCGCCGCTGCCGCGGCCGAGGAGCTGGTCGACCACCAGCGAGGCGCTCGAGTTGATGAGCAGCGCCGACAGCGCCGCGAAGCACGCGCCCCAGAGGAACGCGAACAGCAGAAGCCGCGGCGGCTCCGGCTCCCACCGGTCGACCCACAGGAACGTGGCCACCACCGGCCCGACGGGCAGCAGCGCGCACAGCGCGCCGACGATCACGCCGCCCGCGCCGATGCTGCTGCCCACGAGCCCGATCACCACGAGGCCGCAGATCCCGAGGAACACGAGCCCGATGACCGGGCCCAGCACGCCCCGGCGCTGCCGTTTCTGGGTGGGCAGCATCACCGTCCGGCCTCCCGGTCCCCACCCGCCCGTCAGCTGCGCCATGGCGTCAGAGCCTAGGCCGTGTCCCGTGGGTCCATGTCACACACCGGCTGGACGACCCACGGGACACGGCCTCGGGGCGAGCGCCGACGGTCGCCCCGCCCGTCACGTCCGGGGCGCGGCCGGGCCGTCGTCGTCCGGGGCACGGCAGCAGTGCTCCAGCCAGAGCGCCCCTCCGACCAGGACGAGCGCGCACACCAGCCCGACCAGGCCCGACGCCGTGTCGGACGCCGCCGCGGTGACGTCCCGGCTGCGCGGGACGACGTACCCGAGCAGGCCGGCCCAGGCCCCCGCGACGACCGCACCGCCCACCGCCGACGCCTTCGCGAGCACGACGGCCCGCGCCGCCACCAGAGGTTCCACCGGACGCGTGCCGGGCCTGCGGCGGATCCGGGCCCTCAGCGCGTTGCCGCCGATGAGCTCCGCCACGCCGAGCACGCCGAGTGTCACGCCGCCGAACAGCGGCAACACCGGGAGCGACCCGAAGCTCAGCCGCACCACCAGGTTCGCCAGCACCGCCACCACCAGCGCGACGACCAGCAGGTCGCGGGGCCGGGTGGGGGTCATGGCCGCAGCACCACGTCGTCGAGCCGGCGCATGCCCTGCTCGGCGTCGGGGCCGAGCGCCGCCAGCAGGCCGACCACCGGGCCGTGGCCGGGCAGGACCGCGCCGGGCTCGACGTCCAGCCACGGGCGCAGCACGGTGGCGCGCTTCGGCGTGCCCGGGTGCGGGAGCAGGAGCTCGGGGTGCTCGCTCTGCACCCCGTCGACGGTCACGACGTCCACGTCCAGGGTGCGCGGACCCCAGTGGACCTCGCGCACGCGCCCTGAGGCGTTCTCCAGCGCCTGGCCGCGGCGCAGCCAGCCCCAGGCGTCGGTGGCGTCGTCGTCGACGACCAGGACGGCGTTGAGGAAGTCGTCCTGGTCGACGCCGCCCCAGGGCGCCGTCTCGTAGACGGGCGAGACGGCCACCAGCACGTCGGCGAACCCGGCTACCGCCGCCCGCAGGTGCGCGGCGCGGTCGCCCAGGTTGGAGCCGAGCGACAGCACGGCGCGGCTCATGCCGGGATGACCCGTCCGCCATTGCGCCGCGAGCGCCGTGCCACCACGGCGACGTCGGCGAACTCCAGCGGGATGGGGGCCTGCGGCTTGTGGAGCACCACCTCGACGGCCTGCACGCGGGCGTCGGTCATGACGTCCTCGGCCACCTTGGCTGCGACGGTCTCGATGAGGTCGTAGGGTTTGCCGCCCACGATCTCCGCCGTCCGCTCGGCGAGCTCGCCGTAGTGCAGCGTGTCGGCGAGGTCGTCGGACGCGGCGGCCGGCGCGAGGTCCATCCACACCGTCACGTCGACGACGAAGTCCTGCCCGTCGCGGCGCTCGTGCTCGAACACCCCGTGGTGGCCGCGCACCTTGAGCCCGCGCAGCTCGATCCTGTCGGTCACGATGCCGCCTCCGCGGGAGTGGTCACGTCGCCGGTCATACGGGTGGATCGCCCCACCACGGCCCGCCCGTGCGGGCCCGCGACGCTCCGAGCTGCCAACCGGTGGCCACCGCCACCGCGTCCATCGACGAGGGCACGTCGTGCACCCGGACTCCCCACGCACCGGCGTGCGCGACCAGCCCGGTGATCACGGCCGTGGCCGTGTCGCGCTCCGCGGCCGTGCGCAGCGTCCCGTCGGCGTCGGCGAGCAGCGCGCCCAGGAACCGCTTGCGCGAGGCCCCGACCAGCACCGGGAAGCCCAGCGCGATCAGTACGTCGAGGCGGCGCAGCAGCGCCCAGTTGTGCGCGGCGGTCTTCGCGAAGCCCAGGCCGGGGTCGAGCACCAGCATCGCGGGGTCGACACCGGCGAGCACGGCCGCGTCGACGCGGGCCACCAGCTCCGCCCGCACCTCGCCGATCACGTCCTCGTAGCCCGCGAGCTCGTTCATGTGGGCGCTCGGGCCGCGCCAGTGCATGAGGATCCACGGCACCCGTGCCGAGGCCACCGCGGCCGCCATCGACGGATCGGCGAGGCCGCCTGAGACGTCGTTGACCAGGCTCGCACCGGCTTCCACGGCCGCCTCGGCCACGGCTGCACGGGAGGTGTCGACGCTGACCCGCACGCCCTCGGCCACAAGATCCCGGATCACCGGGACCACACGCGCCCTCTCGACCGCGGCGTCTACGCGCTCCGCCCCCGGACGCGTGGACTCGCCACCGACGTCGACCAGGTCCGCCCCGGCCGCGTGCATCGCGATGCCGTGGGCCACGGCGTGATCGTGGTCGAGGTAGCGGCCACCGTCGGAGAACGAGTCTGGCGTGATGTTGAGGACGCCCATCACCACGCACCGCCCGGGCTGGGGCAGTCCGGGCGGGTTCGTGCGGGCAGCCACCGCCGTCACCCGCTCCGGATCAGCGAGAGCGCCTCGGCGCGGGAGGTCGGGGAGGACTGGAAGAGCCCCCGCACCGCGGACGTGAACGTGCGCGACCCGGGCTTGCGAACGCCGCGCATGCCCATGCACAGGTGCTCGGCCTCGATCACGACGATGACGCCGCGGGGGTTGAGCTTGCGCACGAGGGCGTCGGCGATCTGGGCGGTGAGCCGCTCCTGCACCTGCGGACGGCGGGCGTACAGGTCCGCGACACGGGCGATCTTGGACAGGCCCGTGACCTGGCCCGACGTGCCGGGGATGTAACCCACGTGCGCCATGCCGTGGAAGGGCACGAGGTGGTGCTCGCACATGCTGAAGATCGGGATGTCCTTGACGAGCACGAGCTCCTGGTGCTGCTCGTTGAACGTCTTCTCGAGCACCGAGTCGGGCTCGGTGTAGAGCCCGGCGAAGATCTCCTCGTACGCGCGGGCCACCCGGGCCGGCGTGTCTCGCAGACCCTCACGGTCGGGGTCCTCGCCCACCGCGATGAGCAGTTCCCGCACAGCCGCCTCCGCGCGGGCGTGGTCGACCCCTGGACGGCCGTTCGTGCTGGCCGTGGGTGCCGCCGTTCCGCCGGGGATGACGGTGCTCAGCGCGACCCGTCCTCGGTCGGACCCGCGCCGTTCTCGCGCTTGGTCATGTCCGGGGCGCCCTCGGGGTGGTGTCCGTTGCCCTCGGGCTGCTGCGGAGCGGGCGGTGCCCACCCCTGCTGCGGCTGCTGCCACTGGCCTGCCGGCGGCCAGCTCTGCCCGCCGGGCGTGGTGGCGGGGCGCCAGTCCGGCGGGGCGCCGTAGTTGTGCGGCACCGCGTTCGGGTGCTGCCCCGGCTGCGGCACCGGGGTGCCCCAGCTCTGCTGCGGCGGGGTGGCCTGCTGCGGGTAGCCGCCCTGCGGGTACGGCGGCTGTCCGGGCGCGCCCGGGTAGCCGTTCGGCCCGGGGACCGGACCACCGTTGGGGCCCGGCTGGGGGACGCCGTTGGTGCCACCCGGGTAGGAACCGACGGGGGTGGGCTCGCGGACGGGCTCGATCTGCGGCGGCCAGGGCTCGCCGCGCTCCTTGGCCTGCTCGGCCGGGGTCAGGATCGGCGGCTTGTCGGACGGAGTGCGTCCGCCGAAGTCGTTGAACGCCGTGATGCGGGGTCGCTTCTCGACCTTGTCGAAGATGCGCTCGAGGTCCTTGCGGTTGAGCGTCTCCGTCTGGAGCAGCTCGAACACCAGGTCGTCGAGGACGTCACGGTAGGTGTTGAGGATCTCCCACGCCTCGGTGTGCGCCGCCTCGATGAGCTTGCGCACCTCCTCGTCGATCTCGTGGGCGACCTCGAGCGAGTAGTCGGCCTTGTTACCCATCGAGCGGCCCAGGAACGGGTCGCCCTGCTCCTGCCCGTAGCGCACCGCGCCGAGGCGGGCGCTCATGCCGTACTCGGTGACCATCGCGCGGGCGATCTTGGTGGCCTGGTCGATGTCGGACGACGCACCGGTGGTGGGCTCGTGGAACACGAGCTCCTCCGCGCTGCGGCCGCCCATCGCGAACACCAGGCGGCCGATCATCTCCGAGCGGGTCATCAGGCCCTTGTCGTCCTCGGGGACGACGAGCGCGTGGCCACCGGTGCGGCCGCGCGGAAGGATCGTGAGCTTGTAGACCGGCTCCAGGTCGGGCATGGCCCACGCGGCGAGCGCGTGCCCGCCCTCGTGGTAGGCGGTGATCTTCTTCTCCATCTCGGAGATGATCTTGCCCTTGCGGCGCGGCCCGCCGACGACACGGTCGACCGACTCCTCCAGAGCGGCCTCGGTGATCAGCGTGCCGTTCTCACGTGCGGTGAGCAGCGCGGCCTCGTTGATGACGTTGGCCAGGTCGGCGCCGGACATCCCGACCGTGCGCTTGGCCAGCCCCTCGAAGGAGACGTCCGGGGCGAACGGCTTGCCCTTGGAGTGCACGGCCAGGACCGCGCGGCGGCCGGCCATGTCGGGGACACCGACCGGGATCTGCCGGTCGAAGCGGCCGGGGCGCAGCAGCGCGGGGTCGAGGATGTCGGGGCGGTTGGTGGCCGCGATCAGGATGATGCCGCCGCGGGCGTCGAAGCCGTCCATCTCGACGAGCAGCTGGTTGAGCGTCTGCTCGCGCTCGTCGTGGCCACCGCCGAGGCCGGCGCCGCGCTGGCGGCCGACCGCGTCGATCTCGTCGACGAAGATGATGCAGGGGGAGTTCTGCTTGGCCTGCTCGAACAGGTCGCGCACGCGGGACGCACCGACACCGACGAACATCTCGACGAAGTCGGAGCCGGAGATCGTGTAGAACGGCACGCCCGCCTCACCCGCGACGGCGCGCGCGAGCAGCGTCTTACCGGTGCCGGGAGGCCCGTAGAGCAGGACGCCCTTGGGGATCTTCGCGCCCAGGGCCTGATATCGCCCGGGGTTCTGCAGGAAGTCCTTGATCTCGAACAGCTCCTCGACGGCCTCGTCGGCCCCCGCGACATCACCGAAGGTGGTCTTCGGCATGTCCTTGTTGAGCTGCTTGGCCTTCGACTTGCCGAACGACATCACCCGGTTCCCGCCGCCCTGGGCGTTGTTCATCATCCAGAACAGGATGAGCAGGACGATGCCGAGCGGAATGATGAAGATCAGGATCTGCGTGAGGAACGAGTCGCGCTGCACCGTGGTGTTGAAGGCGGGCTTGTTGGGCGCCGCCTCCAGCTTGTCGACGATGGAGCCGCTCAGCTGGGCCGGGTACTGGGTGATGAGCTGGGTGCTGCCGTCGACGGCGGTGTTGAGCGTCAGTCGCAGCCGCTGGCTGGTGTCCTCCACCAGCGCGTTCTTGACGTTGCCGGTGTCGATCTGGGCGAGCGCCACGGACGTGTCGACCTGCGTGTAGCCGCGGGTGTCGTCGAACAGAACGCTGAAAGTGAAGTAGACCAGGATCGCAGCGAGGATCCAGATCAGCGGGTTACGGAGCAGGCGCTTGCGGTCCATGCAGCTTCGGCCGAGTGCGGCCTTCACCCTCCCAGACGAGTTACGGCAGGCAGCGGGCTCAGCGCGCTGACCGGCCCCGAGTCCGCCAGGATAGCGGTCCCCTGCCCGGTCTGCGTGACGGCGCCGACGGGACGCCCCGAACCGGGGCGTGTGACGGTTCAACGATCGACCGGGGACCGGTGTTCCCGTCTCCCGGGGCGCCCGCAAGGATGCACCCATCGGGCGTCGGGGGCGATGCGAGCGGTAACCCGCCCGCGTCGGGGTCGTTGACCTCCCGATGGGCAGGAACGGGTTCGGGTTCGGGGGAGAGACACGGATGGTGCTCAGGGTTCGCGGGGTGGTGGCCGCCGCGGCCACCGTCGGGGTGGTCGGGATCGCAGCGCTGTTCGCCCCCTCCGCCACCGCGGCCACGGTCCTGCGGGCGGCCCCCGCTCCGGCGCAGGCTCCCGGCGGCTGGGCTCCCGCCGACTCCGCACCGATCCGCCCCGGCGTGCTCACCGAGACCGCGGGCGGCGGCGCGTGCACCGCCAACTTCGTGTTCACCAGCGGCAACCGCGTGTTCCTCGGCCAGGCGGCCCACTGCGGCGGCACCGGCCAGTCCACCGAGACCAACGGCTGCGACTCCGGCACGGTCCCGCTCGGCGCGGCCGTCACGATCAAGGGCGCCGACGGCCGGGACCGCACCGGCACCATGGTCTACAGCTCGTGGGTCACGATGCAGGCGGACGGCGAGTCCGACCCCGACACCTGCGCCTACAACGACCTCGCGCTCGTCGAGATCGCACCGGGCGACGTGCCCGACGTGAACCCGAGCATCCCGTTCTTCGGCGGCCCGACGGGCATCGACAGCGACGGCCTCGCGCCGGGCGAGCAGGTCTACTCGTACGGCAACTCGCCGCTGCGGCTGGGCATCAGCGCGCTCAGCCCGAAGGTCGGCGTGAGCGCGGGCGACATCGGCAACGGCCACAGCCACGTC
Organism: Pseudonocardia sp.; assembly: GCF_025965585.1. Lineage (GTDB taxonomy): Bacteria > Actinomycetota > Actinomycetes > Mycobacteriales > Pseudonocardiaceae > Pseudonocardia. The sequence goes on from NZ_JAOPWR010000209.1 coordinate 29,117, forward strand.
GTCTACACGCTGAGCCCCGGCGTCCCCGGCGACTCGGGCAGCGCCTACCTCGACGCGAAGGGCGCCGCGGTCGGTCAGCTCTCCACGCTCAACCTCTCGCCGCTCCCGGTGAGCAACGGGGTGGGCGACATCGCCGGGGAGCTGCAGTACGCGAACGCCGCCGGCGGGCTCGGCGACGTCGAGCTGGTGCTGGGCACGAAGCCGTTCGACCCCACGCCCGCGGGCGTCTCGCCGCAGCAGCTGGCCGCGCCGGCCGGGCCCCCTCTCGGGGCGAGCTGATCGCGCGTCAGGCGTAGACGCTCGGGTCCAGGGTCCCGATGAACGGCAGGTCGCGGTAGCGCTCGGCGTAGTCGAGGCCGTAGCCCACCACGAACTCGTTGGGGATGTCGAAGCCCACGTACTTGACGGGCACGTCGACCTTCACGGCGTCCGGCTTGCGCAGCAGCGTGCAGACCTCGAGCGACGCCGGGGAGCGCGACTCCAGGTTCTTGAGCAGCCACGACAGCGTCAGGCCCGAGTCGATGATGTCCTCGACAATGAGCACGTGGCGACCGGCGATGTCCCGGTCGAGGTCCTTGAGGATCCGCACGACCCCGGACGACGAGGTGGACGAGCCGTACGAGCTGACGGCCATGAACTCCAGCTGCACCGGCACCGGCAGGGCGCGGGCGAGATCGGTCATGAACATCACCGCGCCCTTGAGGACGCCCACGAGCAGGAGGTCCGACGCGCCACCCGAGCCCTCGGGGCCGTAGTCGGCGCCGATCTGCTGCGCCAGCTCCGCGGTCTTGTCGCGGATCGCCTGCTCGGTGACCAGCGTCGACGCGATGTGACCGTCGTACACGGCTGCGTGCCTCCAGGCTCCTCGACTACCCCCGCGGCCAGCGGACCGGGCGCAGGGAAAGCCTGCCACGCGTCCGGACCAGCTCCAACCCGCCCGGTAGGGCGGCACCACCGCGATCAGGTCCGTGAGCTGCGAGAACGTCGGCCGAACGGAGATGCTTCTCGGTGAGTCCAGTCACTCCCCGATCCGCGAGCCACGCCCGCAGCACGCGGCGGCGCAGGGCGGGCGGCGTCCCGCGCAGCGCGGCGGTGGCCAGGTCGTCGCCATCCCGGGCGGTGCCCAGCAGCCCCGCGGCCACCGCGTCGAGCGCGTCGACGTCCTCGCGCAGCTGTGCCGCCGTCCGGGCCAGCGCCGCCGCCACACCCCCGGACAGCACGTCCTCCAGCAGGGGGAGCACCTCGTGGCGCAGCCGGACCCTGGTGAACCGCGGATCGGCGTTGTGCGGGTCGTCCCAGACCCGCACACCCAGCTCCGCGCACGCGGCCCGCGTGACCGCGCGCCGCACCCCGAGCAGCGGCCGCAGCCACGGGGCGTCCCAGGTGCGCATGCCGGCCAGCGACCGCGCCCCCGAGCCGCGGCCCAGCCCCAGCAGCACCGTCTCGGCCTGGTCGTCGAGGGTGTGGCCGAGCAGCACCACGGCGTCCGGGTGCGGGAGCGCGGCGCGCAGGGCGGCGTAGCGGGCCCGCCGGGCGGCCGCCTCGGTGCCGCCGCTGCCCGTCACGTCGACCGGGTGGACGGC
>NZ_JAOPWR010000279.1 GCF_025965585.1 Pseudonocardia sp.
TCTTCGGCATCGGTGTGCTGTGGGCGTTCATCGACGGCATCGTCCTGCTGGCCGGACACCCCACCGACCCGTACGGACGCCCCCTGCGCAGTTGATCGTGGTGGCAGGTCGCCGCGGCTTCGGGGTCCGCCCCGCCGCTGATCTCGCGCTCACCACTCGTCCCGTTCGCCCCCGAGGCCGAGAAGGCCCTCGAGCGTCAGGCCTTGCGGCGGGCGAAACGCGTGGGCCGGTCCTGCCACGGCGCGTCCACCGGACGGCCCGCCTGGCCCGCCCCGGCCACGGTGTTGGCGGCCAGCACCGCGGCCACCGTCACGCCGTTGACGATCGTGCCGGCCAGCACCATCCGCACCGCCACCGACAATGTCACCCAGCGGGTGGCCATGTCGGCCTCCTCGTCGTCGCCCACCTCCGGGCGGCCGATGTCGGTGAGCCCGCGCGCGAGGTAGACCCGCACCGACTCGTCGGAGAACCCGGGCGAGGGCACCACGTCGAGCAGCACCGACCAGTCGGTGGCCGCGAGGCCGGCCTCCTCGGCGAGCTCGCGCTTGGCTGCCTCCACCGGGTCCTCGTCCTGGACGTCGAGCAGGCCCGCGGGCAGCTCCCAGAGCCGCCGGTGCACGGGGTGGCGGTACTGGTGGATCATCATCAGCCGGTCGTCGGGGTCGAGCGCCGCGATGGCGACCGCTCCCGGGTGCTCCACGACCTCCCTGACGGCCACGCGCCCGCCGGGCATGACCACCTCGTCGGAGCGCAGCGCCATGACCTTGCCGACGTAGATGTCCTTCGACGACCGCACCGGGAAGTCGTGCCGGGGGGCGGTCATGATCCGGCTCCGTTCACCGCAGCCGCCGCCGCACGCTCACGTGCCGGGCCGTCGAAAGGCAGCCGGTCCTCGGCCCGGTAGCCCAGCGCCGCCTTGACGAACGCGGCGAACAGCGGGTGCGGGCGGGTGGGACGGCTCTTGAGCTCAGGATGGGCCTGCGTCCCGACGAAGAACGGGTGCTCGTCGGCGCGCAGCTCGACGAACTCGACGAGCTTCCCGTCGGGTGAGGTGCCGCCGAACACGAGGCCGGCCTCCTCCAGCCGTGACCGGTAGGCGTTGTTGACCTCGTAGCGGTGGCGGTGGCGCTCGGAGACCTCGCGGCTGCCGTACGCGTTCGCCACCACGGTGCCGGCGCCCAGCACGGCGGGGTAGGCCCCGAGCCGCATGGTGCCGCCCATGTCCCGCTCGCCCGCGACGACGTCGCGCTGGGCGGCCATCGTGGAGATCACCGGGTGCGGCGTGCGCTCGTCGAACTCGGTGGAGTTGGCGTCCTCCAGCCCGGCGAGCGAGCGCGCGGCCTCGATCACCATGCACTGCAGGCCCAGGCACAGGCCCAGCGTCGGGATGCCGCGGGTGCGGGCGTACGTGATGGCGCCGAGCTTGCCCTCGATGCCGCGGACGCCGAACCCGCCCGGGACGAGCACGCCGTCCACGCCGTCCAGCGCGGCGGCCGCCCCGGCCGGGGTGCGGCAGTCGTCCGACGGCACCCAGCGGATCTCGACACGCGCGTGGTGGGCGAACCCGCCCGCGCGCAGCGCCTCGGTGACCGACAGATAGGCGTCGGGAAGGTCGACGTACTTGCCGACGAGCGCGATCTTCGCCGTCTCGTCGGGGTGGTGCACGCGGTCGAGCAGGTCGCCCCACACGGTCCAGTCGACATCGCGGAAGGGCAGGCCCAGGCGGCGGACGACGTACGCGTCGAGGCCCTCGGAGTGCAGCACCCTCGGGATGTCGTAGATCGAGGGGGCGTCCGGCGCGGCCGCGATACCGTCGAGGTCGACGTCGCACATCAGCGAGATCTTGCGCTTCATGCTCTCCGGGATCTCCCGGTCGGCGCGCAGCACGAGTGCGTCGGGCTGGATGCCGATGTTGCGCAGCGCGGCCACGGAGTGCTGCGTCGGCTTGGTCTTCAGCTCCCCCGACGGCGCGAGGAACGGCACCAGCGACACGTGCAGGAAGAAGCAGTTGTCGCGTCCCACGTCGTGACGGACCTGGCGGACCGCCTCGAGGAACGGCAGCGACTCGATGTCGCCGACCGTGCCGCCCACCTCGGTGATCACGACGTCCGGCGTGATGCCGTCCTCGTCGGGCTCCGCCATCGCGAGGATGCGGTCCTTGATCTCGTTGGTGATATGCGGGATGACCTGCACCGTGTCGCCCAGGTACTCGCCGCGGCGCTCCTTGGCGATCACCGTGGAGTACACCTGACCGGTGGTGACGTTGGCCCGGCCGTGCAGGTTGCGGTCGAGGAACCGCTCGTAGTGGCCGACGTCGAGGTCGGTCTCCGCACCGTCCTCGGTGACGAAGACCTCGCCGTGCTGGAACGGGTTCATGGTGCCCGGATCCACGTTCAGGTACGGATCGAGCTTCTGCATGGTCACCCGCAATCCGCGGGAGGTGAGGAGTTGGCCCAGGCTGGAAGCCGTCAGACCCTTACCCAGCGAGGACGCTACCCCGCCGGTGACGAACAGATGACGCGTCGCGCGAGGCTGCACGGGGTTCCAGGGTACATAGCGTGGCCGGCCGAGGTGCCGCGGCCCCGGTGTGTCGCCGCGGACGCGGCGAGGTGCACCCGTTCGGGTGCCGCACCCACTGCTCACCCGCCGCGCTGCCCGCCACCGAGGGTGCACCTGGTGCACCACCGACCTGGGCAACCGCGATCTCGGTCCGGCACCCGTTCGCGGGTGGCCGCCGCCTCCCCCACCAGGCCGACGAGGACGCACAGGGTCCGGCTCGAACCCGGAACACCGCGCCGTCGGCGGACGCGGCGGACCGGACCGGGCCCGCCGCCCGTGTCAGGCCTTCGGAGCGGACCCGTCCGCCGCCGTCACCGCCGTGCCGTAGCTGCCGGCCCGGCCCTCGACCTGCTCACGCAGGGCCAGCACCGCCGACACCTGCCCGGCACCGGTCTGCACGTCGTCGACGGTGGACATCGCGGCGGTGATCGTCGGGTCGGCGCGCGCCACCCCGACCGAGCCCGTCGCCTCGGACGAGCCGGCCCGACCGGCGAGCACCGCTCCCCCGCCGGCCCGGTCCAGCTGGGCCGCGAGCCGCGCGATCACGGCGGCGGAGTCGGCGGCGTCGATCCCGGTCAGCGCACCGCCGGTGAGCACGAGCGCGAGGTTCGCGGGCGCGGGCGGGGCGCCGGGCGCCACGAAACCGGTGCTCGCGAGGCCGCTGAGCACGCTCTGCTCCTGCGCGGGCGTGGCTCCGGCCTTCGCGAACAACACGCCGCCGAGCAGCCCGCCGGCCAGGCTCCCGGTGTCGGACGCCGCGGGGAGCTGCGCGCCAGCGGGCAGCAGCTGCGCGGTGAGCTGGCGGAGCTGGTCGGCGCGGGACGGGTCGCCGACGGCGTCGGTCAGCGCGACCTCGCCGGTGACGGTCGCGCCGGCGTCCCCGAGCAGCGCCACGACGGCAGCCCGGTCGGCCGGGTTGGCCCCGGACGTCACGAGCGTGACGGTCTGGCCCTGCAGCGCGCCCTTCACCGCGGCCGGGCCGATGCGCTGGGCGAACTCGTCCGATGCCCGCTGCGACGCGGCCAGCGCGTCCCGTTCGGCGGTGAGCTGCTGGACCTGGCCGCCGAGGTCGTCGGCCTTCGTCGTGACGGCGCCGAGCAGCCGCTCCGACACCCCGCTCGCGCCGAGGACGATCCCGATCGCGAGCGCGAGGAAGACCGCCGCGATGGAGACGGCGTGGTAGCGCAGGGAGATCACACGAACCAGCCCTTGATCGTCTCGACGAGGGCCGCCCAGCTCGTGGACACCCAGGCCAGGATCGCGTCGCCGGCGTCGGAGACGAGCAGCGCCGCGAGCACGGCCACCACGGCCGCGCCGATGAGCAGCAGGATCGCGCCCGTCGAGATGCGGCTGCGGTAGAGCGTGGCGATCACCCGGCTGTCGACGAGCGTGCCGCCGAGCTGCAGCCGCGTCAGGAAGGTGGACGCGTTGCTGCCCGCCCGCCCGCGGTCGAGGAACTCGGCCATGTTCGCCGACAGCCCGACGGTCACGACGAGCGCGGCGTCGTGGTGGGCCGCGAGCAGCAGCGCGAGGTCCTCGGGGTTGGCCGTGCTGGGGAACGTCACCGCGCCCGCGCCGAGGTCCTGAACGCGGTGCAGGCCGGGTGCGTGGCCATCGGCGAAAGCGGGCACGACGATGTCGGCGCCGCAGGTCAACGCCTCGTTGGAGACCTCGGCCGGGTCGCCGACGATGAGCGCGGGCGTGTGCCCCGCGGCCATCAGCACGTCGGCACCGGCGCCCGCGCCGACCAGCACCGGCCGGTACTCGCGGATGTAGTTCTTCAGGCGGGCCAGCTCGGCGGCGGCGTCGAACCCGGCAGCGACGACGAGCACCTGCCGCCCGGTCAGCACCACGTCCACCTGCGGCACGCCGGCGCCGTCGAGCAGCAGACCGCGCTCCTGGCGCATGAACTCGATGGTGTTGGCGGCGAACGCCTCGAGCTGGTGGGTGAGGCCGGACTTGGCCTCGACGAGCGCGTCGGCCACCGAGTCGGCGTCCTGCAGCACGCCCTCGGCGAGCCGCAGCTCGCCCGCGTAGACCACGCCGTCCAGCAGCCGGATGCGGCTGCCGTCCTTGATCGCGTGCATCGCCTCGGGGCCGACGTTGTCGACGATCATGATCCCGGCGGCGACGAGCACCTCCGGGCCGAGGTTCGGGAACCGCCCGGAGATCGACGGCGACACGTTGATCACGGCGGCCACGTCGGCGGCCACGAGGGCGTCGGCCGTGGCGCGGTCGAGGTCGATCTGGTCGAGGACGGCGATCTCACCGGGCTTGACGCGGCGCAGCAGACCGTCGGTGCGCCGGTCGACGCGCGCGACGCCGGTCAGCCCGGGCAGCTCGGTGCGCGAGCGGTGCAACAGGCCGGAGAGCTTCATACACGCACTGTGACACCTGGGGCGCGTGATGCCAGGAAGGCACGCCGACGGTCACCCTGCGTTCATCAGCTCAGGGTTGACCAGCTCAGGGCCCGCCGTCTCAGGCGCGGGCAGCCGCGGCCTTCCTCCGCGGCTTACGCGCGGGGGCGGGTTCCGGCACGGCTCGATCGGCCTCGCGGTGGGCCCGGGCGGAGCCCAACAGCTCCTCCGCGTGGGCCCGGCCCGTGTCGGTGTCGTCGAGACCGGCGAGCATGCGCGCCAGCTCGACGATGCGCTCGTCCTCGGGCAGCGTGCGCACGATGCTGCGCCGGGCACCGTTCTGGCCACGCACCGACTTGTCCACGACGAGGTGCCGGTCGGCGTAGGCCGCCACCTGCGGCAGGTGCGTGACGACGATGACCTGGTGGCGCGCGGCCAGCTTGGCCAGGCGCCGCCCGATCTCGACCGCGGCCCGGCCGCCGACCCCGGCGTCGACCTCGTCGAAGACCATCGTGGGCACCGGGTCGGCACCCGCGAGGGCCACTTCCAGTGCCAGCATCACCCGGGAGAGCTCACCGCCGGACGCGCCCTTGTGCAGCGGCTGCGGCGCCGCGCCCGCGTGGGCGACGAGCCGCAGCTCCACCTCGTCGACGCCGCTGGAGCCCGCCACGAGCGTGGCGGCACCGACGCGCAGGGCGTCTGCCGAGCCGGGCGCCGCCTCGCGCGGCGACACGACGACGAGCAGCCGGGCATCGCCCATCGCGAGCCCGGCCAGCTCGGCGGTGGTGTCGGCGGCGAGCCGGGCCGCGGCCTCGGTGCGCGCCGCGGTGATGTCGGCCGCGTACTCGGCGAGATCGACGGCCAGCGCGTCGCGGTGGGCGGCCAGGCCCGCCAGGGCCTCGTCGGACACGTCGAGGCCGGCCAGCCGCTCCTGCGCCTCCTGGGCCCAGGCGAGCACGCCGTCGACGTCGGCCGCGTACTTGCGCGTGAGTGCCTTGAGCTCGGCCTGCCGCGACAGCACAGCGGCGAGGCGCTCCGGATCGGCGTCGAGCCGGTCGAGGTAGGCGGTGAGCTCGGTGCCGACGTCACCGATCAGGGCGAGCGCCTCGGCGAGCCGGGCGTCGAGGGCGGTGAGCTCGGGATCGCCCGTGGCGGCGAGCCTGCTGCGCGCGTCGCCGATGAGGGCGAGGGCGGCGGGCGACTCGACGTCGTCCTCGCCGACGATGGCGGCGTGCGCGGCGGCGGCCACGGCGCGCAGGTCGTCGGCCGCCGAGAGCCTGCGGGCCTGGTCGAGCAGCTCGGCGTCCTCGCCGGGCTGGGGGTCGACCGAGCCGATCTCGGTGAGCCCGTGGCGCAGCAGGTCGGCCTCCTGCGCGAGCCGGCGCGCGCCGTCGCGGCGCTCGACGAGCTCGGCGGCCACCCGCTGCCACTCCGCGCGCGCGGCGCGGTAGCGCTCCAGGGGCTTGCCGACGGCGTCGCCCGCGAACCGATCGAGCAGGGCCCGCTGCTCGGCGGGCCGCAGCAGGCGCAGCTGGTCGTTCTGGCCGTGGACGGCCAGCGTGGCCTCCGCGAGCCGGCCCAGTACCCCGACCGGCACCGAGCGCCCGCCCAGGTGCGCCCGGGACCGCCCGTCGGCGCCGACCGTGCGGACGGCGATGAGTGTGCCGTCATCGTCGGCGTCGGCCCCGACCTCGTCGGCCACGGCGAGCGCGGCCGCATCGGCGGTGAACCGCCCCTCGACCACGGCGCGCTTGGCCCCCTCGGAAACCCGGGACGCCTCCGCGCGCCCCCCACCGAGCAGGGACAGCCCGGTGACGACCATGGTCTTGCCCGCACCGGTCTCCCCGGTGAGCACCGTGAGCCCCGGGTCCAGCTCGAGCGTCGCGTCGTCGATCACGCCGAGCCCCTGGATCCGCATCTCGGCCAGCATGGGGCGAAGCGTACGACGCAGCCCCGACAGTCCGTTCAGCCGTCCGCGTGGGGCGCGCCCCGCCAGCCCCGGACCGGCAGGTCGAACTTGCGCACCAGCCGGTCGGCGAACGGGCTGCCGTCCAGGCGCACCATCCGCACGGGCAGGCGGCCTCGGCTGAGCTCCACGCGCGCCCCGGGGGGCAGCACGAACGTCCGGCGGCCGTCGCAGTCGAGCAGCGCGGGCGGCCCGGACGCGTCCACCTCGACCGCCACCTGGCTGTCCGGCGAGATCACCATCGGCCGCGCGAACAGGGCGTGCGCGTTGCTCGGCACCAGCAGCAGCGCCTCCACCTGTGGCCACACGAGCGGTCCGCCCGCGGAGAACGCGTAGGCGGTGGAGCCGGTGGGCGTCGCGCACAGCACGCCGTCGCAGCCGAACGCCGACACCGGACGCCCGTCGACCTCGAGCACCACCTCGAGGATCCGCTCGCGCGTGCTCTTCTCGACGGTGGCCTCGTTGAGCGCCCACGTCCGCGCGAGCACATCGCCGTTGCGGCGGGCCACGGCGTCGAGCGTCATCCGCTCCTCCACCGAGTAGTCGCCCTCGATGACGGCGTCCAGCGCGTCGCCGAGCGACTCCTCCTCGGCCTCGGCCAGGAATCCGATCCGCCCGAGGTTCACCCCGAGCAGCGGCACCCCGACCGGCCGCGCCATCTCCGAGGCCCGCAGCAGGGTCCCGTCGCCACCGAGGACGAGCACGACCTCGGACCCCTCCGCGCAGCCCGGCCTGCCGTCGACGATGCGCGGCTCCATACCCGCCGGCAGGTCGACCTCCACCTCGGCCCACTCGTCGCCGATCACCCGCAGACGGACCCCGGACGCGGCCAGCCGCCGAGCGACACCGGCAGCCGTGCGCCGGTTGGTCTCACGTCCGGAGTGCAGGACCATGGTGACCTCGCGAGCGGTCATGCGGGCCCGTTCTCGACGGCCGTGGCCAGCGCAGCGTCGCCGACGTCGTCGCCGTCGCGCGCGAGCCACAGGAAGAACTCGACGTTGCCCGCCGGCCCCGGCAGCGGGCTCGCGACGGCGCCCCGCAGCCGCAGGTCCAGCCGCCGCGCCGCCGCCGTGACATCGGTCAGCGCGGAGAGCCGCAGCGCGGGATCGCGCACCACTCCCCCGGAGCCGAGCCGCTCCCGGCCGACCTCGAACTGCGGCTTCACCATCGGCAGCAGCAGGCCGGCCGTACATGCCGTGAGCGCCGGCAGCACCGTGCGCAGCGAGATGAACGACAGGTCGGCCACGGTGAGGTCGACCGTGCCGCCGATGGCGTCGGGCTCCAGCGCGCGGACGTTGGTGCGGTCGTGCACGTGCACCCGCTCGTCGCTCTGCAGCCGCCACACCAGCTGCCCGTACCCGACGTCGACGGCCTCGACCTCCCGCGCCCCCCGCTCCAGCAGGACGTCGGTGAAGCCTCCGGTCGACGCGCCCGCGTCGAGGCAGCGCGCCCCGGTGACGTCGACACCGAATGCGTCCAGCGCCCCGGTCAGCTTGTGGGCTCCGCGCGAGGCCCACTCGCGCTCGCCGGTCTCCTGCACGGTGACGGGCGTGTCGCGGTCCACCATCGTGGCGGCCTTGCCGGCCGCCACCCCGCGGACGGCGACGCGCCCCTGCTCGATCAGCTCCGCCGCCTGCTGACGCGACCGGGCCAGACCGCGGCGCACCAGCTCGGCGTCCAGCCGGGCCCTCGTGACCACTCGGGTCACGCCGGGCCGGTGGAGCCGGCGGCGAGGGCCTCGCCCAGCGCGGCGTGGACGCGTTCGAACGCCTCGACGTGCTCGGCGGGCGGCCGCTCGTCGAGCACGTCGAGAGCCGCCATCACCCGTGCCACGAGGTCTCCGGGGTCCTGCGCGCGGGGATCGGCGGGGCGGGGAGGGCCCGGCACGGGGACGGTCATGACGCCACGGTAGCCGAGCCCCCGGGCCCCCCGCCCAGCCCGAGATCCTTCAGCGTCCGCTCGGCGTCCGCGCCGTCGGCGGTGACGTCCACGGGTCCGCCACCGGCCGCCCAGTGGACGCCGCAGAGGGTGCGCAGCGCCCCGACGGGGTCGCCGGTGCCCGACAGCCGCAGCGCGCCGTCGCCCGTCGTCTCGGCCGTCCATCCCGACGGTGCGCCGGGCACCAGCTCGGCGGCATCGGCGGTGAGGGAGCCCAGGTCGGCCGCCACGTAGTCGGGGCGCAGCTCCGGCGGGGCGGCCAGCAGGTCGGCCGCGCCGGACACCCCGGTGAGCACGAGCAGCGTGGCCAGCCCGGCCGCGCGACCCCCCTCGATGTCGGTGTCGAGGCGGTCGCCGACGACGAGCGCCCGCTCCGCACCCGTGCGGCGCACCGCGTCGATCAGCAGCGCAGGCGCCGGCTTCCCCGCGACCAGCGGCTCCAGCCCCGTGGCCGTGCGGAGCACCGCCACCATGGACCCGTTGCCCGGCAGCGGACCCCGCTCGGTCGGCAGCGTCGGGTCGAGGTTGCACGCCACCCACACCGCGCCCGCGCGCAGCGCGACCGACGCGTCGGCCAGCAGCCGCCACCCGGTGTCCGGGCTGTGGCCCTGCACCACGGCGGCGGCCTCCGCGGGATCGTCGGTGACGGTCAGCCCCGCCAGCGTCACCTCACGCCCGAGCGCCTCCGTGCCCACGACCAGCACCGGCGCCCCGGCGGGCAGCCGACCGGCCAGCATGGACGCCGCGGCCTGCGAGCTGGTGGCCACGTCGTCGGTGGTGGCCGGGAAGCCGAGGTCCGCCAGATGCTGCGCGACGTCGGCAGGCCGACGCGACGCGTTGTTCGTGACGTACACGGTGCGTACGCCCCGCTCCGCCGCTCCCCGCACGGCCTCGACAGCGCCGGGCACTGCCGCGGGCCCGCGGTAGAGGGTGCCGTCGAGGTCGGCGAGCAGGACGTCGTGCATGTCCAGCAGGTCGGTCACCGGCTCGGCTCCTCCTCGTCGTCGCCCGCTCCGACCTGGGCCGCGCCAGGCTCGTCGGAGCTGGCCGCATCGGTGCCGGTCGTGCCGGTGCCGGGCTCGTCCGTGCTCTCAGCAGCACCGGCCGTGGCGTCGGCAACGGGGACGTCGGCAGCCGGCTCCACGCCCGTCGCCGCGTCCTCAGCCGACTCCACCTCCGCCGCCACACCCTCGGCCGGCTCCACCTCGTCGGGCGAGGCCGCAGCGTCGGCGGGCGCTTCGAGGGCCGCGGCGTCGGTGTCGTCCGCCGCCCGGTCCATCGCCGGCTCGTCCACCGCCGGCTCGTCCACCGCCGGCTCGTCCACCGCCGTGTGGACCGCCGCTGGGTGGACCGCCGCCTGGTCGGCCGTCCCCGGAGCCTCGCCCGCGCCGCGGTCCGTCTCCTCCGTCACCTCGGAGGCGTCGACCTCCGCGACCGGGGCTGCGTCCTCCGGGCCGTCGGCGGCATCGTCGTCGGCATGCTCGCCGCCGAGAACCTCGTCGTCGGCAACCCCGTCGGCAACCCCGTGGTCGGCAATTCCGTGGACGGCGGGATCGTCGGCGGCACGATCGCCGGCAAGACCTTCCTCGTCAGCAACCGCGTGGTCGACAACCCCGTGGTCGGCGCTCTCGTCGGCGAGGTCGTCGTCCACGTCGTCGACGGCGAGCTCGTCCTCGCCCTGGAACTCAACACCGTCGTCCTCGAGCGGCTCGCCTGTGAGGTCGGCGATGCGCTCGTCGGCATCGGTCTCCCCGTGGACGTCGGCGTTCGCCGTGTGCACGAACCACTGCA
>NZ_JAOPWR010000276.1 GCF_025965585.1 Pseudonocardia sp.
AGAGCGCGATCGCCGGCTACGTCCGTTGGGCCAACAAGCATGCGACCTCGAAACGGCGCTTCGCGCCCGAGTCAAAGATCCGCAGACCGGATTACCTACCGAATGTTGCCTGACGAGGCACTAGCACGGCGCGAGGCGCTTCACCGTCAGCGAGGGAGAGATTTGCCAGACTCCCTCGCTGACGTTCTTCGCTGTCGACGGGAAGGCATCCGCGTGAAGCTGGAGCTCCGTGGGATCACCAAGCGGTTCGGCTCGCTGACCGCGAACGACGCTGTCGACCTCGTGGTCGAACCCGGCGAGATCCACGCCCTCCTCGGTGAGAACGGGGCGGGCAAGAGCACGTTGATGAACGTGCTCTACGGCCTCTACCAGCCCGACGAGGGCGAGATCCTCGTCGACGACGTGCCGGTCACGTTCACCGGGCCCGGTGACGCGATGGCTGCGGGCATCGGCATGGTGCACCAGCACTTCATGCTGATCCCGGTGTTCACGGTCGCCGAGAACGTCATGCTGGGGCACGAGGAGACCAAGCGCGGCGGGTTCCTCGACCGTCGCCGCGCGAAGAGGGACGTCACCGAGATCTCGCGGCGCTACAACCTCGAGGTACCGCCCGACGCCCTCGTCGCCGATCTCCCCGTCGGCGTCCAGCAGCGCGTCGAGATCATCAAGGCGCTGAGCCGCAACGCGCAGGTCCTCATCCTGGACGAGCCGACGGCCGTGCTCACGCCGCAGGAGACCGACGACCTGATGCGCGTGATGCGCGCCCTGCGCGACGGCGGCACGTCGATCGTCTTCATCACCCACAAGCTGCGCGAGGTCCGCGAGGTCGCCGACCGGATCACCGTGATCCGGCGCGGCAAGGTCGTCGGTACGGCCGAGCCGTCGGCGTCCACCAACGAGCTGGCGTCGCTGATGGTCGGGCGGCCGGTGCAGCTCACCGTCGACAAGACCCCCGCCGAGGCGCAGGACGTGGTGCTCGACGTCGCCGGCGTCACCGTGCTCGACGACAACGGCGTCGTCCTCGTCGACGACGTGTCGTTCCAGGTGCGCGGCGGCGAGATCTACGCCGTCGCGGGCGTGCAGGGCAACGGGCAGACGGAGCTGACCGAGGCGCTCGTCGGCCTCACGACCCCGGCGTCGGGCAGCATCGACGTGGCCGGGCAGCGGATAACGCGCCTGTCCACCGACCAGCTCCTCGACCTCGGCGTCGGCTACGTGCCCGAGGACCGGCTGCACGACGGCCTGGTCGGCGACTTCACCGTCGCCGAGAACCTCGTGCTCGACCTCTACGACAAGCCGCCGTTCGCCTCCGGGATGGCGATGAACCTGCGAACGATCGCGAGCAACGCGGTGGAGCGCGTCGCCGAGTTCGACGTGCGCACACCGTCACCGGAGGCGGCGGCCCGCACGCTGTCGGGCGGCAACCAGCAGAAGGTCGTGCTCGCGCGCGAGCTGTCCCGGCCGCTGAAGCTGCTGATCGTCGCGCAGCCGACGCGCGGGCTCGACGTCGGCTCGATGGAGTTCGTGCACCGCCGGATCGTCGCCGAGCGCGACCGCGGCGCGGGGGTGGTGCTGGTGTCCACCGAGCTGGACGAGGTGCTCGGCCTCGCCGACCGGATCGGCGTCATGTACCGCGGGCGGATCGCAGGGGAGGTCGGGGCGGGTGCCACGGCGGAGGAGATCGGGCTGTTGATGGCAGGCTCCACGAGCGAGGTGACCCCATGACCACCGGGGTCGCCGACACCGCCGCCGCGCCGGAGGGCACGCCGCCCGGCGAACGGCCGAAGGGCGTGCCTGCCCGCGTGGTCGACACCTTCCTCAACGGCAACACGGTGGTGATCACCGTGCTGGCGTTCGTCTGCGCGATCGTCGTCGGCGCGGTGCTCATCGTCATCGCCGACGAGCCCACGCGCGCCGCGATGAGCTACTTCTTCTCCTACCCGGCCGACACGTTCGGCGCCGGGTGGAAGGCCATCTCGTCGGGCTACGTCGCGTTGTTCGAGGGCTCGGTGTTCAACCCGGACTCGGTGTACTCCGACAGCTCCGTCCCGCTGTTCGGGCCGCTGTCCGACACGCTGTTCAACGCAGCACCGCTGATCCTCGGCGGGCTCTCGGTGGGCGTCGCGTTCCGCGCGGGCCTGTTCAACATCGGCGCCCAGGGCCAGCTGATCATCGGCGCGATCTGTGCCGGCTACGTCGGCTTCGCCTGGCACCTGCCGATCGTGCTGCACCTGCTCGTGGCGCTGGTGGCGGGCATCGTGGGCGGCGCGCTGTGGGGCGGCCTGGCGGGATGGCTCAAGGCGAGGGCCGGGGCGCACGAGGTGATCTCGACGATCATGCTCAACTACGTCGCCCTGTACCTCCTCTACTACCTGCTGAGCGTGTCCGGCTTCCAGGCGGACGGCTCCAACCAGGCCATCTCCCGCCCGGTCGAGGACGCGGCCCGGCTGCCGCACCTGCTCGGCGGCGGCCTGTCGGTCAACGCCTCGCTCGTCGTGGCCCTGCTCGCGGCGCTCGGGTGCTGGTGGCTGCTGACGCGCTCCACGCTCGGCTTCCGGCTCCGCGCCGTCGGCGCCAACCAGTACGCCGCCCGCACGGCCGGCATGAGCGTGCCCAGCAGCTACATCACCGTGATGCTCATCGCGGGCGCGCTCGCCGGGCTGGCGGGCTGCGCCCAGATCCTCGGCGGCAACAACGCCGCCCTCACCGGTGACGTCGACGCCAACATCGGCTTCGACGCGATCACCGTCGCGCTGCTCGGGCGGGCCGCCCCCGGCGGCACCGTGCTGGCCGGCATCCTCTTCGGCGCGCTGCGCGCCGGCGCGGTCAAGATGCAGGCCGACACCGGCACGCCGACGGAGATCGTGCAGGTCATCCAGTCGGTCATCGTGCTGTTCATCGCGGCCCCCGCCCTGATCCGGGCGATCTTCCGGCTGCGGGAGTCGCGTGGCGGCGGCGTCACCGCGCTGGCGAAGGGGTGGAACGGATGACCAGTCCCACGACCGCTCCCCCCGCCGACGAGGAGCTCGTCGTCGTCCGGCCCGTCGTCGACACCGGCGTGCCGCTGCGCGCCCGGCTGGTCTCGGGCATCTCGGTGATCCTCGCGGGCCTCGTGTGCGTGTTCGCGTGGGGCTTCGGGGCCAACCCCGGCGACGCCGAGTTCGCCCTGATCGCCACCGGCGACACGTTCGCCGTCCCCGACCTCGAGGTCCCCGCCGAGGCCACCGCGATCACCCTGGGCGTGGTCGTCGCCCTGCTGGGCGTCTGGCAGGTCGTGCGCGGCTTCTCCAAGCGGCAGATGCGCTGGGTCCTCGTGGCCGTGCTGCTGTGCTTCGTGGTGGCGTTCCTGTGCTGGGCCAGCACCGGCAGCCCGGGCAACCCGCTCAACGTCCCCGGCCTGCTGCAGAACACGCTCCTGCTCGCCACACCGCTCGTGCTGGGCGCGCTGGCCGGCATCCTCTGCGAGCGCACCGGCGTCATCAACGTGGCGATCGAGGGCCAGTTCCTCGCGGGCGCGTTCGCGGGAGCGCTCGGGGCGTCGCTGTCGAAGAGCCTCGGCGTCGGCGTGGTCACCGCGGTGATCGCGGGCGGCCTGATGGGTGCGCTGCTCGCCGTCTTCGCGATCAAGTTCCTCGTCAACCAGGTCGTGCTGGGCGTCGTGCTCAACGCGTTCGCACTGGGCATCACCGGCTTCGGCTACGACGCGCTGATGCAGAGCGACCCGTCCACCTACAACGAGCCGGGGTTCTTCGCCCCGATCAGGATCCCGCTCCTCGCCGACATCCCGGTGATCGGGCAGGTCTTCTTCAACGTCAACATCATCGTCTACCTGACGTACATCCTGATCATCGTGATCGACGTGGCGCTGTTCCGGACCCGCTGGGGCCTGCGCACCCGCGCCGTCGGCGAGCACCCCAGGGCCGCCGACACCGTCGGCATCAAGGTGCTGCGCACCCGCTACCGCAACGTGATCATGGGCGGGATGGTCGCCGGTCTCGGCGGCGCGTTCCTCACGATCGGCGCGATCGGCGGGTTCACGAAGGACATCTCGTCGGGCAAGGGCTTCATCGCGCTGGCCGCGGTGATCTTCGGCAAGTGGAGCCCGCGCGGTGCGATCGGCGCGGCCCTGCTGTTCGGGTTCGCCGACGCCCTGCAGAGCCTGCTGTCCGTCGCGGGGACCCCGGTGGCGATCCCGTCGAACTTCCTGCTCATGCTTCCCTATCTGGCGACGCTGTTCGCCGTGGCGGGGCTGGTCGGCAAGGTCCGGGCCCCGGCGGCGGACGGCGAGCCCTACGTGAAGGGATAGCGATGAACGAGGCCGTCGTGACGATCGACTCCAGCCCCGAGCAGGTGTGGGAGCTCGTCACCGACATCACCCGAATGGGCGAGTGGAGCCCGGAGAACCGGGGCGGCCGGTGGCGCGGCAGCGCGACCGGCCCGGCGGTCGGTGCGCGGTTCGTGGGCGTCAACGCCCACGGCTGGGTGCGCTGGCTGACGCGCTGCCGGGTGGTGGAGTGCGAGCGGCCGTCGCGGTTCGCGTTCACGGTGGCGGAGAACGGCATGACGTGGGGCTGGCGTCTGGAGCCCGACGGCGACGGCACCCGCCTCACCCAGTGGCGCGAGCGCACGACCGAACCGAACGTGCTGGTCAGGGCGCTCGTCGCGAGTGGGATGCTGGGCCGGGAGCGCGAGACGCTGATGGTGGACGGCATGCACCGCACCCTCGCCGCGGTGAAGCGCCAGGCGGAGCAGGCGAAGGTCTGAGTGCGCCGGGTCCGTGCCTCGGGGACGGCCGGGCGGGGT
>NZ_JAOPWR010000340.1 GCF_025965585.1 Pseudonocardia sp.
GTCGGCACGGAGGTGGCCGTGTCGGTCGTCGAGGACGGGGACGAGCCCCGCGCGCTGCCCGCCGTGGAGGTGGACGCCGCGGGCGGCTTCTACGACTACACCGCCCGGTACACGCCGGGGGCCGCCACCTTCCACTGCCCCGCACGGCTCGACGCATCGGTACTCGCCGACCTCGAGGAGGCCGCGCTCGCCGCCCACCGCCTGCTCGGCCTCCGCGACGTCTCTCGGACCGACGCGGTGGTGGACGCCGACGGGCGCGTGCAGATCCTCGAGGTGAACGTCTCACCCGGCCTCACCGACACCTCGCTGCTGCCGATGTCCGTCCGCGCCGCCGGTGAGGATCTGGGCGTGCTCTACGCGTCCCTCGTGGAGCGGGCGGTCAGGCGTCGATGACCGGTCCCTGTTTCACGTGAAACATCGCTTCGGCTGAACCGTCGCCGTCGTTGTTTCACGTGAAACATGGCCGGGCGGGTCAGTGGTGGAACCGCCGAGGAGCGGTCGCCGCCCGTGTGATGCCGTGCTCCCGGCAAGCGCGCTCCACATCCGGGGAGCGGGTCGATCCGCCCGGCTCGGCGAGATGCCGTACGCCGTGCCGTGCCGCGTGGTCGATGCCGTCGCGGAACACCCACCCGTCGAGCCGGCCGAGCCGGTCACGATGCTCGGCGGGGGAGAGCGGCGTGAGATCCCCGCCTGCCAACGCGGCCAACCGGGCGAGCTCGCGCCGATCCAGGTGGAAGCGCAGCCGCCGGTTCGTCCGCTCCAAGGCCGCACGGGGCGGCGAAGGAGTAGGTCCGCGCGCGGGTGCCGACGCAGCCACCTCGTGTCCGTCTTCGCGCCGGCCAGCCGCGCGCAGTCCACGCGCGACAGCTGTCCCTCCCCGACGCCGGGCGTCATACCGTCGCGCACGTACGCGACGGAGTTGGACAGGGTGAAGCGGAGGACGACGAGCCCGAGGAGGAGGTCGGCCTCCGCAGGCTCGCCCAGCGGGGAGTGCGCGATCGGCTCCCGCGTCAGCGGCACGTCGTCCCGAGGCTGGCCCAGCCGCAGGCCGCCGACCTCGCGCACCTCCACGTCGGATGGTGACATCTCCGGGTCGGCCACGAGGACGAGGGCCGCCCTTCTTGGCCGTGAGCACCTCCAGTGTCCTGGGCGCCTATCCCGGCACGATCCCGTCGCCGGGCAGTCGCCGCAGCAGGTCGGCGAGCTCCGCGTCGACGGGTTCGGAGATCGGCCACCAAGTCGCCGTACGACGCCCGCGGATTGCGTCCCCGGCGCGGACGTAGGCACTCGTCAGCGGACCGGGCGTCCACGCCGAAGGTCTCCGCCGTCACCACGTCGACCGCTGCTGCAGCCTCGCACAGGAGCACCCAGGCGTTGACCGCGTCCAGCACGTTGACGAAGGACGGCTCACCGGCCAGCACCCGGATCGGCCATCGGCCGGGTACCACCGGGCTCGACGTGGGCCGGCTGCTGGTGCACGACGTCAGGTCGGACTGCTCCCCGGTGGTGCTCCACCTGCGCGACGCCCATCCGCTGCAGCGCGACCGACATCGCGATGCCGGAGATGCCGGCAGCTGCGTGAACGGTGCGGCCGGCTTCGCCGGTCGCCCCCACGACGGACATGGGCGGTGCGCCGCAGGTCGGTGTTTCACGTGAAACACCGACCGGGCTCGACGCGATCGCCCAGCGGTCGCATGCGCAGTGCTCGGATGGTCAGCGCGCACGGGTCCGTCCCGAGTCTCGTTGACTCGCTCGGGTAGGTGCGCTCAGGCCGCGCGAGCGGCTTCGAAGTATCTCGAACTCGGTAGGCGTGAGCCGGCCGCGGGCGTCTCGGCGCGTCGGCGGTGACGGGTTTTCTCGATCCAGACGGTGATCGCCAGCCGTAGATCCTCACGACGGGTGGCCCAGCGTTGTCGGTTGAGGACGTTCTTCGGCGACAGGCTGAAGGACGACTCCGTCGCGGCGTTGCCGGCACAGGTCCCGACTCGGCCCGTCGATCCGCGCAAACCACGGCTTCGCAGCGCGCCGAGGAAGGCGTGAGAGGGGACTGGCTGCCGTGATCGGAGTGCACCCGGTTCTGGTGGCGTCGTAGCGCGGCAGCGTCGGCGAGGGCATCGGCGGCCAGTTGCGAGGTCATCTGGGCGTCCGTCGAGTAACCGACGATCCGATCGCTGCAGGCGTCCTTGACGGCGCAGAGGTAGAGCTTGCCGTCGCCGGTCGGATGCTCGGTGATGTCGGTCAACCGCAACTCGTCGAGGTCATCGCTGATGAACGCGCGACCGACCAGATCGTCGCGGACCGGCGGACCGGGCCGGCGACAGCGGCCTCGCCCTTCGCGTGGGCCGAGTAGATCCGTTGCTGGGAGCACGGCCGGCTGACCCGATCGCGGCGGGTGGGGAGCGCGTCGGCGACGAAGCGGTAGGCGAATCGGGGTCGTCGTGGTGGATGTCGACCGCGGCGTTGACCAGGTGTGCGTCGTCCCGGTCACGCCGGCTGACCGGATCGGCTCTCCATCGAGATCCCCGGTCAGCTCCGGGTCGGGCTGATCAGCGCCGAGTCCCTCCTCGCGGTCGGCACGCGCAGCCACCGGGCCCTGCAGGACCGCGAGGTCCCGAAGCTGCGGGCCACCTGCGCGCGGGACTGACCGCCTCGCCGAGCGACCGCGACCACGTCGCGGCGGAACTCCTTCGGATACGGCGTGGGCGCGATGTCGATCCTTCCAGCGAGGACGCATCCTCACGGGCGAGGAGTCAACCGAAGCAGGGGCAGACCCCACACGGTCAGCGCGCACATGGTCAGCGCACACCGTCCGGCGGCCCCGCAGCTCTGGCACCCTCGGCCCCGTCACGCCACGGGATCGGGTCGGGCACACCGCCGATCCCACCCATAGCATCAGCGGGCGGGTGCGAGGCGCGGCAGCCCCACGTCGTCGTAGGCCGGGAAGCTCCCGATCCATGACGACGACCGCGGCGACTTCGCTGTCGCAAGCGCGTGGTCACCACGTCCACGGAAAGGAGACCGCGGCTTCGGTCGACCCTGAGCGACAGCATCATGGTCACCAGATGGGTGCGCTCACGGCCACATGAGGCCGTCCACGCGGCCGAGCGACGATCATGGGCCGGAGACGACCGCGGCGGTGGGACGGTGGCGGTGCCGGCCCCGGCAGCCCCGACACTTCCGAGACCGTCACCGTGGCGTGGCCCAGGTGGTCGCCGCGGCCCCACCGCTGTCACCACCAAGACGGGCGACGCCCTCCGCACCCCGACACCACTTCACACGCTGAGCGCCCGGTACGCGCTCGGCCACGACCAGCCCACTCAGCCGGCGAGAGTGGCGCACTCCGAGCCCGAGCAACAATTCGGGCGCCGAGCGCCCCGATATCCGCCCAGCGGGGGAGGACGGCGCCTCTGCGTCGCTCCACCGCCCCGTCCCGACGGGGGTCAACCGGTGCTTATGACAGGTCGGCGGCGATCTCCGCAGGTGGCGGGGTAGGGGCCGGACGACCCCATCGGCCCGCCCCTGAGTCAGTCCTGGCGGCTCGGGCCGTTCATCAGCGCCGCGATGCGCTCGAGATCCTCGACCGAGCCGAACTCGACGACGATGCGGCCCTTCCGCTGCCCGAGCTCGACCTTCACGCGCGTGTCGTACGCGTCGGAGAGCTTCTCCGCGAGCTCCTGCAGTCCTGGTGCCTGCATCGGGCGCCGTCGGGCCGGCTTCTCCTTCGCCGGAGCCTCGCGGCGCAGCAGGACGACCGCCTCCTCGGTGGCGCGCACCGACATCCCCTCGGCGACGATGCGGGCGGCGAGCTCCTCCTGACGCCCGGCGTCGTCGAGCCCGAGGAGAGCACGGGCGTGGCCGGCGGACAGCACCCCGGCCGCCACACGACGCTGCACCGACACGGGCAGCTTCAGCAGGCGGATGGTGTTGGTGACGACCGGGCGGCTGCGGCCGAGCCGGTCGGCCAGCTCGGTGTGGGTCACGCCGAACTCGACGAGCAGCTGCTCGTACGCCGCCGCCTCGTCGAGGGGATTGAGCTGGACCCGGTGGATGTTCTCCAGCAGCGCGTCGCGGAGCATCGCGTCGTCACCGGTCTGCCGGACGATGGCGGGCAGCCGTTCGAGGCCGGCGCGCTGGGCGGCCCGCCACCGGCGTTCGCCCATGACGAGCTGGTAGGAGCCGGGGGAGGACTCCCGTACGACGATCGGCTGCAGGAGCCCGAACTCGCGGATCGAGTGCTCCAGCTCGACGAGGGCTTCCTCGTCGAACGCGGTACGGGGTTGCTGCGGGTTAGGTACGACCGACGCGAGGTCGATCTCGCGGTAGACCGCACCGGCAGGCGTCAGCTGCTCGTACGCCGCCGTCGAGGACGGCACCGGCACCGCGGCCAGGGAACCGGTCGGGATCGTGACGGGTGGGGGCGGCGGGGCGTCCGCTGCCGCCGGGCCCGTGGGGATCAGTGCGGCGAGCCCGCGCCCGAGCCCTCCCCTGCGCTCCGCCACCGGAGTCACCGCCCGGCCGGTACGGCCATGGTGACGCCGCGGTCGGCGATCTCACGGGCGGCGTCGACGTAGCTCATCGCACCGCGCGACCCGGGGTCGTAGGCGAGCACCGTCTGGCTGTAGCCGGGGGCCTCCGACACCTTGACGCTGCGCGGGATGACGGTGCGTAGGACGGTGGGCCCGAAGTGGGAGCGGACCTCGTTGGTGACCTGGTCGGCCAGCTTGGTGCGGCCGTCGTACATCGTCAGCAGGATGGTCGAGACGTGCAGCGCGGTGTTGAGGTGCGACCGCACGAGGTCGATGTTGTTGAGCAGCTGACCGAGCCCCTCCAGCGCGTAGTACTCGCATTGGATCGGGATCAGCACCTCCTGCGCGGCGACGAGCGCGTTGACGGTGAGCAGCCCCAGCGACGGCGGGCAGTCGATGAAGACGTAGTCGACGTTGAGCTGGTCGAGCACGTCGGGGGAGAGGGCCTGCTTCAGCCGGTTCTCCCGCGCCACCATGCTGACGAGCTCGATCTCGGCGCCGGCCAGGTCGATGGTGGCCGGCACGCACAGCAGGTCGGGCGAGGCGGTGCTGGGCACGGCGGCCTCGACGAGCGAGATCTCGCCGAGCAGCGCCTCGTAGACCGACGGGGTGCCGAGCCGGTGCTCGACGCCGAGCGCGGTGCTCGTGTTGCCCTGGGGGTCGAGGTCGATCACGAGCACGCGGATGCCGTGCATCGACAAGGCCGCGGCGAGGTTGACCGTGCTCGTGGTCTTGCCGACGCCGCCCTTCTGGTTGGCGACGGTCATGATCCGTCGGTGCGACGGCCGGGGCATCCGGTAGCGGTCGGGGTGGAGCACCCGGGCCGCCCGTTCCGCCTCCTCGGCGATGGGCGTCCAGCCGGGTGTTTCACGTGAAACATCGGGCACCGTCACGCCTGTCCTCTCCTGCGCCGCGGACGGTCGACCCGTTCCACGACGACCACCGTGCTCGGCGGATCGACGATCCCCGACCCGCACCTCGCGACACGCGGTGCTCCACCGCCCAGCTTCTGGACGACGGCCGCATCACGCGTGATCTCCTCGGGCGCCGAGGCCCCCTTCACCGCGAGCATCGTTCCACCCGGCCGCAGCAGGGGGAGACACCAGCCCGCCAACCGGTGCAGAGGGGCGACGGCACGGGACGTGACCACGTCGGCTCCCTCCCATCGACGCCGGACGGCGTTCTCCTCGGCCCGCCCACGCTCGACCTCGATCGTGAGACCGAGATCGGCGATGATCTCCGACAGCCACTCGACGCGACGGGCGAGCGGCTCGACGAGAACCAAGCCCAGGTCGGGGCGGGCCAGGAACAACGGTATCCCGGGGAGGCCCGCTCCCGAACCCACATCCACCACACGGGCGCCGTCCGGCACCAGTTCCGCGACGACTGCACAGTTCAGGACGTGCCGGTCCCAGATCCGGGGTGCCTCCCGAGGCCCGATCAGCCCGCGCTCGACGCCCGTGGTGGCGAGGTGCTCGGCGAACCGGCGCGCGAGCGGCAGCCGGTCACCGAACAGCTTCTCGACCGCAGCAGGGTCCACCGGAGGGGAGTCCGACCCGTGTGCGTCCTCGCCGTCAGGCACCGCGGAAGACGACGACCTGCCTGCGCGGCTCCTCGCCCTCGCTCTCGCTCGAGACGCCCTTGACTCGGGCGACGGCGTCATGGACGACCTTGCGCTCGAACGGGGTCATGGGCCGCAGCCGCGCCGACTCGCCGGACGCGAGCACCTCCTTGGCCGTGCGCAGGCCCAGCTCCGTGAGCTCGTCCCGACGGCCCTGGCGCCAGCCGGCGATGTCGAGCATCAGGCGGCTGCGGTTGCCGGAGGTCTGCTGGACCGCGAGACGCGTGAGCTCCTGGAGCGCCTCCAGGACGGATCCGCGGTCACCGACGAGCTTGTCGAGGTCCTCGCCGCCGTCGATGCTGACGATCGCGCGGCCGGCCTCGACGTCGAGATCGATGTCACCGTCGTAGTCGAGCACGTCGAGCAGTCGCTCGAGGTAGTCACCCGCGATGTCGCCCTCGCGGACGAGCTGTTCCTCCGCGGTGGTGGCCGCGGCGCGCGGGGACTTCTCGGCGGTTGCGGTGTCCTGCGTCGCCCCGTCCTGCACGGTCTTCGGCACGGTGCGTCTCCTCTCCCTGCGATGGTGCGGTGCGCGGACATGTGCGCGCACCGCGACGGCCGCCGACGCGGGCGACCGCTGGTGGACGATGGGTCAGCGGCGCTTGCGGGGACGTCGCGCGGGCGGGCGGGTACTGCCGCCGCTGCGGGCCCCGGCGCCTGCCGTGCCGGTGGTGTTCTTCGCGGTGCCGGTGGCTCCCGTGCCGGTGGACGCCGACCCGGCGGCCGATCCCTCTGTCACGGAGCCGTTGCCCGAGCCGTTGGACGTGGACCCGTTGGTGCCGCTCGTGGCCGGCTGGCCGCCGTTCTTGCCCGCGGTCTTGGGCGTGACGGGCTTGGCGCCGGGTCTCTTGGCGGCGGCGTCGGGGGCGTCCACCTCGGGGCGCACCGGCTTCTGCCCGGGCTTCGGGGCCAGCGACTGCCGGTTGACGACCGCGGCCTCGCGCTTCTCGGCCTGCTCCTGGTCGATCTTCTTGTAGACGACGTACTGCTGGCCCAGCGTCCACAGGTTGTTGGAGACCCAGTAGAGAAGGACGGCCAGCGGCAGGAACGGGGCACCGACCACGACGCCGATCGGGAAGACGTAGAGCATCAGCTTGTTCATGATCGCGGTCTGCGGGTTCTCGCCCTGCGCCGCGGTCTGACGGGCCACCGAGTGCCGCGCCGTGATGTGGGTGAAGATGCCCGCCGCGATCATCAGCGGGATCATGACGATCAGCATGTGCGTGATCGAGGTGCCTGCGGCGTTGAGCGCCGCCTCGCCCTTCGTGACCCACTCGCCGAGCTTGGCACCGAACAGGTTGGCCCGGTTGAACGACAGGACACCCTGCTGGTCGAAGAAGTAGTTCTGGGTGCGGACCGACCCGTCGTTGTTGGTCGGCACGCCCTGGGCGTTGACCGGGCCGAACGTGCGGAGCACGTGGAACAGGCCGATGAAGACGGGCACCTGGACCAGCACCGGGAGACAGCCGGCCACCGGGTTGACGCCGTGCTCCTTCTGGAGCCGCTGCATCTCCGCGGCCTGCTTCTGCTTGTCGTTCGCGTACTTCTTGCGAACTTTCTGCAGCTCGGGCTGGAACTCCTGCATCTTGCGCATCGACCGCACCTGGCCGACGAACGGCTTGTACAGGAGCGCGCGCAGGGTGAAGACGAGGAAGACGACCGCGAGCGCCCAGGAGATACCGCTGTCATCACCGAAGACGAACCCGAACGCCTGATGCCAGACCCAGAGGATGAAGGAGACCGGGTAGTAGATGAAGTTCAGCACGGCGCTTGCTCCTCGTGGTGGTCCTGGACCGGACGGTGTCGGACGTCGCGGGCCGGCGGGACCGGATCGATACCTCCAGGGTGCCATGGCGCGCACTTCAACAGGCGCCAGAGCGTGAGACCCGTTCCGCGAACCACACCGTGTACCTCGAGGGCCTCGACGGCGTACGCGCTGCAGGACGGGTAGAACCGGCAGCTCGGAGGCAGCGCGGGTGAGACGTAGACCTGGTAGCCCCGGACCAGCGCGACCAGGGCGCGGACGATCGGGTTTCGCCGGCCCGCACCGGGGGCGGTCACGAGAGGCTCAGCTTGCGCACCGCGGAGCGCAGGCCGGCGTCGAGGTCGTCGGCCAGCTCGGCCGAGGACGCCGTGGCTGCAGGAGGAAGGGCACGAACGACGAGGTGCGCGCCCGGCGGGAGAGTGCCGAGGCGCGCACCGATGAGGTGGCGGAGCCGACGGGCGACCCGATGTCGCACCACGGAACCTCCCACCGCCTTGCTCACGACGAGTCCGGCGCGCGGGTTACCGGCCCCGTCGCCACCGTGGAGGTGGACGACGAGCCGGGACCTGCCGCCGCGGCGGCCCCGCCTGACGGCGGTACTGAAATCGTCCCGGTGCGTGAGCCGGGATCCGGCCGGCAACATCGGGACGGCCGGATCAGGCCGTGAGCTTCTCGCGGCCCTTGCCGCGGCGGGCGGCGATGATGGCGCGCCCGGCGCGGGTGCGCATGCGCAGCCGGAACCCGTGCGTGCGCGCGCGGCGGCGGTTGTTCGGCTGGAAGGTGCGCTTGCCCTTGCTCACGGTCGGCTCTCCTGGGTCGACGGCGGGACGGACCGGCCATCGATGATCATCGTGCGCTGTCTGTACGGACGGTGGTGCTGGGGTGTTCAGTGGTGGCCTACACGCGGCGACACCGTCCTCGGACGGCGGACCGCGCGCGGCACACGCTTGCCCCGAGGGTACGCAGCCCGCTGACGGACGGTCAAACCACCCCAGGTCCGACCCGGACGGCGTCATTCCGTTGCATCTTGCGGCCGGGTCCCCTCTTGTGGCAGTGGGCGGGCTGTTGCTAGCGTGCCTGCTCCATATCGATCCGGGGGGATCGCAGCAACGACCACGACGGGCCCGCACCGGACCACTCGGTGTGCCCGCGTACTGTCTTGCGCACAGGTGTGGACAAGTCTGGGGATGATCGTCCCCGTTCGGGGTACGGGGTGACCCGAGGGCAGCGACCGGAGGGGGAGCCGACCGGTGGCCGACCAAGCAGGAGACCTGGGCCAGGTCTGGAACCGCGTGATCGCCGATCTGTCCGGCGCGTCCGCGGGGTCCGGCGCCCACACGCTCTCCCCCCAGCAGCGTGCCTTCCTCCGTCTGACCCGACCGCTCGGTCTCATCGACGGCACCGCGCTGCTCGCCGCACCGAGCGAGTTCGCGAAGGACGCCATCGAGCGCATCCTGCGCCGGCCCATCAGCGAGGCGCTGGGTCGTCATCTCGGCGTGCAGGTGAACCTCGCCGTCGTCGTCGACGCGTCGGCCGCGTCCGGCGGCACCGAGGTCCCCGATCCGCCGGGCCGCGGTCCGCTGCCTGGTTCCGGCCCGCACCGCGACCCGCAGCACGGTCCGTCGAACCTCGGGCCCGGGGACGAACCGCAGGGGTCCGTGCGCGCGCTGTTGACGACAGAAGGACTGCCGAACACCGGGCCGCTCGCGGTCACCGGTCCCGGCGCGGCGGATGCGGGCGGCGACGATCAGCACGACGGCGGCATCCGCAACGGCGGCCCCACCGGTCCGGGCCCGCGCGGCGGCGAGGTGTGGCCCACCTACGCCGGCCCGTCGCAGAGCGAGCAGGTCCAGCCGCGGTCGCAGACGCGCCTCAACGAGAAGTACACCTTCGACACGTTCGTCATCGGTGCGTCCAACCGCTTCAGCCACGCCGCCGCCGTCGCGGTGGCCGAGGCGCCGGCGCGCGCGTACAACCCGCTGTTCATCTGGGGCGACTCCGGACTGGGCAAGACCCACCTGCTGCACGCCGTCGGCCACTACGCGCAGCGGCTCTTCCCCGGCATGCGGGTGCGGTACGTCAGCACCGAGGAGTTCACCAACGACTTCATCAACTCGCTGCGCGACGACCGCAAGGTTGCCTTCCAGCGCCGCTACCGCGACGTCGACGTACTGCTGGTGGACGACATCCAGTTCCTGGAGGGAAAGGAAGGCACCCAGGAGGAGTTCTTCCACACCTTCAACACGCTGCACAACGCGAACAAGCAGATCGTCGTCTCCTCCGACCGCCCGCCGAAGCGCCTCGAGACCCTCGAGGACCGGATGCGCACGCGGTTCGAGTGGGGCCTCATCACCGACATCCAGCCGCCCGAGCTCGAGACGCGCATCGCGATCCTGAGGAAGAAGGCCGCGCAGGACCGGCTCGCGGTGCCGGGCGACGTCCTGGAGTTCATCGCCGAGCGCATCGAGCGCAACATCCGCGAGCTCGAGGGCGCGCTCATCCGCGTCACGGCGTTCGCGTCGCTGAACCGGCAGCCCGTCGACACCCAGCTCGCCGAGATCGTGCTGCGCGACCTCATCCCCGACTCCGGGGCGTCGGAGATCACCGCGCCGACGATCATGGCCGTCACGGCCGACTTCTTCGGCATCACCATGGACGAGATGTGCGGGCCGGGTAAGACGAAGGCGCTCGCGCAGTCGCGCCAGATCGCCATGTATCTGTGCCGCGAGCTCACCGACCTGTCGCTGCCGAAGATCGGGCAGACGTTCGGCGGCCGCGACCACACCACCGTCATGCATGCGGACAAGAAGATCCGCAACGAGATCGCCCAGCGCCGCAAGACCTTCGAACAGGTCCAGGAGCTGACCGCGCGCATCAAGCAGCGCGCCCGCCACTGAGTCGTCCCACCGCCTCCCGGCCCCGAGATCTCCGTCCCTTCCCTCGGCGTTTCTGCGCGGTTCCCGCCGTGATCGGTGGGACGCTGCGAGGTTCGCACGACCGTTCGTCGTCCCTGGCTGCTTCTTCGTCGTTCCGTGCGCACTCTGCGTCCCGGCACCGTCACCGGATCCGGTCACCGAGCGTTCTGGAGCATGTGCCGTGAGGGACTTCTGTGAGTTCCCCGCCACCTCCGCGACAGTGCGCGACCGGCCGACCGGTCGCGCAGCGTTCCCGCGCGACCACTCTTCACCCACATCTGGGGACAACTCTGTGGATGGCCGTGGATCGACCGGTGGACGGATCGTGCACCAGCCGTGGACAACTGGTGTTCATCGCGGGGACAGATCGCTCCCGACGGGCTCCATCCACCGCGCAACGGATCCGTGCACCGGCCGTCCCAGGTGTCGCTCCACACCACGCCACACCCTGCGAACTGCGACGACGAGCTCCATCCACACTGTCCACAGGGGTTAGTACTACTGCTGGATATCTCTTCTTCATGAACTACAAAAAGAACAACGGTGTGGATCGAGGGGACAGCCGGCTCACCCGTCGGGTGGTCGGTCGGGTGGCCGACGGCCGGGATGACATCCGTGGACCCGAGGCTCTACGGTGAGCCCCCGGCCGGAGCACGGCTCCACAGTTCGAAGCCGTGTTCCCAGCCGCCCGACGCACTCCCGGTCCGTCCGTGACCGCGAGTCCCTGCACACCGCCAGCGCGAGAGGTCCCCGCCATGAAGTTCCGGGTCGAACGCGACGTCATGGCCGACGCGGCAGCGTGGGTCGCCCGCAGCCTCCCGGCGCGCCCTCCGGTGCCCGTGCTCGGCGGCGTCCTGATCGAGGCCACCACCGGACCCGACGGCGACCGGCTCACGGTCTCGGGTTTCGACTACGAGACCTCGGCCCGCGTCGAGCTGGACGCCACGATCGGCGACCCGGGCCGCGTGCTCGTCTCGGGCCGGCTGCTCGCCGACATCACCCGCGCCCTGCCGTCCAAGCCGGTCGACCTCGTCGTCGACGGCTCGCGCGCCACGATCAACTGCGGCAACAGCCGGTTCAGCCTCCCGACGATGCCGGTCGAGGACTACCCGCAGCTGCCGTCCATGCCGCAGCTCGCCGGCACGGTCGCCGCGGGCGAGCTGGCCCAGGCCGTCTCGCAGGTGGCCGTCGCCGCCGGCCGCGACGACACGCTCCCGATGCTGACCGGCATCCGCCTGGAGATCGAGGGCTCGCGGCTCACGCTGGCGGCCACCGACCGGTTCCGGCTCGCCGTCCGGGAGATCGACTGGACGCCCGAGGACACCTCGCACTCGAGCGCCGTGTTGATCCCGGCGCGCACCCTCGCCGAGGTGGCCAAGACCCTCGCCGGCGCCGGCACCGTCGAGCTCGCCCTGTCGGCCGGCGACGGCATGCTCGGCGTCACGGGCGGCGGCCGTCGCGCCACCACCCGCCTGCTCGACGCGGAGTTCCCGCGGTTCCGCCAGCTGATCCCGGCCGAGCACACGAGTGCCGCGGTCGTCGAGGTGGCGGGGCTCGTCGAGGCGATCAAGCGCGTCGCGCTCGTCACCGACCGCGTGGCACAGGTCCGGATGGAGTTCAGCGAGGACGGGCTGCGCCTCGCCGCGGGCGGCGACGACGTCGGCAGCGCCGAGGAGCAGCTGCCCTGCGAGCTCGAGGGCGGCGCGCTGACCATCGCGTTCAACCCCGGCTACCTGCTCGATTCGCTCGGTGCGCTGCACACCGAGCGCGCGCAGCTCACGTTCACGACGCCGAACCGGCCCGCGCTCGTGCGTCCCGTGCCCGCACCGCCCGCCGAGGACGCCGAGGGCGCCGCCCCGGAGCCGTCGGGCGAGCCGGTGCCCGGCTACCTGCATCTGCTGATGCCGGTTCGTCTGCCGGGCTGATCGGCAGCCGAACCGGCCCGCCCCTGGCCCGGTCGCACGGCGCGGCTGATCCATACTGCGTATCGACGATCCCGCCTCCGGAACAACGGTCACGACATCAGGAGCGACACCGTGCAACTCGGACTCATCGGTCTGGGCAAGATGGGTGGCAACATGCGGGACCGCTTGCGGTCCGCCGGCCACGAGGTGATCGGGTACGACCCCCGGCCCCAGGTCACCGACGTCGACTCGCTCGCAGCGCTCGCCGGTGCGCTGGCCGCCCCGCGGGTGGTCTGGGTGATGGTCCCCTCCGGTGAGCCGACCCGCAGCACCATCAAGGAGCTGGCGACGGTCCTGGAGCCGGGCGACCTCGTCATCGACGGCGGCAACTCCCGCTACACCGACGACGGTCCCAACGCCGCGATGCTCGACGAGAAGGGCATCGGCTACGTCGACTGCGGCGTCTCCGGTGGCATCTGGGGCAAGGAGAACGGCTACGGCCTGATGGCGGGCGGCGCCGCGGAGCACATCGAGATGGCGATGCCGATCTTCGACGCGCTGCGCCCCGAGGGCCCCCGCGAGGAGGGCTTCGCCCACGCGGGACCCGTCGGCGCCGGCCACTTCTCGAAGATGGTCCACAACGGCATCGAGTACGGCCTGATGCAGGCCTACGCCGAGGGCTTCGAGCTGCTGTCGGCCGCCGAGCTGGTCACCGACGTGCCCGCGGTGCTGCGGGCCTGGTCGCGCGGCACCGTCGTGCGGTCGTGGCTGCTCGACCTGCTGGTCCTCGCACTCAAGGACGACCCGACGCTCGAGAAGCTGGAGAGCTACGTCGACGACTCGGGCGAGGGCCGCTGGACTCTCGAGGAGGCCATCACGCACGCCGTGCCGCTCCCGGTGATCGCCGCGGCGCTCTTCGCGCGGTTCTCATCGCGCCAGAAGGAGTCGCCCGCGATGAAGGCGGTCGCCGCGCTGCGCCACCAGTTCGGCGGCCACGCGGTCAAGGAGTCGGCGGGCCCGTCGGGCACCCCGGGCGAGCACGCCGGACCGAGCTCGGGCACCGGCTCCACCCAGAGCTAGTGTCCCGCGCCGCACGTCCACCACATGTCTCGGCGCCCCAGCCCGCCGCCGGACGCACCGGCGAAACGCCCGGGTACGCCAGGTACGAGGGCCGTTCCGCCGGCACGCCCGGCGACGACCTGGCTCCACCGACATACGCAACGGACTTCCGGCGCGGGACACCGGTGCCCCGTCCAGCGAGGCACAGCACAGAACTCGGCGGCCCGGACACCCACCGGCGGCGTTGCCGGCCGGGCCGAGTACGCCCGGTACGAGGACCGTCCGGCGCCTTGCCGGTGAGCGTACGGTTCTACCGATTCCCGCACCGGCCTCCCCGGACGGGGCACTAGGCATGCACCTACGACGCCTGGCCGTCGCCGACTTCCGGTCCTGGGAGAAGGCCGAGCTGGACCTCGAGCCCGGGGTCACGGTGCTGGTCGGCCCCAACGGGGTGGGTAAGACCAACCTCGTCGAGGCCGCCGGCTACATCGCCACGCTCGGCTCCCACCGCGTCGCGACCGACGCCCCGCTGATCCGGCGGGGCGCGGAGCACGCGGTGGTGCGCGGGTTGGTGGTGCACCACGGTCGCGAGCTGGGCGTCGAGCTGGAGATCACCGCGGGGCGTGCCAACCGTGCCCGGCTCAACCGGGCGCCCGCCAAGCCGCGCGACCTGCTCGGGGTGCTGCGCACGGTGCTGTTCGCCCCCGAGGACCTCGCCCTCGTGCGCGGCGACCCCGGCGAGCGCCGCCGGTTCATGGACGACCTGCTCGTCTCCCGCTACCCGCGCTACGCCACCGTGCGCGCCGACTACGACCGCGTGCTCAAGCAGCGCTCGGCCCTGCTGAAGTCCGCGCGCGGCGGGGGCGACCTGCGCACCCTCGACGTCTGGGACGGCCACCTCGCCGCCCACGGTTCCGCACTGCTGGTCGGCCGCCTCGAGCTGGTGACGGCGATCGCCCCGCTCGCGGTCGAGGCGTTCGCCGAGATCGCGCCCACGTCCGACCCGATGGACGTGGGCTACAAGTGCGGCCTCGGGCCGCAGGACGAGCTCCCGCGCGACGCGGCGTCGCTGCAGACCCTGCTGCTCGACGCGATGGGCCGCGTGCGCCGCCAGGAGGTGGAGCGCGGTGTCTGCCTGGTCGGGCCGCACCGCGACGACCTGGAACTCTCCCTCGGCGAGGGGCCGGCGAAGGGCTACGCCAGCCACGGCGAGTCGTGGGCGCTCGCGCTCGCGCTCCGCCTGGCGTCCTACCGTCTCCTGCGCGACGACGACGTGGAGCCGGTGCTCGTGCTGGACGACGTGTTCGCCGAGCTGGACGCGAGGCGCCGCCGGGCGCTCGCCGACGTCGCCCGTCGCGCCGAGCAGGTGCTGATCACCGCGGCGGTGGCGGAGGACGTGCCGGAGGGCCTCGACGGTGTCCGGTTCGCGGTGGGCGGCGGCACCGTCGAACGGCTGACGCAGGATGCGACGTCAGAGGGCCGGACGTGATCCGGATCACCTGGGGACAAGGTTGTGGATACTGTGGATAACTCGGCCCGCACTGGTGATGACGAGCACGGACGACCGCCTGTCGCCCGCCGTCAACCGTCCGCCGCGTCCGACTCCGGGCCGGTTGTCCCCACCCCTGGGGATGGCGGCGAGGATGCCTCTCGTCGTGGATCGGACATCGCGCGGGACGCGTTGCGCGCGGCGAGGGAGGCCTCCGCGCAGCGTTCGGCGGAACGTGCGGCCCAGCGCACCGGGCGCGCCCCGACGGCCTCGCGGGGGCGTCGCCGGCGCTGGTCGGGTCCCGGGCCCGACGACCGCGACCCCCAGCCGTTCGGCCGTCTCGTGTCGCGGGTGTCGCTCGACCGAGGCTGGTCGCCCCGGCTGACCGACGCCACGGTGCTGGGCCGGTGGCCGCACCTGGTCGGCCCGGACATCGCCGACCACTGCACGCCGGTGTCGCTGCGCGACGGTGAGCTCGTGCTGCAGGCGGAGTCCACCGCGTGGGCCACGCAACTGCGTCAGCTGCAGCGCCAGCTGCTGACCAGGCTCGCTGCGGCCGTGGGCAAGGACGTGGTGAAACGGATCCGCGTGGTCGCCCCCAGCGGTCCGAGCTGGCGCCACGGTCCGCGCACGGTGCGCGGCCGGGGCCCCCGCGACACGTACGGCTGACCGGGCGGGTCGGACTCGGCCACTCAAGGCGACGTGACAGCGCCGCAGGCCGCCCGGACCCCCTTCTCGGCCGTCGGCACCCGACCGAATCCGCGTTCGGCGCTCTGTGGCGCTTCTGGACGTGTCCCAGCGCCACTTCTGTCAGGTCGGACCGGTATGATGGAGGAGTGTTCCGGGCAGACCCCGACAGGCCCGGTCGAGCAGGTCCCATGCCGCGGCGTCGCCGCACCGCGTGGGTTCTTCATGGCGAGGAGACAGTCAGCCCGTGGCGGAGAAGAAGAACGGCTACAACGCGGGATCGATCACCGTTCTGGAGGGCCTGGAGGCGGTTCGCAAGCGCCCTGGCATGTACATCGGCTCCACCGGTGAGCGCGGTCTGCACCACCTGATCTGGGAGGTCGTGGACAACGCCGTCGACGAGGCGATGGCCGGCTACGCCACGCGCGTCGAGGTCACCCTCCGCGAGGACGGCGGCATCACCGTCGTCGATGACGGCCGCGGCATCCCGGTCGGCATGCACCCGGTGGAGAAGAAGCCCGCCGTCGAGATGGTCATGACCATGCTGCACGCGGGCGGCAAGTTCGACAGCGACTCCTATGCGGTGTCGGGCGGCCTGCACGGCGTCGGCATCTCGGTGGTCAACGCACTGTCCACCGCGCTCGACGTCGAGATCAACACCGACGGGTTCGAGTGGAGCCAGCGCTACACCCGCTCGGTGCCCGGCCCGCTGAAGAAGGGCGCGCCCACCACGAAGACGGGCACCACGGTCACGTACTGGGCCGATCCCGACATCTTCGAGAGCACCGTCTACAACATCGAGACCATCCGCCGCCGCCTGCAGGAGATGGCCTTCCTCAACAAGGGCCTCACCATCGTGCTGCGCGACGAGCGCGACGGCCACCACTCGGAGACCGCCGAGGACGAGATCCCGGACGCCGAGGGCTACGTCGCCAAGGTCAAGGAGCACGTCTTCCACTACCCGAACGGGCTCGAGGACTTCGTCGCCTACCTGAACAAGTCGAAGGACCCGATCCACAAGAAGCTCGTCTCCTTCACCGGCGAGGCCGAGGGTCACGCGCTCGAGGTGGCGATGCAGTGGAACTCCGGCTACACCGAGTCGGTCTACACGTTCGCCAACACGATCAACACGCAAGAGGGCGGCACCCACGAGGAGGGCTTCCGCTCGGCGCTGACCACCACGGTCAACCGCTACGCGCGCAACGGCAAGTTCCTCAAGGAGAAGGACCCCGCGCTGTCGGGCGACGACATCCGCGAGGGCCTCGCCGCCATCGTCTCGGTCAAGGTCAAGGAGCCCCAGTTCGAGGGCCAGACCAAGACCAAGCTGGGCAACACCGAGGTCAAGTCGTTCGTGCAGCGCGTCAGCAACGAGTGGCTGGCCGACTGGTTCGAGCGCAACCCCGCCGAGGCCAAGATCATCGTCAACAAGGCGGTGCAGTCGGCGCAGGCCCGCGCCGCGGCCCGCAAGGCCCGCGAGCTCGTGCGGCGCAAGAGCGCGGGCGACATCGGCGGCCTGCCCGGCAAGCTCGCCGACTGCCGCTCCACGGACCCGAGCAAGTCCGAGGTCTACATCGTGGAGGGCGACTCCGCGGGCGGCTCGGCCAAGTCCGGCCGCGACTCGATGTTCCAGGCGATCCTCCCGATCCGTGGGAAGATCATCAACGTCGAGAAGGCCCGCATCGACCGGGTGCTCAAGAACACCGAGGTCCAGGCCATCATCACGGCGCTGGGCACCGGTATCCACGACGAGTTCGACGTCGCGAAGCTGCGTTACCACAAGGTCGTGCTGATGGCCGATGCCGACGTCGACGGCCAGCACATCCGAACGCTGCTGCTGACGCTGCTCTTCCGCTTCATGCGCCCGCTGATCGAGGAGGGCCACGTCTTCCTCGCGCAGCCGCCCCTTTACAAGATCAAGTGGGGTGGCCGCGGCGCGGAGCCGGAGTTCGCCTACTCCGACGCCGAGCTGCAGGGCCTGCTCGAGGCCGGCCGCGTCGCCGGCAAGAAGGTGCCCAAGGAAGAGGGCATTCAGCGCTACAAGGGCCTCGGCGAGATGAACGCCAAGGAGCTGTGGGAGACCACGATGGATCCGTCCAACCGGGTGCTCCTGCAGGTGACGCTCGACGACGCCGCCACCGCCGACGAGCTGTTCTCGGTCCTCATGGGCGAGGACGTCGAGTCGCGCCGGTCGTTCATCACGCGCAACGCCAAGGACGTGCGGTTCCTGGACGTCTGAGTCGTCCCGGTAGCAGCCGCCCCGCCGCACGAGCAGGAGAACAAGCGAAGTGACAGACACCCTCGACCCCACGCTGCCGCCCGCGGGCGGTGCCGCTGCCGGCGGAGGCGACCGCACCGAGCCGGTCGACATCCAGCAGGAGATGCAGCGCTCCTACATCGACTACGCGATGAGCGTCATCGTCGGCCGCGCGCTGCCGCTGGTCGAGGACGGCCTCAAACCGGTGCACCGGCGCGTCCTGTACTCGATGGGGGAGAACAACTTCCGCCCCGACCGCAGCTACGTGAAGTGCGCGCGCGTCGTCGGCGAGGTGATGGGCAACTACCACCCGCACGGCGACTCGTCGATCTACGACGCGCTCGTGCGGCTGGCCCAGCCCTGGTCGATGCGCGACCCCTTGATCGACGGCCAGGGCAACTTCGGTAGCAGAGGCAACGACCCCGCGGCCGCCATGCGTTACACGGAGTGCCGCCTGTCGCCGCTGGCGATGGCGATGCTGCAGGACATCGACGAGGACACCGTCGACTTCTCCGACAACTACGACGGCAAGGCTCAGGAGCCCGACGTCCTGCCGTCGCGGGTGCCGAACCTGCTGATCAACGGCAGCTCGGGCATCGCCGTCGGCATGGCCACCAACGTCCCGCCCCACAACCTGCGCGAGGTCGGCGCCGGCGTGGTCTGGGCGCTGGACAACTGGGAGGCCACCGACGACGAGCTCCTCACGGCCCTCATGGAGCGCATCAAGGGCCCGGACTTCCCGACCGCGGGCCTCATCGTCGGCCGTGACGGCCTCGAGCAGGCCTACCGCACGGGCCGCGGCTCGGTGCGGATGCGCGCGGTCGTCGAGGTCGAGGAGGACACCAAGGGGCGCGCCATCCTGGTCTGCACCGAGCTGCCCTACCAGGTCAACCCGGACAACCTCATCGAGTCGATCGCGAGCCAGCACCGCGACGGCAAGCTGCAGGGCATCGCCGAGATCAACGACGAGTCGTCCGACCGCGTGGGCATGCGCATCGTCATCACGCTCAAGCGCGACGCCGTGGCGAAGGTCGTGCTGAACAACCTCTACAAGCACACCCAGCTGCAGTACGGCTTCGGCGTCAACATGCTGGCCATCGTCGACGGCGTGCCCCGCACGCTGCGGCTCGACCAGGTGGTGCGCAACTACATCCGTCACCAGATCGAGGTCATCGTCCGGCGCACCCGCTATCGGCTGCGCAAGGCCGAGGAGCGGGCCCACATCCTGCGTGGCTACGTCAAGGCGCTCGATGCGCTCGACGAGGTCATCGCGCTGATCCGGGCGTCGGCCACCGTCGACGTCGCGAAGACGGGCTTGATGGAGCTCCTCGATGTCGACGACATCCAGGCGCAGGCCATCCTCGACATGCAGCTGCGGCGCCTCGCTGCCCTCGAGCGCCAGAAGATCATCGACGAGCTGGCCGAGATCGAGCTCGAGATCGCCGACTACCAGGACATCCTGGCCCGCCCGGAGCGGCAGCGGCAGATCGTGCGCGACGAGCTCACCGAGATCGTCGAGAAGCACGGCGACGAGCGCCGCACGCGGATCGTGGCCGACGACGGCGACGTCACCAACGAGGACCTCATCGCGGTCGAGGACGTGGTCGTCACGATCACGCAGACCGGCTACGCCAAGCGCACCAAGACCGATCTCTACCGGGCGCAGAAGCGCGGCGGCAAGGGCGTGCAGGGCGCGGCGCTGAAGCAGGACGACATCGTCGCCCACTTCTTCGTCTGCTCCACCCACGACTGGATGCTGTTCTTCACCAACAAGGGCCGCGTCTACCGGCTCAAGGCCTACGAGCTGCCCGAGGCCAACCGCAGTGCGCGCGGCCAGCACGTGGCCAACCTGCTCGCGTTCCAGCCCGACGAGCACATCGCCCAGGTCATGCAGATCAAGGACTATCAGGCGGCGCCTTATCTCGTCCTGGCGACGAGAACCGGCCTGGTGAAGAAGTCGAAGCTCACCGACTTCGACTCGCCCCGCTCCGGTGGCCTGATCGGCATCAACCTGCGCGAGGACGACGAGCTCGTCGGCGCGGTCCTCTGCTCGGCCGAGGACGACCTGCTCCTGGTGTCGGCGGAGGGCCAGTCCATCCGGTTCACCGCCAGCGACGAGGTGCTGCGTCCGATGGGTCGTGCCACGTCCGGTGTGCTGGGCATGCGGTTCAACGCAGGCGACCGGCTGCTGTCGCTCGCCGTCGTCCAGCCGGACATGTTCGTGCTGGTGGCCACGGCGGGCGGGTACGCGAAGCGCACGCCGATCGAGGACTACCCGGTGCAGGGTCGTGGCGGGAAGGGTGTTCTGACTCTTCAGTACGACCGTCGCCGTGGCACCCTTGTCGGTGCGCTCATCGTCGGGATCGACGACGAGCTGTACGCCATCACCTCCACGGGAGGTGTGATCCGCACGTCGGCCCGGCAGGTGCGCAAGGCCGGTCGGCAGACGAAGGGGGTGCGCCTGATGAACTTGGGCGAGGGCGCCACCCTGCTGGCGGTCGCACGCAATGCCGAGGACGATGCGGACGACGCCGAACTGAGCAGCGAGGGCAGCTGATCAGCAGACCACCGAGCCCCGGCACCGAGGAGACTCCTCATCTCGTGAACGACACGACGAGCACCCCGGACGACGACGACCGCGGCGACCAGGACGGTCGCAGCGCGGTCGCCACGGGCGAGCAGGCCGCGGTGACGGCCG
>NZ_JAOPWR010000350.1 GCF_025965585.1 Pseudonocardia sp.
CTCGGCACGCAGCTCGTCGGGATCGACGACCGTGGTCGGCGAGTACCCCTCGAGGCCGCCGGCGAGCAGGGCCTCCACCTCGGCCTCGGGCAGGTGGGCGAGCACCGACAGGCCGGTCGACGTGGCGTGGCTCGGGGTGCGCGTGCCGAGCT
The DNA here is from genome assembly GCF_025965585.1 of Pseudonocardia sp. Classification (GTDB taxonomy): domain Bacteria; phylum Actinomycetota; class Actinomycetes; order Mycobacteriales; family Pseudonocardiaceae; genus Pseudonocardia. The sequence continues at coordinate 153 of NZ_JAOPWR010000350.1, forward strand.
CGTTGAAGGTGCGGACCGGTTGGGTCGAGTCCATCCGCTCGACGAGCACCATCCACTCCGTCCCGTCGGGGACGGCTAGGTGGATCGTCTCGTTGGTCTCGTCCCGTAGCGCCTGCATAGGCCCGAGAGCCGCCTCACGCAAGCTCGTCTCGCGGGCGCCAGCCCGGGCGATCCTCCGCGCGGCCGGGCCGAGGGTCCAGCGGGTGAACTCGCCGGCGACGTGCTCCAGCCAGCCGGCTTCGGCCAGCGTGACGAGGCTGCGCTGCACTGTGCTTTTCGGCAGGCCGAGGGCGCGGGCGAGGTCGGCGACCCCGACGGGCTGCCGTGCCGCCACCGCCTCGAGCACCTGCAGGCTCCGCAACACGCTCTGCACGCTCACCACCGCATCCTTCCAGCCCACCGCCGAATCCAGGACGGGCGGGAAGCCGCCGCAGGGCATTGACATCCGACTGGTGCACGGCGCACAGTCGCTATGCCATCCAACAGCACGCATGCCATCTAGTGGCACAGAAGTGGTGAGTAGATGAGTCGTCCAGCAACGATGCCAAGCCACTCCGACCCCCTGCCTCCCAGACCGCCACCCTCCGACGCCCCACCGGAACTCCGCCTGGCCGCGGAAATAGCCGGAATCACCGTCGATCGCGTCGGGCCGGCCGCGCTCGCGGTCGCCGCGCAGTGCGTGCTCGACGGGCTAGGGGTGGCGATCGCCGCCACTGACGAGCCCGGGGTTCGCATTGTGCGCGAGGTGGCGCTGGCCGAGACCCCGTCCGGTTCGGCGACGCTGCTCGGCCACGGCGCACGGACTGGCGCCCGGGCCGCGGCGCTGGTCAACGGCACCGCTGCACACGCGTTGGACTACGACGACGTGCTGGCGGCAATGGGCGGCCACCCGACGGTCCCCGTCCTGCCCGCAGCCCTGGCTCTGGCCGAGGAGCTCGGCGTCGGGGGCCGAGAGCTGCTGGTGGCCGTCGTTGCCGGCATCGAGACCGAGGCCCGGGTCGGCGCCGCCCTCGGGACCGCGCACTACGCCCGCGGCTTCCACAACACCGCCACCGCGGGCACCCTGGGCGCCGCAGCCGCCGCGGCGTCGCTACTGCGGCTGCCGACGGAGCGGGTCCGAACGGCGCTCTCCATCGCCGCGACCAGCGCGTCCGGGCTCAAGGCCAACTTCGGCACGATGACCAAGCCCCTGCATGCCGGCCAGGCGGCCGCGGCGGGGCTGCTCGCCGCGCGGCTGGCCGGAGCGGGGTTCACGGCGTCGGACACGGGGCTCACCGAGCGGCGCGGGATGCTGCCGGTCCTGTCCGACGCACCCGAGCCGGACGCCCTGGCGGTGCCGTTCGGCCAGCCGTGGCACGTCGCGTCCGTGTTGTTCAAATTCCACGCCGCCTGCTACCTCACACACGCGACGATCGACGCCGCGCTGGCGCTGCGAGTCGGCGGTCTGGACCCCCGTGCCATCGAGTCCGTGGACCTGATCGTGCCGCCCGGTCACCTTGGCGTCTGCGCGATCCCGCAGCCGCGGACCGGCCTGGAGGGAAAGTTCAGCCTGCGCTTCACCACCGCGCTCGCCCTGTACTCCGGCGCCACCGACGAGTCCCGCTTCACCGACGCCGCCGCGCGGGACCCCGAGCTGGTCGCCCTGCGCGACACCGTGCGCGTCCACACCTCCGGCGACATCGGGCACTACGCGGGCCGGGTCACTGTCCGAACGCGCGACGGCCGCACGCTGCAGGCCGAGGGCGACGTGAGCACGCCGCGCTGGCAGCACTCCCCCGACGAGCAGGCGCCCGCCCTGCAACGCAAGTTCGACGGGCTCGTCAGCCCCGTCCTCGGCCCGGATGCCACCGCACGACTGCGCCGGCTGCTGGCGGACCTCCCCGGCCTCGGCTCCGTCGCCGAGCTGACCCGCGCGACCGTCCCCGACGGCGGAAGGACCTTTCCATGAGTGTCGACACCTCCCCCCGAGCAGCGGAGCCGGACGCGACCCGGCTGTGGCCCAAGGGGAACCACTTCGAGGACTTCGCCGTGGGCGGGGTCTACGTGCATCACTGGGGCCGCACGCTGCTCGAGTCCGACAACAGCACCTTCTCCTCGCTGACTCTGAGCTACCACCCCACCTACTTCAACCGCCTCTACGCCAGGGCGATGGGCCACGACGACCTCGTCGTGAACCCCATGCTCGTCTTCCTGACGGTGTTCGGGATGAGCGTCGAGGACCTGAGCGAGATCGGCGGCGCGTTCCTCGGCGTCGACGACCTGGTTCACCACCGGCCCGTCCTGGTCGGCGAGACCCTGACTGCCCGCAGCACCGTCACGGCGGTCAAGGAGTCCGGCAGCCGCCCGCACCAGGGCATCGTCACTTGGCACACCGAGGGGTTCGCAGAGGGCGGCGACCCGGTCATCTCCTTTCTCCGCACCAACCTCATCGCCCGCCGCACCCCGCTGGAGGCCTCGTGACCACGACCGAAGACCGTCCCGCCGGAGACGTCGGCCGGGACGTCGGCACGTCCGTCCCCGGCCCCTACCTCACCGAGGACCGCCGACAGTTCCAGGCGCTGGCCCGGGAGTTCACGATGCGGGAGGTGCTGCCGGTCGCGAATGAGCTCGACCCCGAGGGCGGCGAGATCCCGATGGCGCTACGGGACAAGATGAGCGAGCTCGGCTTCTTCGGGATCATGATCCCGGAGGAGCACGGCGGGCTGGGCCTGGGCTCCTTCGAGTACTG
>NZ_JAOPWR010000361.1 GCF_025965585.1 Pseudonocardia sp.
CCCCGAAGATCTCCTTGGTGAGCGCTTCCCCGTCGGCGGCGGTGGCGATCGCGATGCCGGCGTCGGGGTGCAGGTGGTCGACGTGCGGAGCGTCGACGAGGCCGTGCATGGCCGTGTCGATCGACGGTGCCGCTCCCCCGCGCCCGTGCAGGCAGAAGTCGAACGCGGCCACCATCTCGTCCTCGCGCTCGACGCCCGGGTAGACGTCGACGAGCGCGCGGACCCGGTCCAGCCGCAGCACGGCCAGCCCCGACTCCTTCAACGTGCCGAGGTCTCCCCCGGAGCCCTTGACCCACAGCAGGTCGACGGGCCCACCGGTCACCGGGTCGGTCTCGGAGCCCTTCGCGGAGGTGTTGCCCCCGGCGTAGTTGGTGGTGGTCGGGTCGGCGCCGAGCCGGTTGCTCCGGGTGAGGAGCTCGTGGACTGCCTGGTGGGTCCCCGTCGTGGTCAAACTGGTTCCTTTCCGGTCAGGTGGATGATCGCGGCGAGGGCCACATCACGGCCCTCGCGTGGGTGCTCAGGTGTCCGTCGCGCCGATCACGCGCCCCAGCCGGCCTGCCGGCCACCCACGCGGGCGGTCTCGATCTCTTGCTGGTAGCCGCTGCGGTGGTAGGCCGCCACCGGGTCGGGTTCCAGGCCCATCTCCTCGCGCAGATCGCGCAGCAGCGGGCGGACGTCGGTGTTGTAGGCGTCCATCAGCACCGCGTTCGAGCCGAGCACGTCGCCGGCGGCCTGGGCGGCGGCGAGGGCGTCCTGGTCGACGAGCAGCGCTTTCGCGGTCGCCTCCTGCACGTTGAGCACCGAGCGGATGATCGCGGGGATCTTGCCCTCGATGTTGTGGCACTGGTCCAACATGAACGCGATGCCGGACGCGGGCGACAGCGCGTCGGCGGAGACGATCTCGAACAGGATCCGGAACAGCTGGAACGGATCGGCCGCCCCGACCATGAGGTCGTCGTCGGCGTAGAAGCGGGAGTTGAAGTCGAACGCGGCCAGCCTCCCGGCTCGCAGCAGGAACGCGACGATGAACTCGATGTTGGTGCCCGGGGCGTGGTGGCCGGTGTCGATGCAGACGCCCGCCTTGGGGCCCAGCTCGATGCAGTGGGCGTACGAGGTGCCCCAGTCGGGCACATCGGTGGTGTAGAACGCCGGCTCGAAGAGCTTGTACTCCAGGAGCATCCGCTGGTCCTCGCCGAGCCGGTCGTAGACCTCGCGCAGGGCCGCGGCGAGCCGGTCCTGCCGGGCGCGGATGGAGTCCTGGCCCGGGTAGTTGGTGCCGTCGGAGAACCACAGCTTGAGGTCGCGGCTCCCGGTGGCGTCCATGATGTCGACGCACTCGAGCAGGTGGTCGGTGGCCTTGCGGCGCACCCGCGGGTCGGGGTTGGTGACCGAGCCCAGCTTGTAGTCGTCGTCCTGGAAGACGTTGGCGTTGATGACGCCGAGCCCGACGCCCTGGTCGGCGGCGAACTCGGCGAGACCGGGCCACTGCTCGGGGCCGCTCTCCACGCGATCCCACGGGATGTGCAGCGCCACTGTCGGCGCCACGCCGGTCAGGCGGTGCACCACCGCCGCGTCGGCGATCTTCTCCTGCGGCGTTCGCGGCACCCCCGCCTGCGCGAACACCTTGAACCGCGTGCCGGAGTTGGCGTAGGCCCACGACGGGGTCTCGATGCGCTGCTCGCGGAGAGCAGGCTTGACGTCTTGCACGCTGTTGACTCCAGCTGGCCTATGAAACGTTTCAAAAGAGTGACCCGGGCGACCCTAGAGGGAGGGTCGGCGAGTCGTCAAGAGCGCCCGCGCAGATCGGCGGCGGGGACGCTAAGGTCCCGATCCGGGGATCGACATCGGCCCCATGGCTGGTTTTGCGTACGTTTCACAAGGGGGCCGGGTGTCCGGACCGATCGCGCCGAGCATGAAGGACGTCGCCGCCCGGGCGGGCGTCTCCCTCGGCACGGTCTCCAACGTCCTCAACCGGCCCGAGATGGTCAGCGAGCGCACCCGCCACCGCGTGCAGGCCGCCATCGAGGCACTCGGGTTCGTGCGCAACGAGTCGGCCCGCCAGCTGCGCGGGGGCGGCAGCCGCACGCTCGCCTACGTGGTGCTCGACGCCGCCAACCCGTTCTTCACCGACGTCGCCCGTGGCATCCAGGACGCCGCCGACGCCGAGGGCCTCGCGGTCTACCTGTGCAACAGCGGGGAGGACCGCCACCGCCAGGCCGCCTACCTGGACCTGCTGGAGCAGCAGCGTGTGGAGGGCGTCCTGATCACCCCCATCGACGCGGGCGACCCCCGGATCGCCGATCTCGCGCGGCGCGGCACACCCGTCGTCGTCGTGGACCGGGGGGCGGGTCCGGGCCACTGCTCCGTCACCGTCGACGACGTGCTGGGCGGCGACCTCGCCGTCACCCACCTGCTCGACACCGGCCATGAGCGCATCGCATTCATCGGCGGCCCCCGCACGCTCGGCCAGGTCGGCGACCGCATCGCCGGCGCGCAGCGGGCGCTGGCCCGCGCCGGCCTCTCCCCTGACGCGCTGACGGTGCTGGAGACGTCCCGTCTCGACGTCGCCGAGGGCCGCCGGGCCGGCGAACGGCTCGCCGGCCTCCCGCTGGCCCGCCGCCCCACGGCCGCGTTCTGCGCCAACGACCTGCTCGCCCTCGGCCTCCTGCAGCAGATGGTCCGCCTGGGCCTGCGCGTGCCCGAGGACATGGCGATCGTCGGCTACGACGACATCGAGTTCGCCGAGGCCGCCGCCGTCCCCCTGACGTCGGTGAGCCAGCCCCGCCACCTGCTCGGACGCACCGCCGCGGAGCTCCTGCTGAACGAGTCCCGCGGCGGGGCCGAGCACGAGCACCGGCAGGTGGTGTTCGACCCGGAGCTGGTCGTGCGCACGTCCACGCGCCTGCGCCCGAGCCGCCCCCTGACACCCCGTCCGACGACCGGCACCCCGCTCCTCGGTGGCGGACCGGCTCAGCCCACCCCGGAGTCCCGGTAGAAGCCCTCGATGTGGGCGCGCACCGCACGCTCCGCGTCGTCCCCGCGGCCGTCGCGCACCGCCTCGAGGAGACTCCGGTGCTCGTGGCGCAGCCGGCTCTCCATGCCGTCCCAGTCACCGACGGCCTGCGCCCCGGCCCGGACGTACGCCCGCACCGCCCCCCGCACTCCGCTCATCATGGCCGTGACCAGCCCGTTCCCCGCCGTCCCGACGAGCGTGGCGTGGAACTCGCCGTCGAGGTCGAGGAACGCATCGGGGCCCAGCCCGCAGGCGTCCATGGCGTCGAGGAATGCGGCGGCCCGGTCCAGGCCCGCGGTGTCGGGCCGCTCGGCGGCGGCCCGCACCCCCCAGCTCTCCACGAGCAGCCGCAGCTCCACGACGTCGCGGACGGGAACGCCGCTCGTGGCCACGTGCAGGCGCAGGGCCGCGCCGATGCCGGTGGCGGCGTCGGCGATGAGGATCGCGCCCGCGTCCGGGCCGGAGCCCGCGGCCGTCCGGACCACGCCGAGCGCCTCCAGCACCCGGACCGCCTCGCGCACCGACGGGCGGGAGACGCCGAGCTGCTCGGCGAGCACCCGCTCCCCCGGCAGCCGATCGCCGAGCGCGAGCCGGCCCGCGGCGAGATCGGCCTCGATCCGGGCCATGACACGCTCGTGGGTGCGCACCGGCGGAGCCTATCGTCCTGTGGTAAGACCACATCGACCGTCCGAGCCGGGAGTGTTCGTGAAGATCGCACTGTTCGTCACCTGCCTGGCCGACGCCATCGCGCCGCAGGTCGGCAAGGCCACCGTGGCGCTTCTGGAGCGGCTGGGCCACGAGGTGGTGTTCCCGTCGGCCCAGACGTGCTGCGGCCAGATGCACGTCAACACCGGCTACCAGCGCGAGGCGGTGCCGCTGGTGCGCCATCACGTCGAGGTGTTCGAGCCCTACGACGTGGTCGTGGCGCCGTCCGGGTCGTGCGTCGGGTCGGTGCGCCACCAGCACGCGATGGTCGCCCGCGGCGCCGGCGACGACGCGCTGGCGGCCCGGGCGGAGGCGGTGGCAGGTCGCACCTACGAGCTGTCCGAGCTGCTCGTGGACGTGCTCGGCGTCGAGGACGTGGGCGCGTACTTCCCGCACCGCGTCACCTACCACCCCACCTGCCACTCGCTGCGGATGCTCCGCGTCGACGACAAGCCGTTGCGTCTGCTGCGCCACGTGCGCGGCATGACGCTGCTGGGGCTGCCCGCGGCCGACCAGTGCTGTGGGTTCGGCGGCACGTTCGCGGTGAAGAACGCCGACACCTCGACGGCGATGCTGGCCGACAAGATGCACAACGTCCTGAGTACGGGCGCCGAGGTGGCGACGGCCGGGGACGCGTCCTGTCTGATGCACATCGGCGGCGGCCTCTCCCGTCTGAAGACCGGCACCCGCACCCTGCACCTGGCCGAGATCCTGGCCGCAACGGAGGGCACGGCATGAGCGGCTCCGCCACCCGTGCGACCCCCAGGAGGCATCGATGACCACGTTCCTGGGCGTTCCCGCCCCCCGCCGCGTCGGCCACCTGCGCGGCAGCCGCTCCTTCCCCGAGGCCGCCCGCGACGCGCTGGGCGACTCCCAGCTGCGCCGCAACCTCAGCCACGCCACGTCGACGATCCGGGACAAGCGCGCGAAGGTCGTCGCCGAGCTGGACGACTGGGAACAGCTCCGGCTCGCGGGCTCGGCGCTCAAGACCGCCACCATGGCACGGCTGGACGAGCACCTGGAACGGCTGGAGCGCGAGGTCACCGCCCGCGGCGGCACCGTGCACTGGGCCCGCGACGCCAACGAGGCCAACGCCATCGTCACGCGACTGGTGCAGGAGACGGGCGAGACCGAGGTCGTCAAGGTCAAGTCGATGGCCACGCAGGAGATCGGCCTCAACGAGGCGCTGGAGGCCGCCGGTATCGAGGCCAAGGAAACCGACCTCGCCGAGCTGATCGTGCAGCTCAGCCACGACCAGCCCTCGCACATCCTGGTCCCTGCGATCCACCGCAACCGCGCGGAGATCCGCGAGATCTTTCTGCGCGAGATCCCCGGCGTCGACCCCGACCTGACGTCCGAGCCGCGGCGGCTCGCGATGGCCGCCCGCAAGCACCTGCGCGAGCGGTTCCTGCGGGCGAAGGTCGCGATCTCGGGCGCCAACTTCGGGGTGGCCGACACCGGCACGCTGCTCGTCGTCGAGAGCGAGGGCAACGGACGGATGTGCCTGACCCTGCCCGAGACGTTGATCACCGTGATGGGCATCGAGAAGGTCGTGCCCACGTGGGCGGACCTCGAGGTCTTCCTGCAGCTGCTCCCCCGTTCCTCGACGGGCGAGCGGATGAACCCCTACACCTCGGCCTGGACGGGCGTGACGCCCGGCGACGGCCCGCAGGCGTTCCACCTGGTGCTGCTCGACAACGGCCGCACCGCCACGCTCGCCGACGAGGTGGGGCGCGCGGCGCTGCACTGCATCAAGTGCTCGGCGTGCCTGAACGTCTGCCCCGTCTACGAGCGCACGGGCGGCCATGCCTACGGCTCGGTGTACCCGGGGCCGATCGGCGCGGTGCTGTCGCCGCAGCTCACGGGCGTGGAGGACAACGCATCGCTGCCCTACGCGTCGAGTCTCTGCGGGGCCTGCTTCGACGCTTGCCCGGTGCGGATCGACATCCCGTCGCTGCTCGTGCGGCTGCGCGCCGAACACGTGGACGCGAACCGGGGCGGGGTCCCGAGCGCCGAGGCCGTGGCGATGGCGGCCGCGTCCTGGGTGATGTCGACGCCCGGCCGGTTCGGCGCCGCGGAGACGGCATCGCGGCTGGGGCGGCTGCTCGGCCGTTCGACGGGCCGCATCTCGACGCTGCCCCCGCCGCTCTCGGCCTGGACGGCGAGCCGGGACGTGCCCCGCCCACCGGAGGAGACGTTCCGGCAGTGGTGGGCGCGCGAGCGGGGCGGTTCGGCATGATGATCACCCTCCTGGCGCGTTCCCGGCCGGATACGGCCGACGATGCACCCGGCCGACGATCATGGAGCGCTCGATGACCGCCCGCGACGACGTCCTCGCCCGGATCCGCGGCGCCAACGCCGCCGCCGGCAACCCCCCGCCGCCCGAGGTGCCTCGCGACTACCACCGCTCCGGTGAGCACGCCCCCGGCACGGACGCGGTGGTCGACCTGCTGGTGGACCGGCTCGTCGACTACAAGGCCACCGTGATCGACGCCCGCGGCGGGAGGACGGACGACCGGAGCGCCGGCGCCCACCGCGGTAGCCCGCCCGCGCCGTCGCCCGGCACCCCGTCCGGGAGCCCGACCAGCACCGCAGCGGTCGGGCCGACACCCGCGTCCGACGTCCACGCGGCCATCCGCACGGCGCTGAGCGGGATCACCGGGCCGGTGGTCGTCCCGCCCGGCCTCCCCGCCGGCTGGTGGCCGGACGGCACGGTGGACGCCGGGTTCTCCCCCACCGACCTCGACGGCTACGCGGCGGCGGTCACCGCCTGCGCCACGGCCTGCGCCACCACCGGCACGATCGCGCTGGACGCCTCCCCCGACCAGGGCCGCCGGGCGATCACGCTCGTGCCCGACGTCCACGTGTGCGTGGTCCGCGCCGACCAGGTGGTGCAGACCGTGCCGGAGATGCTCGCCCGGCTGGAGCCGACCCGGCCCACCACGTTCGTCAGCGGGCCGTCGGCCACCAGCGACATCGAGCTCGAACGCGTGGAGGGCGTCCACGGCCCGCGGACCCTCATCGTCGTGCTGGTGGGGTGAGCCCGTCCGCGGCTCCCCTGCGACGCCGCGGCGCACCGTTGGCGATGATCACCGCGGCCCACGGCAGGAACCCGGTGAGCAGCACCATCACGGCCCCCGCCCACGGATGCCAGAGATAGAGCGGGTACGACACCGCGAAGCCGACGAGGTGCACCAGCATGATCGCGACGTAGACGTGGCGGCGGTGGGCCTGCTCCTCGTCGAAGGACGGGGCGGCGTCGGTGATGAGCGGTGGGTGTTCGGACATGGCGGAACCTCCACGGGATCCAGCGCCCGCTACGGCGCGGACAGTCCGGGACCGGTCAGGTGATGGTAGTTCGCCGGCCGCAGCCGCATCGCGTGCAGCACGGTGACGGGGTCGCCTGGGGCGACCACCACCTCGATGAGGTCCCGGCGCGGCGTCAGGCCGATGTGCAGCAGGTCGACGCCCTGCACGACCGTGCGGAGCGGGGCCGCGAGGACCCCGCGGATCTCCTCGCGCCCGATCCCGTGTTTGCGCGCGCTGCGCGTCACCTGCACCCGCCCAGATTACCGGGGCCACACGCTTCCGGCACTCGCGGTCGTCGTCCGCGCACCGGCTGAGAAACGCGGAAACACCGATGGACAGCTGGCGAGATCTGTTCCACATGGCCCTGCGGAACTGCTACCGAATTCGGCAGATGGTGTAGCTCGGGCAGTCAAGCCCGCCCCGGCCGCTTCGCGCTCACCACCGCCATTCCCGCCTGGGGCCCGCGGATATCGCGCATGAAGTGCGTGGGTACTCACAGAGCGTTCTGTGTGAGCATCCCGAGCAACTCCGCCGTGATCTCGGAGAAACGCGTCGACGTCGTGGTCGCGAGATCGCGCGGACGCGGCAGGTCCACCGTCACCTCGTGCCGCACCGACGTCGGGCGCGGCCCCAGCACCACCACGCGGTCGGAGAGGTAGACCGCCTCCCGGATGTCGTGGGTGATCAGCAGCACCGTCCAGTCGAACCGGCCGCGCACGTCGGCGAGCCAGGTCTGCATGTCGGTGCGGGTGAGCGAGTCCAGCGCACCGAACGGCTCGTCGAGCAGCAGCACGGGGCGGTCCTGCACCACCGTGCGCAGCAGTGCCGCCCGCTGCCGCATGCCCCCGGACAACTCGGCCGGGTGGGAGTCCTCGAACCCGGCCAGGCCGAACGTCGGGAACAGCGCGCGGGCGCGCTCGCGGGCCGCCCGGCGCGGCACCCCGGCCACCTCGAGGCCGAGCGTCGTGTTGGCCAGCACCGTGCGCCACGGGAACAGCAGGTCCTGCTGAGGCATGTAGGCGAACGGGTCGACGCGGCCGGTGGCGTCCTCGCCGTCGACGAGCACGCGCCCGGCGTCGGGGCGTTCCAGCCCGGCGATCACGTTGAACAGCGTCGACTTGCCGCACCCGCTCGGCCCGATCACCGACACGAACTCTCCCGGCACGACGCCGAACGCGACGCCGTCGAGCACGGGCAGCGCTCCGTAGGCCTTGACCAGGTGGTCGACGCCGAGGCGGGCCTCAGCCACGCCGGTTCCACGGGATCACGAGGCGCTCCACCGCGTAGGTGAGCGCGAACAGCGCCACCGACAGCACCGCCGTGACCACGACGGCGGCCAGCACCAGGTCGGTGCGGAAGGAGTTCTTCTGCAGGTTCATGAAGATCCCCAGCCCCGCGGTGGCGCCGACGTACTCGGCGAAGATCGCGCCGGTCACGGCATAGGTGATGCCGATGCGCAGCGCCGTGAAGAACCGCGGCAGCGCGCCGGGCAGCCGCACGTAGCGGAACTGCGCCCAGCGCGACGCACCCATGCTGCGCAGCAGGTCGGTGGCCTGGCGCTCGGTGGCGGCGAACCCCTCGATCAGCCCCACCGCGATCGGGAAGAACGTCACCAGGGCGATGACGACCACCTTGGGCAGCAGCCCGAACCCGAACCAGATGATGAGCAGCGGGGCGATCGCGATGATCGGCAGCGTCTGCGACACCACCAGCAGCGGCGTCAGCGCGCGCTTGAGCCACGGCGAGAAGTCGACGGCGACGGCCAGCCCCCACCCCACCACGAGCGACACCGCGAACCCGACGACGGTGACCTGCAGGGTGGGCAGGGTGTTGGTCCACAGCTGGTCGCGGTAGGCCCACCCCTGCTCCACCACGCGCAGCGGCGACGGCAGCACCTGTGGCCGCACCGCGTAGGCGTCCACGTACCACTGCCAGACCACGAGCACCGCCACCACGAGCACGAGCGGCGGCGCGACGCGCCCCACCCACGACCCGCCCCCGCGCGCCGGATCCCGGCCGCCCGCGCCCCACACCGCGGGTGGGCGCGAGGCGGGCCCCCG
>NZ_JAOPWR010000371.1 GCF_025965585.1 Pseudonocardia sp.
GAACGCCGTCGTCACGAGCGAGCCGGGCACCGAGCCCCCCGCCACGGCGCCCGTCACGGCGCCCTCGACCGCGGGCGTGGCCCCGGCCGTGCCGGCCCCGCCCGCCCAGGCCTGAGCGCGGGACGTCACTCGCGGGAGACACCCGGCACCGGCGGGAGCTACCGTCGAGAACGTGTCCCTCACCAGCGCACAGCTCGGCAGGCCTGCGGCAGAGTCCACGGAGCAGGCCCGCACCCCCTACCGGCACGGACTCCCCTATGGCACGGTGCCCGACCTCGTGATCGACGAGATCGTGGCCGCCGATGAGCGCCTGTGGGTCCCGCAGTCGGACGACGTGTCGTTCCGGCCGCTGCTGTTCGGCGTCAGCCACGGCTACTACGTCAACGTGCTGCGCGTGCGGCGCTCGGGCGTGCTCTCGCGGCACCGCCACGCCGGCCCCGTGCACGCCCAGGTGCTCAAGGGCCGCTGGCACTACCTCGAGCACGACTGGGTGGCCGTCGAGGGCGGGTACGCGTTCGAGGTGCCCGGCGAGGTGCACACGCTCGTCGTCCCCGACGACGTCGAGGAGATGATGACGCTCTTCAACGTCACGGGCTCGCTCGTCTACGTCGACCCCGACGGCAGGCCCACCGGCTACGAGGACGTGTTCACCAAGCTCGCGCTCGCGCGGGAGCACTACGAGTCCGTCGGCCTCGGCGCCGATTTCGCCGACCGGTTCGTGCGGTGACGGACATCAAGGTCAGGATCGGCCTCGGCTCCATCCCGCTCGGCGACGCCCCCGGGCCCGAGCTCGCCGCGTTCGTCGACGCCTGCGAGGCCCGGGGCGTGGACTCGATCTGGCTGGCCGACCACGCGTCCGGCCCGGGTATCGACCCGCTGGTCGGTCTCGCGTTCGCCGCCGGTCGCACGCAGAAGCTCAAGCTGGGCACCGGCGTGCTCGTGCTGCCCGGCCGCAACCCGATGCTGGTGGCCGCGCAGCTCGCCTCGCTGGTGGCGCTGGCGCCGAAGCGGATCCTGCCGACGTTCGGGGTGCGGCCGGCCACGACGGGCGAGCGGGAGCTGTTCCCCGTCCCCGACGGCGAGCGCGCCGCGGTGTTCGACGAGGCGCTGCTCGTGGTCCGCAGGCTGCTGGCCGAGCAGCACGTCACCCACCACGGCCGCTTCTTCCACCTCGACGAGGCCTCGGTCGGCCCGCTGCCGGCGCGCCCGCTGGACCTGTGGCTGGGCGGCAAGGCTCCCGCGGGGCTCCGCCGGATCGGGCGGCTCGCCGACGGCTGGCTGGGCAGCTTCGTCACACCCGGCGAGGCCGCGGAGTGCCGTGCGGGCATCGAGCGGGCCGCCGCCGCGGCCGGCCGCGAGATCGAGGACGACCACTACGGCACGAACGTCGCCGTGATCCCCGACGATGCCGACGACGCCCAGCGCGACGCCGCCCTCGCCTCCCTGGGCCGCCGGCGTCCGGAGATGGACGCCCGGCTGCTCGTCGCCGACGGATGGACGGCCGCGCGCGAGCAGGTGCGGCGGTTCGTCGAGGTGGGCCTGTCGAAGTTCGTGCTGCGGCCCGCCGTGCCCGTGACGTCGTGGCGGGGCTTCCTCGACCGGTTCGAGCAGGAGCTCGCACCACTGCAGACCTGATCGTCCCGTCTGTCCGGTCCGTTCCCGATCGGTAGCCAACCGGTATCGCGACGTGATTGACGCACGTGCCCCGTGTTGCTCTAGTGACTCCTGGGGAATCACGGGGACTCGGGGGGACGGATGCGCTGGTCGCGCCAGAATCGCGCGGGCTTGCTGGCAGCCACGCTCGTCGTGGCCGGTCTGGCGCTCAGCGGGTGCGCCGGGCTCGCCTCCGCGACGCCGCCCGGACCCGCCCGGCCGTCGGCCCCGCCCGCGGCGCCGACGGTGAGCACCGTTCCCCCCGACGGCACGCAGGACGTGGCGCCGGCCGCGCCGATCCGCATCACCTCGGCGCACGGCGCGTTGTCCGGCGTCGCCCTCACCGCCGACGACGGGACCCCGATCCCCGGCACCGTCTCCCCCGACGGCCTCACCTGGACCGCCACGGCGCCGCCCGCCTACGACACCACCTACCACTTCACGGGCACGGCGAAGGGTCCCGGCGGCAGCGTCCCGGTGACCGGCGGCTTCACCACCGCCAGCCCGACCCGCTTGTTCCACGTGTCCACCAACATCGGCGACGACGCCGTGGTCGGCGTGGCCGCCCCCATCGAGATCCAGTTCGACCGCACGATCCCCACGGCCGACCGGGCCGCCGCCGAGCGGACGTTGTCGGTCACCACCACGAGGCCGGTGACGGGATCGTGGGCCTGGCTGCCCGACACGTCCGAGGGCTCACGGGTGCACTACCGCCCGCGGAGCTACTGGCCGGAGAACACCGGCGTCACGGTGGCAGCGCGCGTGTACGGCCTGGACCTCGGCAAGGCCGGCTTCGGCGCCCGGGACCTGACCACCACGTTCACGATCGGCCGTTCGCAGATCGTCAAGGCCGACGCCACCACGCACCGCATCCAGGTGGTGCGCGACGGCACGACCGTGATCGACCTCCCCGCCAGCTTCGGCCTCGAGACCGACCCCAACCGCGTCACGCGCAGTGGCATCCACGTGGTCATGGGCAAGTCGCAGACCGTGCTGATGTCCAACCCGGCCTACGGCTACAACGACGTGCCGGAGCACTGGGCCGTGCGCATCTCCAACAACGGCGAGTTCATCCACGCCAACCCGGCCACGAACTCCGTGCAGGGCAAGCGCAACGTCACCCACGGCTGCATCAACCTGTCGACGAAGAACGCCAGGTCCTACTACGACACGGCGATCTTCGGCGACCCCGTCGAGATCACCGGCACCAGCGTGCCGCTCTCGGCCAGCGACGGCGACATCTACGACTGGTCGATCCCGTGGGCGGAGTGGAAGAGCATGTCGGCGCTCGCCTGACCCCTTCGGGCTAGCGGATCCGGGAGGCCGATCCCTTCCACGCCTCGTCGCGCAGCACGAACTTCTGGATCTTGCCCGTGGAGGTCTTCGGCAGCTCGCCGAACGTCACCGTCTTCGGCGCCTTGAACCGCGCGAGCCGGCCCTGCACGTGCTCGATGATCTCCGCCTCGGTGGCGGTGGCCCCCGCCTGCAACGTGACGAACGCAGCGGGCACCTCACCCCACTTCTCGTCCGGCACCGCGATCACGGCCACCTCGAGCACCGCCGGGTGGTCCATGATCGCCTGCTCGACCTCGACGCTCGCGATGTTCTCCCCACCCGAGATGATCACGTCCTTGCTGCGGTCGCGCAGCTCGACGTAGCCGTCGGGGTGCACGACGCCCAGGTCGCCGGTGCGGAACCAGCCGTCGGGCACCGCCTCCGCCGTCGCCTCCGCGTCGATCCCCCCGCTCTCGTCGAGGTAGCCCAGCATCACGTTGTTGCCGCGCAGCGCGATCTGCCCCACCGAGGTGCCGTCGGCCGGCACGTCGGTGCCGTCGTCCGCGATCACCCGCGCGCGGCAGGAGATCATGTTGCCCACGCCCTGACGCGCCTTCAGCCGCGCCTGCTCCCCCGCGTCCAGACCGTTCCACTCCGGGCGCCAGTCGCAGAGCATCGCCGGCCCGAACGTCTCGGTCAGGCCGTAGAGGTGCGTGACGTCGAACCCCAGCTCCCCCATCCGGCGCAGGATCGCCGGGGACGGCGGCGCACCACCGGTCGCGACCCGCACCGGCGGCGACACCGGCCCGGCCTCGGCCGCGTAGGCCAGCATCGACAGCACCGTCGGCGCCCCGTTGAGGTGCGTGACGCCCTCCTCCCGGATCAGCCGCCACACCTCCGTCGGCTCCATCCTCGACAGGCAGACATGCGTGGCCGCCGCAGCGGTGACCGCCCACGGGAAGCACCAGCCGTTGCAATGGAACATCGGCAGCGTCCACAGGTGCACCGCGCTCGGCGTCAGCCCGGTGTGGCCCACCATCGCCAGCGCCTGCAGGTAGGCGCCCCGGTGGTGGTACATCACGCCCTTGGGCCTGCCGGTGGTGCCGGACGTGTAGTTGATCGAGAGCAGGCCGCGCTCGTCGGCGGGGGTGATCGCCAGCCGCGGCGCGTCGGCGATGAGGCCCTCGTACTCGCCGTCGGCCCGGATCCGCAGCGGCGGGTGCGCCATCTCCGTGAACACCGTGTCCACCAACCCGTCGAACAGCGGGTCGTGCACCAGCACCGCGGCGTTCGAGTGCTGCAGGATGTAGGCCACCTCACCCGGCGACAGCCGGGTGTTCACCGCCACCAGCGGCACCCCGGCCCACGGCACCCCGAAGTTCGCCTCCAGCAGCACGTGCGTGTTCGGCGCCAGCACCGCCACCGGCCGCCCGTCCGCCAGCGGGGCCAGCGCGCCCGCGAGCCTGCGGCAGCGAGCGTGCAGCTCCGCGTACGTGAAGCGCCGCTCCCCGTCCACGACGGCGGTGCGGTCCCCGTGCGCGGCGGCCGCCCGGTCCAGGTAGGAGACGGGCGTCAGGGGTTCGAACGAGAGCGCGGAGTATTCGGCCACGCATCAGCATCTCCCGTCCCGGGCCCGGACACCACGGTCGACGCGCCGCGGGCCTCGCCGAACGCCCACCGGCCACGGCCGCCGGCCCGGCCATGTCCGCGCGCCGGCGGCGGCGCGGGAGGCGAGTCTGGTCCCGGGCGGTTCGCCATGGCACGGTGCAGGCATGGCGTGGGACTTCTCTACCGAACCCGAGTTCGAGACCAAGCTGGCATGGATGCGGCAGTTCGTCCGCGACGAGGTCATCCCGCTGGAGACGCTCGACGTCGACCGCGCGACGTTCGACCGGATCACCGCCCCGATGAAGGAGCAGGTCAGGGAGCAGGGCCTGTGGGCGGCCCACCTGCCTCCCGAGCTCGGCGGCGGTGGGTTCGGTCAGGTCGGGCTCGCCCTGATGCACGAGATCCTCGGCCAGTGCCGCTACGCGCCCGGCATCTTCGGCAACCAGGCCCCCGACTCCGGCAACGCCGAGCTGCTCGCCATCGGCGGCTCGCCCGAGCAGCAGGAGCGCTGGATGCACCCGCTGCTGCGCGGCGAGCTGCGCAGCTGCTTCTCGATGACCGAGCCGGGCGCGGGCGCCGACCCCACCCTGCTGTCCACGCGCGCCGTCCTCGACGGCGACGAGTACGTGATCAACGGGCACAAGTGGTTCTCGTCGAACGCCTCGGTGGCCGACTTCCTCATCGTCATGTGCGTGACCGACCCCGACGTCTCGGCGTACCAGGGCTCGTCCATGATCATCGTGCCGGTGGACACTCCCGGCGTCGACATCGTGCGCGACATCCCCGTGATGGACCACCCGCTCACCGGCGGCCAGCTCTACGGCGGCCACGCCGAGGTCGTCTACACCGACGTCCGCGTGCCGAGGGAGAACCTCGTCGGCAACCCCGGCGACGGCTTCCGGCTCGCGCAGCAGCGCCTCGGCCCCGGCCGCATCCACCACGCCATGCGCTGGCTGGGGCAGAGCAAGCGGGCGTTCGACATGCTCTGCGAGCGCGCCGTCAGCCGCTACACCCACGGCTCGGTGCTCGCCGACAAACAGATGGTGCAGGACTGGGTGGCGCTCTCGGCCGCCGAGATGCAAGCCGCCCGGCTGATGACGCTGCACGCCGCGTGGACGATGGACCAGGTCGGCGCGTCGAACGCCCGCGTCGAGATCGCGATGATCAAGTACTGGGGCGCGAAGGTGCTCCACGACGTGATCGACCGCGCCATCCAGGTGCACGGTTCGCTGGGCTTCTCCGGTGACCTGCCGCTGGAGGAGATGTACCGCGCGGCCCGCGCCGCCCGCATCTACGACGGCCCCGACGAGGTGCACAAGGCCACGGTCGCCCGCCGCATCCTGCGCGGCTACACCGCCACCGACGTCCCCACCGAGCACGTCCCCACCCGTGCGGCCGCGGCCCACGAGAGGTTCGCGCAGTACCTGGAGGCGGCGACGGCGAACCTGTAGCCGCCGAGCGCGTCGAGCGCGAGGACTGACCGCGCCGGGCGCCCGATCGAGGACCGCGGCATGCGGGATCGGTCGGCGGGCACGGCGCTGCAGCAGCGATTCTGCCGATCGCAGCCCGAATGTCCGCTGTGTGCCGCCAGATGCGCGCGTCAGGCCGCGGACTCCGCGGCACGGGCCTGCTCCACCCGCTCGTGCAGCCGCGAGCGGATCTCCTCCGGCGTGTACGCGCGGCGCTGCCGCTCCGCCCGCGCGGTGACGGCACCTGTGGCCACCACCCCGGCGAGCCCGGCCAGTCCGACGACCTTCCACCAGCGCATGCCGCTAACCTACCGCCCGTGCCCGGAAGCGTGATCACCCTCGACCGCGCCGTCGAGATCGCCCGCACCGGCGACATCTGGGTCTTCCGCGGCACCAGCGGGGCCGACCGCGCCATCCGTGGCCTGACGAACGCGCCGGTCAACCACGTGGGCATGGCCGTGGTGGTCGACGACCTGCCACCGCTGATGTGGCACGCCGAGCTGGGCCGCTCGCTGCCCGACATGTGGACCGGGCAGCACCAGCGCGGCGTCCAGCTGCACGACCTGCGCGACGCCGTGCTGCAGTGGGGCCGGCGCTACGGCCAGCGCGGGTGGCTCCGGCAGCTCGACGGCCCTGGCCCCGACGGCGGGGTCACCCGCGAGCACGAGGACGCCCTGCTGCGCACCGTCGCCCGGCTCGACGGCACGCCCTTCCCGTCCACGGCGGCGCTCGCCACGCGCTGGCTCCGGGGCCGCCTGCCTGCCCTGCCCCGGCAGCGGGGCGACGAGCAGCCGGAGGCGGCCGCGCTGGAGACCGCCTACTGCGCGGAGGTGGTGGCCGTGACCTACGAGGAGATGGGCCTGATCCCCCGGCGCCACCGCCCCAGCTGGTACGACCCCGGCCGCTTCTGGAGCGGCGACGACCTCGACCTCGCACCCGGGTTCCGGCTCGGCGGCGAGATCGAGGTTGCCCTGCCGCCGGAGCCCGGCGCCGAGCCGATGCCGCTGGAGCACCGCAGGACCCGCCGCGAACGCGTGCGCGACCGGCTGCCGAGGATCCCGGCCCGGCACTGATCCACGGCTACTCGGCGGCGGGGCGCGGGTGCGTCGCCGTGGCGGTCACCGCGGCCCGGTGCTCCCGCATGACCTCGTTCATCCCGGCGAGGAAGCGGCGCACGGCGGCGAGCTCGTCGGGCGTGTAGTCCTGCAGCATCGCGTCCATCCGGGTGCCCAGCGGCCCGAAGAACGCCGCCCCGACCATCGCGGCCGCCTCGCCGTGGTGCAGCGTGACGCGGCGGCGGTCGCGGCCGTCGCGGGCGCGGTGGACGTGCTCGGCCCGCTCCAGCCGGTCGATCACCGCGGTGGTGGCACCCGACGACAGCCCCAGGTGCTCCCCCAGCCGACCCGGGGTCAGCGGCGTCCCCCCGGCGTCGGCCTGCACGACGGCGAGCAGCGCGTGGAGGTCCGTGGGGTGCATCGCGTTGCGTTCGGCGAACACCTGGCCGAGCCGCTCGGCCTCGCCTGCGTAGTCCTGCAGAAGCCGCACCAGTTCGTCGCGCACCCCGTTCGCGTCCACGGCCGCACACTACCTCGCGTCATGGTCATTCCCGGGGTTCGAGAAAGGGACGTCCGTCCAGGTCAGCGGCCTGACCAGCGCGGATCGCGCTTCTCCCGGAACGCCGCGATGCCCTCGGCGGCATCGTCGGACGCGGCGACCACCGACTGCGCGGCAGCCGTGGCGTCCCAGCCGCGCTCGTCGAGCCCGGCGAACACCGCACCGACCGCGCGCAGGGACTCGCGCTGGGCCACCGGTGCGTTCTCGCAGACGCGCTGCGCGAGCTGCATCGCGGCGGCCTCGGCCCGGCCGTCCTCGACGAGGCGGTTGACCAGCCCGAGGCTCCACGCCCGCTCGGCGCCGAGCGGGTCGCCGGTCAGGAGCATCTCGTGGGCGATGTTGCGGGGCAGCGCCCGCGGTCCGCGGAACATCGCACCGCAGTTCGCCACCAGCCCACGCGCCGTCTCGGGCAGGGCGAAGCGCGCCGACCGGGACGCCACCACCAGGTCGCAGGCGAGCACCAGCTCGAACCCTCCGCCGTACGCCAGCCCTTCGACGGCCGCGACGAGCGGCGTGGTGCGGTCGCGGCGCACCACGCCGTAGCTGCCCCCGCGCGGGGTCGGCTCCCCCGCACCGGCGACGAGGTCGGTGCCGGCCGAGAACGCGACGGACGTGCCCGCGAGCACCCCCGCCCACAGGTCCGGGTCGTCGTCCAGCTCGTTGAGCGCCGCGTCCAGGCCGGCCGTCATCCCCGCGTCGAGCGCGTTGCGCTTGGCCGCCCGTTCCATCCGTACCAGCAGGACCCGCCCGTGCCGCTCCGTCGTGACCGTCATGGCCCGACTCTAGGAGCGCGATGGAGCGCTCCGGCACCCTCCTGAGCCGACGCGGTGATCGTCACCCGCCGGCTCAGCGGCACCGCCGGCCTCTCGGCACCGGCCCTTCTCGCCCGCGCCGCGCAGGGTGCCCCACGCGATGGGTGCCCGCCGGGATCGGTCGTCGGTGTTCGTGTCAGCGCCGGCGCAGGTGCAGGGTGGGCCGGTAGACGAGCTCCTGGATGTCGCGGTCGAGCGTCCGGTGTTCGAGCAGTTCGAGGTCGAAGTCGGCCGCACCCCCGAGGACCGGGTCCGTTCCGGTGCCGCCGGTGATCACGGGGAAGATCGTCACCTGGATGCGGTCGACGAGGCCGGCGCCCATCAGTGCCCAGTTCAGCGACAGGCTGCCGTGCGAGCGCAACGGCACCTGGGACTCCTCCTTGAGTCGGGCGACTATGTCGACGGCGTCGCCGCTCACGACGGTCGCGTCCGGCCAGTCGAGGGGTCCTTCCAGCGTGGACGACACCACCGTGGTCGGCATGCTCCGCATCCGGGTGACCCACGGGTCACGCACCTCGGACTCCTCGGTGCTCGAGGCCAGCATCTGCACGAACTGCCCGAATGTAGTGGCCCCGAAGACCATCCGCTGCTCCGCGTCGAACTAGGCGAGGCGGTGGTCGAGCAGTTCGGGGCCCTGCTTGCCCCAGTAGCCGCCCCAGTCTCCGTTGCCCCCGTAGGAACCGTAGCCGTCGAGGCTGGAGAAGACGTCGAAGGTGTAGGTGGCAGTCATGGCGACCTCCGGTCGATGGGCGACCGGCCCGCTGCCGATCTTCTGGTCATGCCCGGGTAGACCCGGTGCGCCGCCCGAACTCATCGTTCCCA
>NZ_JAOPWR010000383.1 GCF_025965585.1 Pseudonocardia sp.
CCGCCGACCGCCCGCTGGCCACGCTCGCCGTGCCCGGCCCCGACCTCCCCGCGCGCCTCGCGCGGGCCCTCGCGAGCGCGCACGTCCGGCGCGGACCTCCGATGGGGTGCCCGACCGCACCCTCACCCGTACCCGCGCCCTGGCGCGGACCATCCCCATCCGGAGATCTCGCATGTCCCGCACGCCCCTGTTCCGATCGGGCGCGGCCCGGCCGCGCCGCGCCGCGCTGCGCATCGGCACCGTCGTCACCGCCGCCGGCATCGTCGCGCTCGTCGGCGCCGCCCCGGCGTTCGCGCACGTCACCGCCCAACCGGGCACCGCGCAGCAGGGCGGCTATGCCGTCGTCACGTTCCGCGTCCCCAACGAGGAGGACACGGCCGGCACCATCGGCCTGACGGTCACGCTGCCCACCGACCACCCGATCAGCTCCGTGCGCACCACGCCCATCGCGGGCTGGACCGCCACCACCACGACCGTGCCGCTCAACCCCCCGGTCACCGACGACGGGCGCACGATCACGAAGACCACCGGCTCCATCACCTGGACCGCCACTGCCGGCAACAAGATCGCGCCCGGGCAGTACCTGGACTTCCCGGTGTCGCTGGGCCCGATGCCCCACGTCCCCGAGATCACGCTCCCGGCGAAGCAGACCTACGACGACGGCACGGTGGTGAACTGGAACCAGCCGCCGAACGCCGACGGCTCCGAGCCGGACCACCCGGCTCCCTCGGTGACGCTCACGCCGGCGGCCGCGGGCGGCGACGCCCACAGCGGCATGGCGATGGCCATGGGCAGCACCGACACGGCGGCCACCGGCGCCACCGACACCACGGCCCGCTGGCTCGGCGGTGCCGGACTCCTGGTCGGCGCGCTCGGGCTGGGGGTCGGCGGCGGCGCGGTGCTGCGCACCCGCCGCTCCGGGGCGGCCTCCGGGTCGGGCCCCGACTCGGGGAAGGAGAGCTGATGCGGCGCCCCCGGCTCGTCCGGGGTGGGGCCGTCGCCCTGCTGACCGGTCTCGCGCTGCTCCTGGGCACGGCCCCGGCGTGGGCGCACAGCCGGTTGGAGAGCAGCGATCCCGCTGCGGGGTCGAGCACGGCCACGGTGCCGCAGAAGGTCTCGCTGACGTTCAACGAGCCCGTCCAGCCCGGCTTCACCGTGATCACCGTGATCGGCCCGAACGGCGACGACTACCACTCCGGCCAGGTCTCCGAGGTGGACGACACCGTCACCGTCGGGGTGCTCCCGCTGGGCCCGGCCGGTCGGTACCAGATCGGCTACCGCGTCGTGTCGGCCGACGGGCACCCGGTGTCGGGCAGCGTGCCGTTCACGCTGACCACGCCCGGTCCCGGCTCGTCGGCGGCGGCCCCGCCGAGAGGTTCTCCCGCCGCGGCCTCGGGGCCGTCCACCGCGGTGGTCCCGACAGCGGCACCAGCGGACGACGGCGGAGCGCCGGTGTGGCCGTGGATCGTCGGGGCCGTGGTGGTGGTCGCGCTCGGCATGGGCGCGGCGTTGCGGCTGGGCCGGTCGTGACGGCGCCGGGGGTGCCGCAGCAGTGAGCCGGTCGACCGTGAGCCCGCCCGACCGGTGGGCCCCGGCCCTCTGGGGTGGGCTCGCGGTCGGCACGGCGTGCGTGGCGGCTGTGCTGGCCGGTGGCCTGGCCGCCACCACGCTGCCGGTGCTGCTGGGCTCGATCGTCACGCGCGCCGGGATGGACGCGATGGGCGCGGCCTGCGTGGGCGCGGCGCTGCTCGGGGTGCTGCTCCCGCTCGGGCCCGGCCCGGGCGCGCGCGAGCTCACCAGGCTCGAGCGCAGCGTCGACCGCGCCCTCGTCGGGCTCGGCGGCGTCTGGCTCGTTCTCACCCTGGTCGGCGTCGCGTTCCGCACCGCGGAGGCATACGGCCGTCCGGTGTCGGGCATCGGCGGCGCGGAGCTCGGCCTGTTCGTCACGCAGTTCGGGGCCGGGCGCGGGTTGCTGCTCACCGCGGGCTGCACGGCCGCCGTGCTCGTCTGCGGGGCGCTGCGGCTGCACGAGCCGCATCGCGTCCAGCTGCGGATCCCGCTGGTGGCGGCGCTGCTCGGGCTGGTGACCCCGACGGTCACCGGCCACGCGGGCACCGAGGCCGACCACGAGCTCGCGGTGATCACCGTGGCCCTGCACGTGGGCGCGGCCTCGATGTGGGTCGGCGGGCTCGGTGCGATGCTGCTGCTCGTGCGCAGGCGGGAGATGCTCGACGTGGCCGTGCCCCGGTTCTCCCGGCTGGCCGGCGTCTGTGTGTTCACCGTCGGCATCACCGGGGTGGCCAACGCGGTGCTGCGGCTCGAGTCGCCGGCCGCACTGGTCACCACCGGCTACGGCTGGCTCATCGTGGCCAAGACCGTGTGCATCGGCGGCCTCGGCGCCCTGGGCTGGCTGGCCCGGCACCGCCTGATGACCGGCCGCACCCCCGTTCTGCGCTGGGCGTCGGCCGAGGTCTCGCTCATGGCAGTGACCCTGGGCATCGCGGCCGCCCTCACCCAGTCCGGCTGAAAGGCTGTCGGGGATGCACCGGCTCCGCCTCGGACCGCACGCACCGCACGGTGATCATCGGTCCCATGAGGCAGGGCCGCACCGGGACGTCTGTGCGCTGATCATGCGCAGGCCTACGTCCCCGAGCGGTAGGCCTCCGGCAGACGCAGCCAGACCTCGCTGATCGTCGGGTAGGCCGGCACCGCGTGCCAGAGCCGGTGCAGCGGCACCTCGCCGGTGATCGCGATCGTGGCCGCGTGCAGCAGCTCCGCGGTGTCCTGCCCGACGAACGTGACGCCCACGAGCACGCCCCGCGCCTCGTCCACGACGATCCTGGCGGCGCCGTCGTAGCCGTCGGCCTGCAGCGACGAGCCGGCCACCGCGATCGGCAGGTCCACCACCCGCACGTCGATGCCCGCGTCGCGCGCCTGCCTCTCCGTGCGCCCGACGGCGGCCACCTCCGGATCGGTGAACACCACCTGCGGCACGGCGACGTGGTCGGCTGTGGACGAGTGCTCACCCCACGGCGCGGTGTCGACGTCGCCTCCGGCCGCGCGGGCGCCGATCACGGCCCCGACGATCCGGGCGGCGTACTTGCCCTGGTGGGTGAGCGGCGCCCGCCCGGTGACGTCGCCCGCGGCGTAGAGCCACTGCCCGCCGACGCCCGTGACGAGCCCGGAGTCGTCCACCTCGAGGGGCTTCCCGGGCTCCAGCCCGACGGTCTCGACACCGACGTCGGCGGTGCGCGGGCGGCGTCCGGTGGCGATCAGCAGCTCGTCCACGGTGATCGTCTCGTCGCCGACGTGCAGGGTGATCGTGTCGCCGTCGGGCGCGACGGAGTCGAGCGAGCTGTCGAGCCGCAGGTCGATGCCCTCGGCGCGGAGCGCGGCGGCCACCCGCTCCCCCGCGAACGCCTCCATCGACGGCAGCGGGCGCGGCCCCTGGGCCACCAGCACGACCTCCGACCCCAGCCGGCGGAACGCCTGCCCGAGCTCGCAGCCGACGACGCCGCCACCGAGCACACCGAGCCGGGGCGGGACCTACTTCGCCGAGGTGGCCTCGCGCGAGCTCCAGGTCCGGACGGTGTCCAGGCCCGGCACCGGAGGGGTGACGGGCGTGGAACCGGTGCAGACCACCACGGCCTGACGTGCGGTCAGCGTCTCGTCGCCGACCACGACGGTCCGCTCGCCGGCGAGCCGGGCGTGGCCGCGCAGCACCGTGATCCCGGCGCCCTCGGCCCACTCCACCTGACTCGTGTCGTCCCAGTTGTGGGTGAAGGAGTCGCGGCGGGCGAGCACCGCGGCCGGGTCGAACTCGGCGGTGGTGCCCGGCAGCCTGCGCAGCGCGGCGGCGGCGTGGCCGGTGCGCAGCAACGCCTTCGACGGCATGCACGCCCAGTACGAGCACTCGCCGCCGACGAGCTCCGCCTCGACCATCACGACGGACAGTCCGGCGCGGTGCGCGTAGTCCGCGGCGTTCTCACCGACGGGACCGGCGCCCACGACGACGACGTCGAACTCGTGGCGCTGCGCCGATGATCCGCTCGCGAGCTCGCTCATGACGACATCGCCGTCACGGCCTCGAGGACCTCGACGTCGCCCTCGCGCAGCTCCAGCAACTTCCCGGCGGTGCCGGGGGTGTCGAGCAGCGCGGCCAGGACGGCCGCGGTGTCGCCACGCGTGACGGTCCCGAGACCCACGGGCGGCGGCGCCAGCAGCACCTTGCCCACGGCCGGGTCGTCGGTGAGGCGCCCGGGCCGCAGGATCGTCCACGCGAGGTCGGTGGCGCGGATCGCGTGCTCTGCGGCCTTTTTCGCCCGCAGGTAGGCGGCCCACACCTTGTCGGTCCCCGGCGCGGGCGGGGCGTCCACACCGGTGGACGACACGAGCAGGTAGCGCGCGACCCCGGCCTGCTCGGCCGCGTCGGCGAGCAGCACGGCCGCGGCACGGTCGACGGTGTCCTTGCGCTCCGCGGTGCTGCCCGGCCCGGCACCGGCGGCGAAGACCACCGCGTCGGCGCCCGCCACGTGGTCGGCCAGTTCTCGCACCGACACAGACTCCAGGTCCAGCACGACGGGGGTCGCGCCTGCCGTCTCGACATCGCCCCGGTGGTCGGGGTTGCGCACCACCGACGTGACGACGTCGCCCCTGCAGGCCAGCAGCGCGGCCAGCTGTAACGCGATCTTCCCGTGTCCTCCTGCGATGACCACATCCACGCGCGCGACGCTAGAGCACAGATGCGCCCCCCGCTGGCGCTCCGCGGGTGGGGCTACCGATTCGGGCGCAGCGTCCAGACGACCGTCATGCGGGTGGTCTCGCGCCCCTCGGCGTCGCTGATCGACACGGTGACCGTGAACTCCGGGCGCGTGCCGGCGTCGAGTTCGGCGAGCACCTCGGCCGCGGGCCGGTCGAGCACGGCCACGGCGGTGATCGGGCCGCGCGCGAGCTTGAGGTAGGCGATCTCGGAGCGGACGACGAGCGGGGTGGCGCGCTCCATCGCCGAGGAGAACGCGGCGAGCCCGACGGCGCCGGACGCGGTCTCCCCCAGCCCGAAGATCATCGCGGCGTGCGGGCCCGCGACGTGGTTGTGCAGCTCGGGGTTGTCGGGCAGTCGGCACTCCACGCGGTCCGCGGTGATCTCGCCGAACGTGATGCCTACCGTCTTCACCCACGGCACGGTCTGCGCCATCGCCGCCGCGACCCAACTGGTGTCCGTCATCCGCGGCATGTTACTCGCGAGTAGATCAGCCGTGAAGCTGTCTCCATACGAGACAACGCCCCTCCGAGGCGCGATTCGGCCGCTTCGTTTCCGCAGCTCACAGCGTTGCACCTGACCGTACGGGACGTCCAACCCGTCCGTTTTCTCACTGCGTGGAATCGGCGCGGTTGTGAGCGGGACCACCTCCCACTGGAATCGGACCAGACACCGAGGTCGTAGGAGGAGTGCCGGTGAAAGCCGTTCGGGTGCACGCGTACCACGAGGATCCCACGATCGACGACATCCCCGAGCCGAAGCTCTCGGGGCCGCTTGACGTGATCATCAAGGTCGGTGGCGCGGGCGTCTGCCGCACCGATCTCCACATCATCAACGGTGACTGGTCCGAGGCGATGGGGCCCGAGCTGCCCTACGTCATCGGGCACGAGAACGCGGGCTGGGTGCACGAGATCGGCGACGGCGTCACGAACGTGGCCGTCGGCGACACCGTGATCCTGCACCCGCAGCCCAGCTGCGGCCTCTGCCTCGCCTGCCGGGCGGGCAAGGACATGCAGTGCGAGAACGCCTTCTTCCCAGGGCTGTCGAACAACGACGGCGGCATGGCGGAGTACCTGCGCACCACCGCGCGGGCCTGCGTGAAGCTCAACCCCGACACCAACCCGGCCGACGTGGCCGCCCTCGCCGACGCGGGCATCACGGCCTACCACGCGGTGCGCAAGGCGGTGCCCCAGCTCTACCCGGGCACCACCGCGGTCGTGCAGGGCGCGGGCGGGCTGGGCCACATCGGCATCCAGTCCCTCGCGGCCATCACGGCCACGCGGATCATCGTCGTCGACCGCAACCCGGACGCGCTCGCGCTGGCCGAGCAGCTCGGCGCCGACGAGACCGTGCTGGCCGACGGCACCCACATCGACGCGGTCAAGGACCTGACGAACGGCAAGGGCGCCGACGTCGTCTTCGACTTCGTGGCCGAGCAGGGCGCCGAGCTCGACGCGTGGGCCATGACCGCCCCCGCCGGCTACCAGTACGTCATCGGCTACGGCGGCGAGTTCAAGGCCCCCACACTCGATTTCGTGGCGGGCGAGAAGAACGTGATCGGCAACATCGTCGGCACCTACAACGACCTCGCTGAGCTGATGGTCCTGGCCCAGGCCGGGAAGGTCACGCTCCACACCAGGCAGTACCCGCTCGGGAGCGCGCTCGAAGCGATCCACGATCTCGACGCCGGTCGCGTCCGCGGCCGCGCGATTCTCGTTCCGTAACTGTTCTCCCGACGACGAGAGGCACCACCACATGTACGAAAAAGATGGCGAGAAATACTTCATCGTCGATTCCCACAGCCACTTCTGGGACGCCAGCCGGGAGAACTGGAAGCCGGGGCGCGAGGAGTTCGCGAAGGGCTGGATCGACTGCTTCTACGGCTACCACCAGCTCGGGCCGCCCGAGACCCACTGGGACTACGAGAAGTACCTGAAGGTCACGCCCGAGGACTTCGAGCGCGACATGTTCACCGAGGGCCACGTCGACGTCGCGGTCTTCCAGTCCACGTACCTCAAGGACTGGTACACCAACGGCTTCAACACGATCGACCAGAACGCCGCCCTGCTGGAGAAGTGGGGCGACAAGCTGATCGTCAACGGGCGCTTCGACCCGCGTGAGGGCGACGCGGGCCTCAAGCAGCTCGAAGAGGATGCGAAGAAGTTCAACCTCAAGGGCGTCAAGGTCTACACGGCCGAGTGGCACGAGGGCTCCCGCGGCTGGTCGCTCGACAGCAAGGAGGCCTACAAGTTCCTGGAGAAGTGCCAGGAGCTGGGCATCAAGAACATCCACGCCCACAAGGGCCCGACGATCTGGCCGCTGGACAAGGACGCGTTCGACGTCAAGGACATCGACAAGGCCGCCACCGACCACCAGGACCTCAACTTCATCGTCGAGCACGCGGCCATCCCGCGCATCGAGGACTTCTGCTTCATGGCAGTGCAGGAGCCCAACGTGTACGCGGGCCTGTCCGTGGTGATCGGCGGCCTGATGCACGCCCGGCCGAAGTTCTTCGCGAAGGTCATCGGCGAGCTGATGTTCTGGGTCGGCGAGGACAAGATGACCTACGGCGGCGACTACAACATCTGGGTGCCGAAGTGGCAGGTGGAGGGCTTCGTCGACTGGCAGATGCCCGACGACGACGCGTTCACCGACTACGCGAAGCTCACCACGGCCACCAAGAAGAAGATCCTCGGGCTCAACGCCGCGCGGCTCTACGACATCCCGGTGCCGACGGAGTGCCAGCTCGACGCACCCGCGGGGGCCATGGCGTGATGCCCGTGCGCTCGGCGGACCTGCAGGGGTCCGTCTGGCGCGCCCTGGACACGGTGCTCGACCCGGAGCTGGACGAGCCGGTCACGGACCTCGACTTCGTCGAGTCGTGCACCGTGTCCGAGGAGGGGGTGGCGACCGTCGTGCTGCGGTTGCCCACCTTCTTCTGCGCGCCGAACTTCTCCTTCCTCATGGTCGCCGACGCCTACGACGCGGTGTCGACGGTCGACGGGGTGACGCGCGCGGACGTCACGCTGGCCGACCACCACGCCTCCACCGAGATCAACGGCGGGGTCGCGGCGCAGGCCGGCTTCGTGAAGTCGTTCGACGGGTCCGATCAGGGCGAGGCCGTCTCCGAGCTGGACGAGCTGCGGCTGCAGTTCTTCCGCAAGGCCGCGCTGGCCGGCCAGGACCGTGTCGCACGTCCGCTCGTGGACGCCGGCGCGGGCCCTGACGAGCTGTCGGACATGAGCCTCGGCCAGGTGCCCCCGTCGTCGGACCTCGTCCGGATGCGGGAGCGCCGGGCGGCTC
The DNA here is from genome assembly GCF_025965585.1 of Pseudonocardia sp. Classification (GTDB taxonomy): domain Bacteria; phylum Actinomycetota; class Actinomycetes; order Mycobacteriales; family Pseudonocardiaceae; genus Pseudonocardia. The sequence goes on from NZ_JAOPWR010000383.1 coordinate 8,063, forward strand.
TCGGGCTGCCCCACGACGACGGTGCGCCGTTGCTCATCGACGCCGAGGGCAACCGGATCACCGCCGCCCAGGTGCCGCTGCACCTGCGGCGGGCCCGCCTGCAGCGCGTCGGGATCGAGACGAACGGCGAGTTCTGCAAGAGCCTGCTGGAGAAGCGGTACAAGACCAGCAGCTGACGTCACCCGTGCGCGGACGCCGCTGCTCCGGCAGCGGTGTCCGCGCACGCTGACGCGGGTCCGACTACGTTCGGACCATGATCGAGGTCCGCGCGCTCGTGTTCGACGTCTTCGGCACCGTGGTCGACTGGCGCTCCGGCGTGGCACGGGAGGCCGCGCGCCTGCTCGGGTCGGGCGTCGACGCCGAGGGACTGGCCGACGCCTGGCGTGGCGCCTACCTCCCGTCGATGGATCGCGTCCGGCGTGGGGAGCTGCCCTGGACAGGCCTCGACCAGCTGCACCGTGCGTCCCTCGACGAGCTCCTCCCGGCGTTCGGGGCGGCCGACGCCGACGAGGCCACCCGCGCCGAGCTGGTCCTGGCCTGGCACCGCCTCGACCCCTGGCCCGACTCCGTCGCCGGCCTGACCCGGCTCAAGGCCCGGTACATCATCGCGTCGCTGTCCAACGGCAACGTGTCCCTGCTCGTGGACATGGCCAAGCACGGCGGCCTGCCGTGGGACACGGTGCTGTCGGCCGAGCTGTTCGGCCACTACAAGCCCGACCCCGAGACCTACGACGGCGCCGCGCGGCTGCTGGGACTCCTGCCGGAGCAGGTGGTGATGGTCGCCGCGCACCTCGACGACCTCGCCGCCGCCCGCGCGCGGGGCCTCCGCACGGCCTACGTCCACCGCCCCGACGAGGGTGGACCCGGGACCGATCCGGCGAGGTCGGACGAGGAGGCGGACGTCTCGGTGAGCTCCCTGGAGGAGCTGGCCGGGCACCTGGGCGCCTGAGCAGGCGAGCGGAGCTCCCGCCGGGACCTACGCGGAGGGCACACCGCTCGTCGGGCGCGCGACCAGGATGCGGAAGAGGTTGCGCAGGACGTAGCTGCCGTCCGCCTGGCGACGATCCGCCAGGCGCCCCAGCACCGCCTCCCGCACCGCGACGGGCCCGGCCCGGTTCATCGCGTGCCGACCGATGCCCGAGCCCAGCACCGGGCCCACCAGCTCGTCCTCGTCGGCGTAGGTGAACGGGCACACGACCTCGTCCACGCCCACCACGTCGAGCCCCGCCGTGCCGACGACCTGCCGGAGCCGGCCGGGGTCGGTCAGCGGCGGCGGGCCGGGCATCGGGCGGCGCGGTGGCAGCCAGGGGGCGAGCGCCTCCCCGAACACGTGGACGTCACACTCCTCCTCGCGACCCCACACCGTGAGCGCGACGGTGGACCCGATCACCGCGGCCGCGCGCAGCAGGGCGAGGGGGTCGGCGACGTGCGAGAGCACCTGCACCGCCGCCACCACGTCGAACGGGCCGGGCGGGGGCTCGTGGACGTCACCGACGCGGAAGGTGCCGCCAGGCACCGCAGCAGCAGCCGTCGCGACCGCGGACGGGTCGATGTCCACGCCGGTCACCCGCGCACCCCGGGCCGCGGCGAGCACGGAGAGCTCCCCGGCGCCGCAGCCGAGGTCGAGCAGAGTGGAGCCCTCGCCGACCCCGGATGCGTCGAGCACCCGCTCGTACAGCGGCCGTCCCCAGCCCCGCGGACCCTCGTCGCTCACCCGGCGAGGCTACCGGCCCCTGCCCGCCGATCAAGGCACCGACGTCGTCCGTGGAGATCGGGTGCGACGTCGACGCCTTGATCGTCTGAGTCGGGGGCGGCTCAGCCCCAGACGTCCTGCGCGACCTGGACGATCAGGGCGAGCTTGGCCCGCTGCTCGTCGACCGTCAGGGCGTTGCCCTCCACCGTGGACGAGAACCCGCACTGCGGGGAGAGGCAGAGCTGGTCGAGGGGCACGTACTTGGCGGCCTCCTCGATGCGGCGCTTGAGCACGTCCGGGTCCTCGAGCACCCCGTTCTTGGTGGTGACGAGCCCGAGCACCACCTGCTTGCCCGGCGGCACGAACCGCAGCGGCTCGAACCCGCCGGAGCGCTCGTCGTCGAACTCGCAGAAGAAGCCGTCCACGGCCAGCTCGCCGAACAGGGCCTCGGCGACGTGGTCGTAGCCGCCCTCGGCCGCCCACGACGAGCGGTAGTTCCCGCGGCACATGTGGGTGGTGATCCGCATGTCCGCGGGCCGGTCGGCGATGGCAGCGTTGATCTGCCTGATGTAGCGCAGGTGCTGGGTGTCCGGGTCGTCGCCCTTGGCCTCCAGCTCGGCGCGATGGGCGGGGTCGTTGAGGTAGGCGAGCGCGGTGTCGTCGAGCTGCAGGTAGCGGCAGCCGAGACCGTGCAGCGCCTGCACCTCGTCGGCGTAGGCGGCGGAGAGGTCGTCCCAGAACTCTTCGAGGTCCGGGTAGACGGAGCGGTCGATCACCGCGGAACCGCCGCGCGCGTAGACCATGCTCGGCGACGGGATCGTCAGCTTCGGGACCGCTGTGGTGGTCTGCTCGGCGAGGTACCGGAAGTGGTCGGCGAAGATCGGGTGCTCCAGGCGGATCTTCTCCGTCACCGCCATGCCGGCCGAGGTGAACGCGCCCTCGCCGGCGGCGTTGCGCATCTTGACCTGGATCTTGTGGTCGGTCTTGGTGATGCCGCCGAGCTGGTAGATGAAGTCCATGTGCCACGACGTGCGGCGGAACTCTCCGTCGGTGGCCGACTGCAGGCCGACCTCCTCCTGCAGCGCGACCGCGTCGCGGATCGCGGTGTCCTCGGCCGCGCGCAGCCCGTCGGCGTCCAGCGTGCCGGCGGCGAACCGCTCGCGGGCGTCGAGGAGGGCGGGCGGGCGCAGCATGCTCCCGACGTGGTCGGCGCGGAACGGCGGCTCGGTGCGTCCATGCATGGGTCGCAACCTATCCCCGGTCCCCGCCGGGCGCTGTGTCCTCTTCCGGCACGTGGAAAAGTGGTGGTGTGGAGCACGGAGTGGTGACCTTCCTGACCGACTACGGCATCGACCCGGTGACGCTCGCTCACGCCGTCGAGAAGCGCGGGCTCGACGCGCTGTTCCTCACCGAGCACACCCACATCCCGACGAGCCGCACGTCGCCGTGGCCGGGCGGGGGCGAGCTGCCGCGGCGCTACGCCCACACGTACGACCCGTTCGTCGCGCTGGGAGCGATGGCCGCCGTCACCGAGCGGATCGCGCTGGGCACCGCTGTGTCGCTGGTGGCGCAGCACGACCCGATCGTGCTGGCCAAGACGGTGGCGAGCGTCGACCGGGTCTCCGGCGGCCGCTTCGAGCTCGGCGTCGGGCCCGGCTGGAACCGCGAGGAGATGGCGAACCACGGCGTCGACCCCGGCCGTCGCACGGCCCGGATGCGCGAGCACGTGCTGGCGATGCAGGCCATCTGGTCATCGGACGAGGCGGAGTTCCACGGCGAGTTCGTGGACTTCGACCCGATCTGGTCGTGGCCCAAGCCCACGCGGCGCCCGCCCGTCCTGATCGGCGGTGGTGGGCCGACCGTGCTGGAGCGCGTGCTGGAGTACGGCGACGGCTGGATCCCGCTGCGGGTGCCGCTCGACGGCATGGACGAGTTCTCCGCGCGCGTCGCGGAGCTGCGGGAGCGGGCCGACCGGCCGATGCCGGTGACCGTCTACGGGGCGGTGCCGAAGCCCGGCGCGCTGGATTCCTACGTCGCAGCGGGCGTCGACCGCGTGCTGTTCGAGCTGCCCGGCCCCGAGACCGACGGCCCGGCCGGCATCGACAGCACCCTGCGGATCCTGGACGCCTACGCGGCACTGTGCCCCTGACCCACGCCGGTGGGAGTCAGCGGAGGCCGGCCGTGCGGCGGTCGTCGTCGCGGAGCAGGCTCGCACGCTCGGCGGCCGTCCGCACCGCGCGTTCGAGCTGCCAGCGCCGCTCGGAGAACTCGGCGCGCGTGACCGAGACGCCCAGCGCACCCGTCACCTCGCCGTCCGGGCCCAGAACGGCCGCGGCGACGCCCGCGATCCCGCTCTCGAACTCCTCCACCTCGACCGCAGCGCCGTCGGAACGGATGCGCATCAGCTCGCGGTCGAGGGTGCGGCGGTCGCCGACCGTGTGCGGCGCCATCTGCGGAAGCCCGGTGCGGGCCAGCAGCTCCGACAGCCGCCCGGGGCGCAGGCCGGCCAGCATCACCTTCCCTGCCGCGGTGGCGTGCGCGGCGGTGGGTTCGCCGACGCGCATGCCCTCGGGGCGCGGGTGGTCGGCGCAGTCGTCGACGTGGGCCACGACCAGCTCGACGTCGCGGAACACCATGAGGTGCGCCGCCGCACCCGCCGCCGTGTGCAGGTCGCGCAGCACCGCCCGCACCGTGGCCGGCGGCCGCACCTGCTCGGTGAGGCTGCGGTGCAGCTCGGCCACCCGGTAGCCCAGCCCGTAGCCGCGGACGTCGTGCAGCCGGACGAGGTAGCCCTCCTCCACGAGCGTGCCCAGCGCCCGGTAGACCGTGGGCAGCGGGCACCCGAGGCGGCGCGCGATGGCCTTGGCGGTGACGCCGTCACCGGCGGCCGCGACCGCCTCGACGACCCGCAACGCCCGGGTGATCGAGGAGCCGCCCGTGCGCTCCTGTGCCACGGGACCAGTGTCGGGTAGAACGAGGGCCGCGCGCACCCACCGATCGGGCGCCGGCGCAATGTGAGACAGCAGCGTGCGAGCCCAGCAGCTCGTGAGACGGCCGGAGGAAACCGTGGACGACACCGAACTTCACCATCGGATCGACGAGCTGGTCACCGAGGAGCACGAGCTGGAGCGGGCCCACGTCGGGCAGGGTCTTTCGGACTCGGAGAAGGCTCGGCTGGAGGAGCTCGGCGTGCAGCTGGACCGCTACTGGGACCTGCTGCGCCAGCGCGACGCCCGCCGCAATGCCGGGTACGACCCGGACGGCGCCCAGGAGCGCAGCGGGGACACCGTGGAGGGATACCGCCAGTAGTCCCTCATCCCATGACGTCGGGTGTCGAGCCTCCCCATCCGGGCCCGGCAGGCCCCATCAGGCGAGCAGGACCCGCCGCCAGAGGTCCGCGAGGTGGGCGCCGTAGCGCTCCGGCGTCCACCCGCGCTCGTGCACGAGGAGCACGTAGTACTCGGCGGAGTTCGTGCTCCAGACGATGTCGGCCACCTCGGCGTCGGTGAGGTCGTCGCGGAGCGACCCGGTGG
>NZ_JAOPWR010000409.1 GCF_025965585.1 Pseudonocardia sp.
CACCCAACCAGCACGCCAAAGCCCACTACGAGGAAACGGATCACCCCGTCGCCGCGCCACTGCAGGACGACGCACGCCCGCGGTGGTGCTACGTCCATGAACGCGCCGTCGGATCTGTATCCGCAGGTAGCCCTTGATCTTCATGTCGTGTGCTGCAGGCATGACTCAGCCGCCGGCGACGGGGTCGCGCAGGCCGGAGTCGGTCGGTGAGGCGCCGAGCCCGGTGAACGGGCTGGTCTCGCGCCCGCGGTCCGGACGCGACGGCATCCCGATCGTCACCGGCACCGGGCCCCGTGAGTTGCGGCGGGCAGACCCACGACTACGTCCGCCACGGCACCACCATCAGCGTGGCGAGCGCGAACGACCCGGCGCCGAGCAGGTGGTGGGACCTCATGACATCGGTCTACGCGGGGCCCACCAGGGATGGCAGAGGCGAACGACCGGGGACCTTCGGCACTGGTCCCCCCGGCTTCCGGCGCCGAGCCTGGCTCCCGTGCGCGCCTTCGTCGTCCTCGCCTACGCGCTGTCCTGGCTCTGCTGGCTGCCGCTGCTCGCCGACCGGCAGGACGTCGTGGGGTGGTCGGCGTCGACCTACCTGCACCTGCTGGGCGGGCTCGGCCCGGCCGTCGCCGCGGTGGTCGTGACCGCGACCGTCGCGGGCCGCACCGGCGTCGCCGACCTGCTGCGCCGCACCGTGGCGTGGCGTGGGCGCCTGCGCTGGATCGCCCTCGCCGTGGCGGGTCCGCTGGGCCCTGTTCGGGATCGCCGTCCTCGTCGCCCGGGTCGTCGAGGGCAGCTGGCCGGACCTGGCCCGGTTCGGGGCGAGCACCGAGTACCCGGCCCTACCGCTGGTGGTGTTCTGGCTGGTCAACGTGCTGTTCTACGGGTTCGGCTCGAACATGGGCTGGCGCGGGTTCGCCCAGCCCATGTTCGAGCGTCGCCGGTCACCGCTGCGTGCCGCGCTGGTGATCAGCGTGATCTGGACGGCCTGGCACCTCCCGCTGTTCGGCATCACCGCCACCTACCGCGCCATGCCCGCCGCCGGGTTCGTCGGGTTCTTCCTGAGCATGGTGTCCGGGTCGCTCGTGCTGGCCTGGCTCTACCGGCGCGGCGGGATCCTGGCCGCGGCGGTCTTCCACGCGGTGTTCGACATCGCCACCACCACACCCACCACAACGACGCTGATCCCGACGGTGATGGGCGCCGCGATCACCGTCGCGAGCCTCGCGGTGATCCCGGCCCTGTGGTGCCAAGCGCCGGGCCGGACGGCCCTTCCGGCCCCGTCCTGAGCGGAGCACGGTCGGCGCATGGCCCTCCCGCTGCGCACCGTCGCCGTCTCACTCGCCGTACTGATCGCCGTCAAGGCGCTGGGGTGGCGGTGGATGGCCCGCTGGGGCGCGACCACCGACGAGATCCGCGCCGAACTGCCCGGGGACGACCTGGTCGAGGGCGCCGATCTCACCTCGACCCGCGCGGTCGCGGTCTACGCCCGCGCCTCCGAGGTCTGGCCGTGGATCGCCCAGCTCGGACAGGGCCGCGGCGGCTTCTACAGCTACGACGCGCTGGAGAACCTGGTCGGCTGCGATATCCACAGCGCGCAGGAGATCGTGCCCGCCTGGCAGGACGTCGTGGTCGGGGCCGAGGTCCGGCTCGCACCCGAGGTGGCCATGACCGTGGCGTCGGTGGACCCGGGCCGCTCGTTGGTGCTGCGCGGCGGGATCCCGCTGGGGCGTTCCGCGCCGTTCGACATGACGTGGGCGTTCGTGCTGCGCGAGGAGCCGGACGGCACCACCCGGCTGATCTCCCGCGAGCGCTACGGGTACCTGCGGTGGTGGGCGCCGCTGGTGGTCGTCCCGGCGTCGGCGGTCAGCTTCGTGATGAGCCGGCGCATGCTGCACGGGATCGCCGAGCGCGCGGAGATCGCGGCGCGCGCGGTCCCCGCGGCAGCATGAACGGTGATGGGCTGTCCGGACGGCTCAACCGGCTCCGGGCCGGGGTGCTGGGTGCCAACGACGGCATCGTGTCCACCGCCGGGCTGGTCGTCGGGGTCGCCGGGGCCACCACCGCCACCGGCGCGATCCTCACCGCGGGCGTCGCCGGCGTCGTCGCGGGGGCGGTGTCGATGGCGCTGGGCGAGTACGTCTCGGTGAGCAGCCAGCGCGACACGGAGAAGTCCCTGCTCGCCCGCGAATGCGCCGAGCTCGAGCAGTTCCCGGACGAGGAGCTGGCCGAGCTGGCCGGGATGTACCGGGCCAAGGGCGTCAGCGCCGACACCGCACAGCGGGCGGCCGAGGAGCTCACTGCGCACGACCCGTTCGCCGCCCACTTCGACGTGGAGCTGGGCATCGACCCGCACGAGCTGATCAACCCGTGGCACGCGGCCGCCGCCTCGGCGGGCGCGTTCGTCCTCGGGTCCCTGCTGCCGCTGCTGGCGATCCTGCTGCTTCCGGCCGGGGCGCGGGTCGCGGTGACCTTCGTGGTGGTGCTGGTGGCACTGGCCCTCACCGGCGCCGTCAGCGCGTCACTCGGCGGCTCACCGCGTGTGCCCGCGGTCGTCCGGCTCGTGGCGGGCGGCGCCCTGGCCATGGCCGTCACGTACGGGATCGGCCTGCTCGTCGGGGCCGCCGGACTCTGAACCACACCACCCACAACGAACGAACCCGCCGACCGCCCTGAACGGCTTGCCCACATCCTGCTCGTCCACGCCGTCGTCGCCTGCGCCCGCTGGTCGCCCTGATCCTGGCGGCGAGCGCGCTGCGGTCCGCCGTCGCCCGCAGGCTGGCCGGCCTGAGCGCAGTACGCGTGGTGATCGTGTGGTGGCGCAGGCGCGAATCCCGCCGCACTGACGACGATCATCGAACAGCCCGGTTGGGTTGGGGCCTGCGACCTCCGATCTCCCCGACGGCGCGCGCGGCACCGAACCGTTCCGCGGCTAGCAAACGCCTCTAGCGATAGTCGTTCACAGCCGTTCCGCGTTGCGTCGGAGCACCTGCCAGACCACGGCCCATGTCGCCGGGCAGTAGGAGTGCACCACCCCGTGCGCCCCGGAGGCTCTCGCCGGACGCCCGGTGGGCAGCCTCGCGGGGACGTCCCCGCGTAGGCTTCCCGGAACTGGGGGCGCACTCGCGTCGCGGGGCATACCGCGCCGTCGTTCTTGGCGAACAGCTACTGGGCGTCCGCGAGCGGAACGTCCGGGCAGGTCGCTGATCCGCATGACACATCCTTCCGATCCAGACACCGCTTCGGCGATCTCGGAGTTGGCCGGCCTGTTGATGTCCACCGACTCGTTCGAACAGTTGCTCCAGGGGCTCGCCGAGCTGTCCGTCCGAGCCGTTGGCGGCGCGAGGACGTGTGGTATCACCCTCGCCCAGGACGGACGAGTCCTCACCGTGGCATCCGCCGATGCTCTGGCGACGCTGCTCGACGTGAAGCAGTACGAACACGACGAGGGCCCATGTCTACAGGCGCTGCACACCGGCGAGATCGTCGACGCGCCGGACCTGACCGACGAGGACCGCTGGCACGGCTACCCACTTATCGCAATCTGGCACGGCATCCGCGCGGTGTTGTCGACACCGCTGATGGTGGCCGACAAACCAGTCGGAGTACTGAACCTCTACGCAACCGAACCGCACGCGTTCAGCGCCCAGGACCGGCGGCTGATCGGGGTGCTGGCCGAGCAGTCGGCCATCGCGGTGACTGCGGCACTGCGCCACTACGACGACGCCACCCTCTCCGATCACCTGCGGACCGCATTGTCGTCGCGCTCCACGATCGACCAGGCGATCGGCATCATCATCGAACGACACGACCGACTCCGTTCCGACCGGCTCCAGCAGGTGTCGGCGCATCCGCCACGCCAGAGCCTGCGACCAACTGATCGTCACGCTCGCAGGCTAGCCGCAGATCCAGACGACCCACAGAATGTCGTCTCCTGCCCGTTCGAAGCCTCAGGGTTGACGCAGGGCATCTCACGGCCGGACCGGCATGTGCGGCACCGAGCGCACCAGGACGACCGCGAGCCCCAGCCCGGCGACGCCGGTGAGAACCGGAACCGCCGCCCGTGCGGCTCGGGGCGGCAGCACGAGCTCGAACAGCGGCACCGGGTCGCCCAGTCGCTTCTGCAGCGGGCCGAGCGGGCAGTCGCCGTTCCCGACCATCAGTGCCACACCCTCTCCCGTCAGCGCGGAGGCCGCGACCCAAAGCAGCCGGCCACGGCGGCCGGTCAGCGCACACCACCAGACGTAGGAGAGGCTCGTCAGCTCGGCCACGGCGATCACCGTGTGGGCAGCGCGGAGCCATCGGCCTGCGGCCCTCACGCCGCACCCGTGATCTCGGCACGGAAGAACTCGCCCTCGTCCTGGCGGTCGGTGCCCCACCACCAGCCCGCCCGGAGCTCCGACGGGATCGTGATCCCGCCGAACGTCCGCTCGGCGGTAACGGTGACCCCGAACGGGTAGCGGCCGTAGGGAGCGCCGGGCGGGCGCCCCCAGCGCTGGACGAGCACGTCCCGCACCTCCCCACCCCGGCCCGACGTGTATCTTGACCCGTTGCTCGTCCCCGCCGACGTGCCAGAGGCCGACCGCGACGTCGGGCCGCTCGCCGGTCGTCCACGTCGCGCCGCGAAAGGTCGTGGGGGCCAGCACCACCTCCGCGGCGAGCCGGCCCGCTGCGCTGCGGGCGATCTCGGGCCCCTGCGCGGTCATCACCGGGATCAGACCGAGCAGCCGCCATCGCATCGCGGCCGTGCCGGAGCCGAGCCGGTCGTAGCCCACCACCGGCATCCCGAGGACGTGCGCGGTCGCCGCCCAGACATAGCCGTCGGGTGGGGCGAGCACCTGCCGGGCCGTGAAGCGCCGCCACGCACCGATGCGGATCGTGCCGTGCATCGTCAGCTCCGTCGACGCGGCGAGCGGGCAGCCGGGCGCGATCGCGTGCCTCAGCCATCGGATGGCCGCTCCAGGTAGCCCTTCGATGGAGTTCGGGTCGAACGGCAGCGGCGGCTCGTGGGCTGCCCCCAGCCGATGCCACTCGGGGAGTGTGGTCACTGCCGCATCGTCCGCATCCACGACCCGGCCAGCACCGCGATCACGACGACATCGACCGCGATCCCTGCAGCCACGACCGACGCGGACGGGACCAGCACGGCCAAGGACGCGACGGTGGCAACGAGCGCAACACGGCGCCACCGCCGCCGGGCGACCAGTAGAGCCGCAGCCGCCACGAACAGCACGGTAACCAGCAGCCAAAGCCCTCCGACGACCAGGCCGGCGGCCGAGCCGGCCATCGGGTGCACGTCCTCGTAGCGCAGCCCGCCGGGCCGGCCCCACCGCCACAGCAGGGCCACCCCCATCAGATGGATGAGCCCGTGGCCGGCCAGGACCACCGCCCCGACCATCCGCACCACGCGGTGGGTACGGGCCGGCTCGACGAGCGTCACGATCGGCCCGCCGGGACCACGTCGTGCGCCGGGGCGGCCGCGAACGCCCGGCTCAACGCGACGCAGGCGATCGGGAAGGCCACGACGTAGCCGAGGATCCCGATCCCCCGCAGCGCCATGACGTCGATCGCCGGGCCGACCAGCCCGACGAGACAGAGCACTCCACTCACCAGCAGCCAGAGTCGCGCGGTGCGATAGCCGGGACCGGTGAACACGGCGGCGGCGAACACCAGCGACAACCCCAGGAGCAGGTCCCACGCGACCACGTCGACCGCGTAGAGCATCGACGGCCACGCGAAGTCGAAAAGCCGTGCGAAGCCGGGCACCGACTCCGGCTCGATCCGGCGCACCATCACCAGTTGGACCACGTGCACGGTCATCGTCAGGCAGGCCGCCACGAGCATCCAGCCGAACGCGACCAGGCCGAACATACGCAGGTGGACCGGCGCGCACGCGTGCACCGCCGCCATCAGCACCACCATCACCGGCGCCATCACCAGGATGAGCACCTCGGCGACGGCGAGATAGGGGTCGGGCAGCGGATCGGTCAGGTTCCCCATCGACGCGAAGCCGACCACCATGACCACGGCGTAGGCGGCGCTGATGGCGGCCACGAACATCGCCGACCACCGACCGGCGAGCCGTTCAGCCGGGTGGCCGCCGAGAAGGGTGCGATCCCGTTCGGTGATGTCCATGCAGCCACCCTGCGCGGAGCGACGTCGCAACGACCAGTGCCGAAGGACCCCGCCGACCGGTTCGGGGCCTTTCGCCTCTGCTGACCGGAGCGCACACGCGACGACGGTGGGAGGCCGACACCCAGGGGGCACCGTGACATCCACGATCGACAGCCCGGCCAGCGCCGGTCCCACGAGCACCGGGCCGGGCCGCGGCGGTCCCGTCCGCGTCACCGCACGCCTCGATGAGCCGCTCAGCCGGGGGTTGTGGCTGGTGAAGTGGCTTCTCGTGGTGCCGCACCTGGTCGTGCTCACGTTCTTGTGGGCCGCGTTCGCCGTGCTCACCGTCGTTGCGTTAGTCGCGATCCTGGTCACCGGCCACTACCCGCGTTCGATCTTCGAGTTCAACCTGGGCGTGCTGCGCTGGAGCTGGCGCGTGGGCTACTACAGCTACGGAGTCTTGGGCACCGACCGCTATCCCCCGTTCACCCTGGGCCCGGCCCCCGGCTACCCGGCCACCCTTGAAATCGCCTACCCCGCACACCTCACCCGCGGGCTCGTACTGGTCAAGTGGTTACTCGCCGTTCCTCACTACCTCATCATCGCCTTCTTCGTCGGCAGCGGCAGCTACGCCGCCTACTCCGGCACCACGAACGGCAGCTGGACCTCCGGCGGCCTGATCGGCCTGCTCGTCCTCGTCGTCGGCATCGCACTGCTGTTCACCGGTCGCTACCCCCGCGGCCTGTTCGAACTGCTGCTCGGCACGCACCGGTGGGTGCTGCGCGTGGTGGCCTACACCGCCCTCATGACCGACGACTACCCACCGTTCCGGCTCGACCAGGGCGGCAACGAACCCACCGCATCCGCCTTCGCAACCCCGTCCGCGACTCCGGCGACCGCACTCGACGCGCATCCGACGTGGTCGACCGGACGGATCGTCACCGTCGTCATCGGGTCGGTGCTGCTGCTCGGCGGGATCGGGGCCGCCGTCGGCGGGAGCGCCGTGCTCGCTGCCGACCGCGGTGGCCGCGACGCCGACGGTTTCCTCAACACCCCCACCCGGACCTTCACCGGGAACGGCTACGCCCTGGTCTTCGACCCGCTGGAGCTCAGCAACGCCGCCACCAGCCAGAACGTCGGCGCTCTCGTGGGCGACGTCCGGATCCACGCCACCGCCCCGGGTCCCGGGGTGTTCGTCGGGATCGGCCCCGCCGATGCCGTGGACGGCTACCTCGCCTCCGTCGAGCGGGACCGGGTCGTCGGGTACCGCACCGACAGCGGAGCCGTCCAGCAGCCGCTCTCCGGCGGCGCACCCGCCACCCCGCCCGCGCAGCAGACGTTCTGGGTCGCCTCCGCGGCCGGTCCCGGCCCGCAGCAGCTCACCTGGACCGTCGCCGGAGGCCGCTGGGCCGCTGTCGTCATGAATGCCGACGGCAGCAGGCCGGTCGTTACCGACCTGTCCGCAGGCGCCACCGCACCGGGCCTGCGATGGGTGTGGATCGGCCAGTACATCGGCGCGGGCATCGGTCTGATCGCCGGAGCCCTGATGGTCCTGTTCGCCGTCCGCCGACACGACCGGCGCGAACGGGCGTGACGACGGCAACGGCCCGTCTCTGGGCGTTGCCCGCCCTCTGGCGCCACCGTGGGTGGGCCGCCGGTCTGGTCGTCGCCGTGGGCGCGGTCACGGGGACGGCCTCGGCCCTTCTGATGCCCCGCGGCCCGGTGTCCGCCTGGCCGGGTGTCGCGGTCATGGTCGCCGGGTTGCTGTTGGGCGCAGTCGCGGGAATTGTGCTGCGTCGGCGTCTCGCTGTCGTTCTGGTGTGGCGGCGCACGTCGCGGCGCTGGAGCTGGCCCGCATATCCGTCGCCGGGCCGGCCGTCGACGGGATCCATCTCGGCACCCAGTACGGCATCATCGCGTTCGTCACCGGCCGGGTGTTCGACGGCCTCCTGCTGGGGTTGCCCGCCTTTGTCGGCGTCATGTACGGGGCGGGGCTGGCCCGTCGGCGGTCCGGCGGCGCCCCCGGACGGCCCTGGGCGGTCGGGATCCGCCGGGTGTCGGCCGCACTGTTCGCTGCCGTGGTGGTCACCGGTGCGGTGTACGTCGCCCAGCCGGCCCGCACGGAGCCGATCCCGGGCGGCATCGCCGAGCTGACCACCGCACACGTCGGCGGCCACGACACGGGTCTGATGCTCCGTGGTCAGGACACCACGGCGCCCGTGCTGCTGTACCTGGCGGGCGGGCCCGGCGGCACCGATCTCGGGGCGATGCGGCTGTTCGGTGCGCCGCTCGAACGCGACTTCCTGGTCGCCACCTGGGACCCGCGCGGAGCCGGAACCTCCTACGGCGCGCTGGACCCGGCCTCGACGCTGACGTTCGACCGCGCCGTCGACGACACGATCGAGCTCACCGAGCAGTTGCGCGCCCGGTTCGGTCAGGCCCGCATTTACCTGGTGGGCAACTCCTACGGCACGCTGCTTGGCGTCCGCGCCGTCCAGCTGCGCCCGGAGCTGTTCGCCGCCTACGTGGGGACCGGGCAGATGATCAGCCCGGTCGCGACCGACCGCATGTTCTACGACGACACGATCGCCTGGGCCACCCGCACCGGCGACGACGTGCTGCTCGCCACCCTGCGCCGCAACGGCCCGCCACCCTACGCGAGCGTCTTCCCGTACGAGGCAGCGCTGACCTACGAGCGGGAGTGGAACGACTACCCCCGCGTACCCGCCTACGCCGCAGCGGGTGAGCTGCCGGCGAACGTGCTCGTATCGGAGTACGACCTCGTGCAGAAGGTCAGGGCCATCCCCTCGTTCCTCGACTCGTTCGCAGCGCTCTACCCCTCGCTGCAGGGCATCGACTTCCGTAGCCAGGTTCCCCGGCTGCAGGTGCCGGTTCACCTTGTGGAGGGCGAGCACGAAGCGCGTGGCCGCGCCGTTCCGGCGCGGGAGTGGTTCGACGCCCTTCAAGCCCCCGCCAAGGTCTGGACAGAGATGCCACAGGCGGGCCACCGTCCCGCCTTCGAGCAGCCGGAACGCTTCGCCGAGGTGATGCGCATGGTCCGGAACGGAACCCGCTGACGGTTCGGCGGTACCAGTCACGCCCCGGTCGGAATCGCCGCTCTGCCCGGCGGTGACGTCGAGCTCCTGGCGCATCCCCATCGGCGTAGTGGTTGCCAGGTCGCACACCAGCTCGTAGCGGCGGGCGGCAGTCCAGCCGACCGCGCCGCCGGCGATCCCCTCCCCACCGTCGGCCGCACAGCTCGCGGCCCCCTCGCCCACCACCCCGGTCTCGTCCACCCGCCCGTCCGCTCCCGGGAACAGCGCGCCAGCCACCGCCGACGGTTCCGGTGCCGCACACGGCCAGGGCCAGCACGGCCACCGCCGCTGACGCTGCCGCTACCGTCATCGTCGTTCTGCTCATGGCGTCAGCGTCGTCGTCGACGATCACCGCGCGTAGAGCCCAACGACCCGCTCAGGCCAGCCAACGGGCGCGACGCACCACAGGTGTGGCCGACCAGACACGGCCCAGACCCAGCGTGTTCCCCGCCCCCAGCAACGCCAGCAGCACCAGGACACCCGCGTAGACGAGGTGGTCGTCCATGAACGGGTTGCTCGCCGGAGGCAGCACGGCCGCCCACATCAGGACCGTCACCAGCGCCCCGACCACGGCGACCAGGCGCATCCCGATCCCGAGCACCAGCCCCACCCCCAGGGCCAGCATCGCGGCCATGAACAGCACGTCGACCACCCCGTTGCCGGCGATGGCGTGGAAGAGGTCCGCGAACGGGCCCTTCGACGAGCCGAGGAAGCCCTTCGTGGGGCTCCCCCGTTCAGCCACGACTTGGCCGCGGTGGTGTCGTGCCCCAGCCCGAACAGCTTGTCCAGGAAGGCCCAGAGGAACACCCAGCCCAGCGCGAGCCGGACACCGGCGAGCACATAACGGGTGGTGGAGCCCAGCTGCACCCCGGCCGGGCCGATGGCGGCCACAACAGGGGTTGTCGCCGAGGGCCGGAGCAACGCAACTCACTCTACTGGGCCAGGGCCGGACGGCACGCTTGTGTCGACTGTGTTTACCTGTTGTGCACGATGGTGACCGGGCACGGCGCGTGCTGGGCGCACTGCTGGCCCACCGAGCCGAGCAGGAGCCCGGCGAAGCCGCCGTGGCCACGGGACCCGACGACGAGCATGTCGGCCCCGCGGGCCTGCTCGACCAGCACCCGCGCGGGCGGACCGTTGGCCACCACCCGCTCGATCGTCGCGGCACCGTCCGCCTCGGCCTTGTCCACCGCCGCGTCCAGTGCGGCCCGGGTACTCTCCTCGACCCCGGTCGGATCGACCATCGGCCCCCACGCCCCTGCGGTGTAGGCCAGTGTCTCGAGGTCCCAGGTCATGACGGCCCGCACGACGGCGCCGCGCAGCCGCGCCTCCTCCACGGCGAACCGCAGGGCGTCCTGCGCACCGTCCGAACCGTCGACTCCGACGACCACCGTGGCCATGTGCTGCTCCTCGTTCATAGTTGGTACTTCGGGATGTGCGGTCATACGTAGGAGTGCAGGCCGGCGAGCAGCGCGCCCAGCTCCGCCTTGGCGTCGCCGAAGAGCATCGCCGTCTTCGGGTCGGGGTAGAGCTCGTTGTCGACACCCGCGTAACCGTGGCCGAGCGACCGCTTGATCACGATGACGCTCGTGGCCTTGTCGACGTCGAGGATCGGCATGCCCGACACGGCGTTGCCGGGGCGGCGGGCGGCCGGGTTGGTGACGTCGTTGGCGCCGACGACGAGCACGACGTCGGTGCTGGCGAACTGCGGGTTGATTTCCTCGAGGTCCTTGAGCTGGGTGTAGGGGGCGTTGGCCTCGGCGAGCAGCACGTTCATGTGGCCGGGCATCCGGCCGGCGACGGGGTGGATCCCGTAGCTGACGTCCACGCCGTGGTCGGTGAGCGCCTGCGCGAGCTCGACGAGCTCGTGCTGGCCCTGTGCGGCGGCCAGCCCGTAGCCGGGCACGATGACAACCTTGTGGGAGTAGGCGAGCTGCAACGCGGCGTCGTCGACGGTCACCTCGCGCACCGTGCCCGACCCGGCGGCCGGCGAGGCGCCGGCCGGTTCGTCCCCCGTGCCGAAGCCGCCCGCGACGATGTTGAGCAGCGAGCGGTTCATCGCGTCGGCCATCAGCTTCGTGAGGATGCCTCCCGCGGCGCCGACGAGCGCGCCGGCGATGATCAGCGGGGTGCTGTCGATGACGAAGCCGGCCATCGCGACGGCGGTGCCGGTGAACGCGTTGAGCAGCGAGATCACCACCGGCATGTCGGCGCCCCCGATCGGCAGGGTGGCGAGCACCCCGAGCCCCAGCGCGGCCACGGTGAGCACGGCGAGCAGGGGAACACCGCCGTGACCGGTCGTGTAGACCAGTGCGGCCGCCAGCGCGATCACGGCGAGCAGCAGGTTCAGCACCCGTGCCCCGGGGAACGTGAGCGGGCGGCCGGGGATCGTCCCGGCGAGCTTGGCGCCGGCGACGAGCGACCCGGAGAACGTGATGCCGCCGATGAGCAGGTCCAGCGCGGTGGTCAGCGTGGTGCTGACGGGCTGGTCGGCCAGCGCGACGGAGCCGACGTGCCCGATCGCGTCGCTGAAGGCGATGAGCGCCGCCGCGCCGCCGCCGACGGCGTTGAAGATGCTCACCAGCTGCGGCATCGCCGTCATCTTCACGCGGCGGGCCGTGAGCAGCCCGGCCGTGGCCCCGACGGCCAGGCCGACCGCCAGCACGATCACGCCGGTGACGGTGATGACCCGGTCGTGGGCCAGCAGCACGACGGTGGTGACGACGGCGGCGGCCATGCCCGCCGCCGAGAGCTGGTTGCCACGCCGTGCCGTGGCCGGCGAGGTCATCCGGTGCAGGCCCAGCACGAAGCACACCGCCGCGGCGAGGTAGACGACGTGCACCCCGGTGTCGAAGCCGGTCATCGCTCGTCCGCCTTCGGCTCGATGCGGGCCGGGCGGGCCCGGAACATCTCCAGCATCCGGTCGGTCACGACGTAGCCGCCGACGACGTTCATCGCGGCGAACGCGGCCGCCACCAGCAGCAGGACGTACCCCAGCGGGCTGTTCACGACCGCAGCCAGGACCATCACACCCACGACCACGACACCGTGCACGGCGTTGGATCCTGACATCAGCGGGGTGTGCAGCGTGGCGGGGACCTTGCTGATGATCTCGAAGCCGACGAGCAGGCTCAGCACGAAGATCGTGATGTCGGCGAAGAGCAGGGGCGTCATGAGGGGTCTTCCTGGGTGAGGGCCAGCACGGCGGGATGGACGACCGCACCGTCACGGGTGACGAGCACACCCGCGGTGATGAGGTCGCCCTGGTCGAGCTGCACCTGCCCGTCGTGGACGAGGTGGGCGAGCAGTGCGGCGACGTTGCGCGAGTACGCGGTGGACGCGGCCTGGGGCATGGCCGAGGGCAGGTTGCCCGCCCCGACCAGCGTCACGCCGCCCGCCGTGATCACAGTGGTGTCCGCCACGGTGCCCTCGACGTTGCCGCCGAGCGGGCCGGCCGCGAGATCCACCACCACCGATCCCGGGCGCATCCCGGCGACCGCGGCCGCGGACACGAGCACGGGCGGGCGCCGCCCCGGCACCTGAGCCGTGGTGATCACGACGTCGAAGGTGCCGACGGCGTGGACCATGGCGTCCTGCTGGGCGGTGTGCTCGGCATCGGTGAGCTCGCGGGCGTACCCACCCTCCCCGGCGGCCGAGACCAGGCCCAGGTCCAGGAAGGTCGCACCGGTGGAGGCGACGTCGGCGCGGGCGGCGTCGCGCACGTCGTAGCCGGTGACCACGGCACCGAGCCGGCGCGCGGTGCCGATGGCCTGCAGCCCGGCCACCCCGGCGCCGACGACGAGCACCGCGGCCGGACGGACCGTCCCGGCGGCGGTCATCAGCATCGGGAAGAACCCGCCGAACGTGTCGGCCGCGACCAGCGCAGCCTTGTAGCCGGCCACGTTGGCCTGCGAGGTCAGGACGTCCACCGACTGAGCACTGCTCAGCGTGCGCGGCAACCCATCGAGACTGATCGCGGTCACCTTGGCCTCGGCGAGCTCGCGGGCCAGCTGTGGATCGGTGAGCGGCGCGAGCAGTCCGAGCAGGATCTGGCCCTCCTGCAGCTCACCGCGGTCGGCCGGGGCGTGGACGCACACCAGCACGTCGCACGTGGCCCCGAGCGTGTGCCGGTCGACCACCCGGGCCCCGGCCGCGGCGTAGGCGGCGTCGGGGAACCACGCGGAACCGCCCGCACCCGCCTCCACCGCCACGGTGGCGCCCACCTTCAGCAGGCGGGTCACGCCGTCCGGGGTCAGGGCGACGCGCCGCTCCCCCGCCGCGGTCTCCCGCAGCACGCCGACGGCCGGGCCCGGGGTGGTCACAGCTCGAACACCACGCGGGCGGGCACCCGGCCGGCGAGGACGTCGGCGATGGAGTCGTTGACCTCGTCGAGCTTGCGGCCGACCGTGACCACCGAGGTGCGCCCCGCAGCGTGCAGGGCGAAGACGTCGGCGAGGTCGTTGCGGGTGCCGACGATGGAGCCGATCACGGACTTCCCGCCGATGACGGTGTCGAAGATCGGCAGGCTGATCGCCGCGTTGTCGGCGGGCATCGCGACGCACACCAGCCGGCCACCGGGCCGCAGCGACCGGTAGGCCTGGTCGAACGCCTCCGGCGACGCGGCGAGCGCCACGGCGACGTCGACGCCGCCGAGCGCCTGGATCGCCGCGACCGGGTCACCGGCGTGGGCGTTGACCACGTGGTCGGCGCCGAGCTCGGTGGCCATGGCGAGCTTCTCCTCGGTGATGTCGACGCCGATGACGAACCCGCCGGCGATGCGCGCGTACTGCAGCGCGAGGTGTCCCAACCCGCCGATCCCGAAGATGGCCACGGTCTCGGCCGGGGCCACCCGCGCGACCTTGATGGCCTTGTAGGTGGTGACGCCCGCGCAGGTCAGTGGGGCCGCCTCGAGCGCGCAGATGGCGTCGGGCACCGGGGTCGCGAAGGCCGCCGCGACGACGGTGTACTCGGCGAAGGTGCCGTCGATCGAGTAGCCGGAGGTCTGCTGGCGCGCGCACAGCGTCTCCCAGCCGCCGATGCAGTGGCGGCACTCCCCGCAGGCGTAGGCGAGCCAGGCGATGGCGACCCGGTCGCCGACCGCGCGCGAGCTCACCCCGTCGCCCAGCTTCTCGATCCGGCCGATGCCCTCGTGTCCGGGGATGAACGGCGGGGTCGGGGTGATCGGCCAGTCACCGTGGGCGGCGTGGATGTCGGTGTGGCACAGGCCGGTGGCCTCGATGCGCACCAGTACCTGGCCCGGGCCGGGCTCCGGCACGGGCAGGTCCTGGATCTGCAGCGGGGCGTGGAAGTCGGTGACGACGGCGGCTCTCATGAGGTGCTCCGATCGGTCGGGTGGAGTGGAGCGGTGACGAAACGCAGGCCGTCGCCGGCGGGGAGTGAGAAGCCCTCGGGGTTGCCGGGGGCGACGTCGAGCACGTGGGTGCCGCGGCGCCACGCGGCGTCGAGGGCGTCGTCGATGTAGAACGGGCAGCCGTCGATCTCGCCCAGCAGGACGTCGCCCGCGCCGACGATCAGCTCGCCCTCGGGCAGGCACATCGGGGTGCTGCCCGCGCAGCACCCGCCGGACTGCACGAACATGACCGGCGCGCCCCGGGCGGCGCGCAGACGGCTGATCGCCGTGCGGGCCGCCGGGGTGGCCGTGATCCGCCCCGTGTCTGGGATGGTCACCGGCTCAGAACAGCCCGAGCGGGGCGTCGCTGTAGCTGACCAGCAGGTTCTTGGTCTGGCTGTAGTGGTCCAGCATCATCAGGTGGTTCTCGCGGCCGACGCCGGAGATCTTGTAACCGCCGAACGCCGCCCCCGCGGGGTACTGGTGGTAGCAGTTCGTCCACACCCGCCCGGCCTTGATGCCGCGGCCCATCTTGTAGGCGCGGGAGCCGTTGCGCGTCCAGACGCCCGCGCCGAGGCCGTAGAGGGTGTCGTTCGCGATCGCCAGCGCGTCGTCGTCGTCGGTGAACGTGGTGACGGCGAGGACGGGCCCGAAGATCTCTTCCTGGAACACCCGCATCTTGTTGTCCCCCTTGAGCACCGTCGGCTGGAAGTAGTTGCCGCCCGCGAGCTCGGGGGCCACGGTCGCGCGCTCGCCGCCGATGAGCACCTCGGCGCCCTCGTTGCGGCCGATCTCGACGTAGGAAGCGATCTTGTCGATCTGCTGCACCGAGACCTGCGGGCCGAGCTGGGTGTCGGTGTCGAGCGGGTCGCCCTGCCGGATGGCGGCGATCCGGGCGAGCGCGCGCTTCATGAACTCGTCGTAGATGTCGGCGTGCACGAGCGCCCGCGACGGGGCGGTGCAGACCTCGCCCTTGTTGAACGCGAAGAGCACGAAGCCCTCGATCGCCTTGTCCAGGAACGCGTCGTCGTGGTCCATGACGTCGGCGAAGAAGATGTTGGGGCTCT